>JAWKQB010000003.1:300000-600000 GCA_041390365.1 Syntrophotaleaceae bacterium | reverse complement strand
CATAGAAGCGGACCCGGTCTTTTTTGTCATCCCGAGCCTCGCCATGACTGGAAAACCCTGCAACCGCGATAGCCAGCATAAGTGCTGTCAAAAGGATTCGTTTCATACGGAATCTCCTTTCAATCACCACGACATATTTGAAATATTTAAAACCGGCCTGCTTTGGTTCTCGGCATGGCCAGCCTGTCGAAATAGCAAGAGAAGTGATTATTTATATTTGAATCGGATGGCATAACCACCGAGAAAGGAGAAGTTCAGTGTCGCTCCCTGGGGGACTAAAAACATAAAAATAATTAACCATTTCAAGAAAATTAAATAAAATAAAACCTGAGCAGATGCTGAAACTTTCTCAAATGTTAGTAAAATGGAAGGAATGCCCTTGTTACCTCTGCCCATTCTTCCCATCAGTAGTGCATTAACCCTATTAATCTTAATACTGACAGGACAATTGCCCTTGTCAAATATTAATTTTTTCTTTAGATTTAGCTCCAGTGAATCACAAACTATGCGGTTTTTATCTTTATTTTGCATAAAATAAATAGGTTTTACTTTTCATTAATAGTCTAAACCACACTGTTTAAATATGCAATTCAGCTCACTGTTTTTTCGAGCTTTTTTGTTCCTTTAAACCGCTCCGCAACGATAAATTCCCGATTTCATTTAAAAATCGAAAAAATTATAATTTTCTGGGTTTTTGAATAAAACATCGTGCATGTCCGAAATTCAAATCTCACAAAGGAACTTTTCGGGCTCAAATTTTGCTTAATTACAAGTGTTCATTGGGTCAAACGCACAAAAACTGCCCGAAAAGATTATTTTCATTTACCGGAGTTTTTCGACATTTACGAGCAAGACCCGTCGGATCTGGTCCTGCCGTGAAACTTTTGGTCGAGGCGTGAAAACAATTTTCGTCCCTTGCATGGGCGATATGCCCATTTACTTCAGGAGGTACTCCATGCAGCCAGTCACTCGTGCCCTTTTGATCCTTTTCCTGCTTTGCCTGTTCCCCTTCGGCGCCGTTGCCGATGAAAACATCTCCCTTAAACTCAGCTATGTCTTTCTGTCCCCCGACGGCCAATTCGCGTCTACGGAATCGGGGACCATCAATACCGAAATCGACCTGGAGGACGACCTGGACTTCGACGACAGCGAGGAACTGACGGCCGAGGCAGCCTTTCAGTTCGGTTCTTTCCGGCTTGCCGTGGGCTACCTGCCCCTCGATTTCTCCGGCACATCCGTTCTGGACAGGACCATTATTTTCGAGGGCGAAGTCTTTCCGATTTCCGATACGGTCAAAGGGGAAATAGACATCGACATCTACGATGTCGGATTGACCTGGAATCTGCTCAACCTCGACGATCTTCCGGTTCGCATCCAGGCCGGGCCCGAGTTGTCGGTCAAGGTTGTGGATGGCGAGGTCAGCCTTTCTAGCCAGACCAACAACTTCCGCGAGAAAATCTCCGGTACCATTCCGGTTCCGACCATCGGATTGCGGGCCAGACTCGGCATTGCCGACTACCTGGCACTGATCGGCCGGGCAGGATACATGAGCTACAGCGACAACAGTTTCCTGGATGCCGACGCCCAGATCGAGTTCTCCCCCCTGCCCATGGTTGGAATCTTCGGCGGCTATCGCTACCTGGATCTGGACGTGGACGAATCGGACCTTTTCATCGACGCTACCTTCTCCGGTCCCTATGCAGGAGCCTTTCTCCGCTTCTGATCCTCCTTCATGGGGTGTACAAAAACGGCCCCGGGACTGGGAATCCCGGGGCCGTTTTTTTTGCGCCAACGCTCACAGACTCTGTCGAATCGCTCTTTCGTGCACTGTTTTTCGCCTTCGGCTTGTCTTTTTCCAATCTGCGAAAAATTTTCTTATAAATTGAAGCTCCATTTTCCTATAATGGACACTGCAGACCCTGTATGTTTCAGAACAACCGGAACTTTTCTAAGGCAATGCCTTATGCATCGAAATCCCGATCATGAAAAAGAAACTTGCTTAATCCCTCCATCCGATTCTGCCTCGTCAAACAAATGCCTCAACACTACAGGCCTCCATCAGGAATTCATCGACCTTTTGCCGGACCCTGTTTTTTTCAAGAGGATGGATGGCGTCTACCTGGCATGCAATACCGCTTTCGAAAACCTGATGGGAGTGCCACGGGGAGAGATTGCCGGAAAAAGTGACGGTGACATCTTCGCACCCGTCTTTGCTCAGCTCAATCGCCGCCACCACGCTCGATTGGTGCAGGAAAAACTCGCGAAGCTTCAATATGACGGCATTCTCGCAGCCAAAGGCGGAAGCCGACGGGAAGTGGTCATTCAGTTATCCCTCTTCCGGGCATCAGACGTGGAATGCGTGTTCGGCATCCTGCAGGACATCACCGAACGGAAACGCAATGAAATATCGCTTCGGGAAAAGAAAAACCAGTTACACAGTATTGCAGACAACATGCTGGACCTGGTCAGCGAAGCCGATCAGCAGGGCTTTTTCCGCTACCTCAGTCCTTCCCATCAGTCTGTACTTGGCTTCGCCCCCGAGAGCCTGCTAAATACCTGGCTGTATGATCTGATGCATCCCGAGGATCTGGAGCGGATGCGGATCGTTTTTCAGGACATGCTGCCCGCTCTGGAAACGGTCAAGTCGCAATTCCGTTACCGTCACTCCAAAGGCTACTATATCTGGCTGGAAACCATCGCTAAATGCACCAGGGACAGTTTAAACCGCATCACCGGAGCGGTGTTCGCCAGTCGGGACATCACCGAACGCAAAAGGGCCGAAATGGCTCTGGTCAGCGGCAAGGAGCAGTTCCGCTGGGTCGCCGACAACATGCTCGATCTGGTCAGCACTGCCGACCAGAACGGTTCTTTCACCTATCTCAGCCCCTCCCACAGGGAAGTCCTGGGCTTTTCTCCCGAAACCCTGATCGGAACCTGCCTCTACGACCTGATGCACCCGGAGGATCTGGAACGGATGAGGACCGCGTTTCAGGAAACCTTGCCGGAGAAAAAAAAGGTTCGGGAAGAATTTCGCTATCGTCATGCCGACGGCCACTATGTCTGGCTGGAGACCATCGGCAAATGCATCACCGAAGGCTTGCGGGTGACGGGCGCCGTTTTCGCCAGCCGTGATGTCAGCGAACGCCGGCGCGCTTCAGAGGCGCTGCGGGAGGTCAATCAAACACTGCAGGCGACCATTCAGGCGTCGCCACTGGCCATTTTCGTGTTGGACACCCAGGGCCGCATCCAGCTCTGGAATCCGGCATCCCAGCAGATGTTCGGCTGGACGGAGCAGGAAGTGCTGAACCAGGACTATCCGCTGGTGCCGATCGGGCTGGAAAGCGAATTCAGCCGGAACCTGGAACGGATGAACCGGGGAGAGCGTTTCTACGCTCAGGAAACCAGGCGCCGGCACAAGGATGGCAAACTGCTGGACATCAGCTTTTCGACGGCGCCTCTTTGCGATCCGAAAGGGGATATCATCGGGACGGTAGGCGTTCTGGCCGACATTACAGAACGCAAGCGGACCGAAATTGCCCTGCGGGAAAGCGAGCAACTGTTTCGCAGCATTTTCGAACAGAACGAGGACCCCGCCTTTTTGTTCAACCCGACGAATCTGGCCATTCTCGACGCCAATACTGCCGCAACCAGGCTGTATGGCTACAGCAAGGAAGAACTGCTGGGCGGCGGACTGGCGATGCTGATGAAACCGAAGATCCTGGCCGCCTTTGCCCAGAAACTTTCGGCACAGAAAGAAGACTCGAACCGCGAAATGGTGTGGGGTTCCGATTCTCCGCTGCATACACTTGACAGCCGGGGGGACAGGATCATCGTCACGTTTCGCGGCCGACTGCTCCGCTCCAGGGGCCAGCAGTACCTCTACGGCACCTTCCGGGACATCACGGAAAAACTGCGTATTCGCAAGGAACAGGCCGAATTGCAGGCCAAACTGATTCAAGCCAACAAGATGACCGCCATCGGCACCCTGGCCTCCGGCATCGCCCATGAAATCAACAATCCCAACAACTATCTGCTGTCCAGCGCCCAGTACCTGGAGGAAGCCTGGCCGGATATTCAGCGCCTGCTGCAGGAACCGACCGCGAACAGGCCGGATCTGACCTTCGGCGGGCTGCCCGCCGATGAGGCCCTCAAGGATATCCCCCAACTCCTTCACAGTCTCATTGAAGGCTCGCGGCGCATCCAGAACATCGTCACCAGCCTCAGAGACTTCTCCCGCCAGGACGATGGTTCGGCGCACCGCCCCTGCGACATCAACAGGATCATCGAAGAGGCGCTGATCATTCTCGGCAACAAAATCAGACAGAATACCGACCACTTTGCCTGCAACCTGGCCGAGGGACTGCCCCCGGTCCTGGGACATTTCCAGAAAATCGAACAGGTCGTGATCAACCTCATCATCAACGCCCTGCAGGCCTTGCCCGATCGTCAGGCCGGCGTGTTCGTCAGTACGATCTTTCAGGAGAAACCGCGCTCCATACTGGTGAGGGTAAGGGACCAGGGCGTGGGGATATCCCCCGATATCCGGGGACGGATTCTCGATCCTTTTTTCACGACCCGGCAGAAAACCGGCGGGACCGGCCTCGGCCTCTCGATCTGCTATTCGATCATCAAGGACCATCAGGCCACCATCGATTTCGATTCACAAGTCGGCGTCGGCACGGTTGTCACCGTAACCTTTCCGGCACTTTAACCTCTTTCCGATGATTCACAGAGTGCTAGCGATCTTCATCATCAGGAGGGGGTGAAAGAATCGAGCGGCCCTCGTCAAAATGTTGCCGACGCACCCCTGCAAGTTTCGTTGCTTTTCGAAAAAACCTTTCTCTTCTCTCTTCTCCGCAGTTTTCACCTGATTTTCCTTTTTCCGTAGCGAGGGCTCCTGTCTCTCATTGCACCCCACGGCGCACCCTGATTCCTCATTACTAAATGTAGAATCGATTTAATTCTAAACACTTAAATTCAAATTCCAGCCCCGGCACAAGCTTTGCTCAATCAGCATCCTCAGCCCGGATAGTCGTGTCCTTTGGAGGGAAAAGCATCAGCGCACTGAAAGGAAAGATCATGAAAAAGCACTCTTTATGGCGGGTCCTTGCCATCAATCCAGGATCAACCTCGACCAAAGTGGCCCTTTTTGAGAACGAGGTTCCGACACTCCAGGACACTCTGCGCCATGAGGCAGAAGAGCTGTCGGCTTTTCCGAACATCCCCTCGCAGTTCTCCTTTCGCCTTGGCACCGTTTTGAATTGGCTGAAGAGCAACGGGGTCCGGATTGAAACACTGGATGCAGTAGTCGGCCGGGGAGGCCTGCTGGGACCGCTGGAAAGCGGGACTTATCCCGTCAACGAGGTCATGCTGGAAGAGATGAGGGCGGTCGGTCAGCGGGAACATGCCTCCAACCTGGGAGTCCTTATGGCCCATGAGATAGCCGGGATCGCGAACATTCCTGCGTTTACCGTCGATCCGGTAACTGTGGACGAGCTGCACGATCTCGCCCGGGTTTCGGGACTGGCGGGAATCGAACGGCGGAGCATCTCCCATGCCCTGAATATCAAAGCGGTCGCCCGCAGGGGCGCTGCCGAACGCTCTGCCTGCTACGAAGACCTGAACCTGATCGTCGCCCATCTCGGCGGCGGCATTTCCGTCACCGCCCATCAGAAGGGAAGGATGGTGGATGTCAGTGGCGGACTGGACGCAGGACCCTTCTCTCCCGAAAGAACCGGCAGCCTGCCCCTGCTCGATGTGGTCGAGCTCTGTTTTCAGGGCGCGGCGCTCGGCAAGGCAGAGATCAAGAGAAAGCTGATTGGCCAAGGCGGACTGGTCTCCTACCTGGGAACCAATTCAGCCATTGAGGTCGGACGACGAATGCGGGAAGGAGATGCCTCGGCCCGGCTGGTTGCCGAAGCCATGGCTTATCAGATCGCCAAGGAAATCGGCGCCATGGCCGCTGTTTTAAAGGGTGATGTGGATGCGGTCATCCTGACGGGAGGAGTGGTCCACTGGCAGGAGTTGGTGGAGTGGATCCGGGAGCGGACCGGTTTTATCGCTCCGGTGTGGGTTCACCCCGGCGAAGACGAAATGCTTGCTCTCGCCCAAGGCGCCCTGCGGGTCCTCCGCGGGGAGGCGCCGGCGAGATCCTATACCCAAACCGCCCCGGTTCCAGACCCAAAAACAATCCTTCAAGGAGCTGTCGAAAAATGAAAACTGCCAAAAACGTTTACGAGCTTCCAGTCAACGAAGTTTCCCCGGTTCCGGTTCTCTGCTCGATCCCCGACGGTACGGGCAACCCGGCTCCGCTGGGCCTGCTGGGATTCGGCCTGACCACCATCCTTGTCAACCTGCATATCGCAGGGCTGTTTCCCAACGACAGCATGATTCTCGCCATGGGCATCTTCTACGGAGGTTTTGCCCAGATTCTGGCCGGGATTATGGAATGGCGGAAGAACAATACCTTTGCCGCCACCGTTTTTACCTCCTACGGACTGTTCTGGCTGAGCTTCATCGGGCTGATGGTCTTCCCGCAACTCGGGCTTGGCGCCCCGCCCGGCATCCCCTCGCTGGTCGCATATCTGGTGCTCTGGGGCACCTTTACCCTGGTCATGTTCGTCGGCACTTTCCGGCTCAACAGGGCGCTCCAGATCACCTTTGCGCTGGCGGTCATCCTGTTTTTCGGCCTGGCCGTCGGCGATGCCCTGGGAAGCTCCCTGATCAGATCGGCGATCGGCTTCGTGGGCATTCTGTGCGGGCTGTGCGCCGCCTATACGGGCGTGGCCCAGGTTCTCAACGAGGTCTTCAACCGAGTCCTTCTGCCCCTGGGTCCTGTTCACCGTTGACCCGGGAGAAATCGGAAAAGAGAGAGCCATGAACTGTTACCGCCTATTGAGTTCGCAAACCAAAGCCATCATCGTGCTGGAGGGGCTGGCCGGCCGGGCAGCGAAGGACATCTGCCGGGAATACAACATCACCGAGTCGCAGTATCGCCGCTGGCGGCAGCTTTTTCTGCGGCTTTCCCCCCAGGTTTTCGAATGGAACCGAGGGGAGCAGAGGGAGAAACCGGGAAAGCGGGCCGCTCAAGCGAAAAGAAAAACCAGAAAGGAGAAACCGACATGCCGCATCTCCAACAGTACCGCAGCAAACTGACCCCCCCGGAAGAGGCGGTCAAAATCGTTCGGCCCGGCGACTGGGTGGATTACGGCTGGTGCCTCGGCCATCCGGTGGCGACCGACCGGGCCCTGGCGGCCAGGGCCGGCGAATTGTCGGACGTCAAGGTCAGAGGCGGCGTCACCCTGTGGATGCCGGAAATCTGCCGCATCCCGAATCCGGAGCGGCATTTCACCTGGAACTCCTGGCACTGCTCGGGAATCGACCGCAAAATCCTCTCTTCCGGCTGCGGCTTTTACGGCCCCATGCGCTATTCGGAGCTGCCTCGATTCTACCGGGAGAGCATCGAGCCCGTCGACGTCGCCATGTTCCAGGTGACACCCATGGACGAGCACGGCTATTTCAACTTCGGCCCTCAGGCCTCCCATCTGATGGCGGTTTGCGAGCGGGCCAGACATATCATCGTGGAGGTCAACCGAAACATGCCCCGCTGCCTGGGTGGCAGGGAGGAGGCCATCCATATCTCGCAGGTCACGCACGTCGTGGAAGGGGACGACCCGGTTCTGGCCGAACTGCCTTCGGCTCCTCTTTCCGAAATCGATGTCCAGGTCGCCCAACTGATCGTCGAGGAGATCCCCGACGGCGCCTGCCTGCAGTTGGGAATCGGCGGCATGCCGAATGCGGTCGGCAAACTGATCGCGGAGTCGGATCTCAAGGATCTCGGCGTGCATACGGAAATGTATGTGGATGCCTTTGTCGAGATGTCGCTGCGGGGAAAAATCAACGGGTCGCGCAAGAACATCGATCGATACCGCCAGGTTTTCTCCTTCGCCGCGGGCAGCCGGATACTGTACGATTTTCTTCATGACAATCCGCAGATCATGAGCGCCCCCGTCGACTACTGCAACGATGTGCGCAACGTCGCCCTGATCGACAACTTCGTCTCCATCAACAATGCCGTGGAAGTCGACCTGTTCGGCCAGGTTTCATCCGAATCGGCCGGATTCCGCCAGATCAGCGGCACCGGCGGCCAGCTCGACTTTGTCCTGGGGGCCTATCTTTCCAGAGGGGGAAAAAGCTTCATCTGCCTCTCCTCGACCTATGACAAAAACGGAGAGGTCCGATCCCGCATCGTGCCGACCCTCGCCCCCGGCAGTATCGTCACCGACAGCCGTTCCTGCGTGCATTGGGTGGTGACGGAACACGGCAAGGTCAACCTGAAGGGGAAGAACACATGGCAGCGCGCCGAGGCGCTCATCTCCATAGCCCATCCCGATTTTCGCGACGAACTGATCAAGGCGGCGGAGAGAATGGGCGTTTGGAGAAAAGCCCTTCGCCGGTAGGGGCGCAACGTTTCTTGCGCCAGTCCGCTATGTTGCACCCCCTTCCTGCTAACAACATGCTTTCGGAACGAACTAACTTGCTGTTTTAATTGATTAAAATGACATTCCCGAAAATGGGCACATTCCCTGCTCTCCGGTTGGCATGGAGGCGGAAGCGCCGAAGATCTTCCTGGTTGAACGATACCCCACACCCGTTACGCCCTGAACGAGCTTCCCGGTTGAGCCTCCGATTACCGGGTCGGGAAGGCGTCCCCCCTGATCTCCCGGTCAGGGGGACGCCTTCTCGTCAAACCTGATCCAGGAGAAACTCATGCAGTTGATTGATACTATCAAGCAAAGAGCCCGAACCAACCTGAAAACCATCGTGCTGCCGGAAAGTTACGATGATCGGATGCTGCATGCCGCCGGCCGGATAGCCCGCGAGGGGCTGGCAAGGGTCGTTCTGCTTGGGGATCCCGACGATCTGTGCCAGAGGGCGAAAGCCCTGGGCGCCGACTTGACCGAAGTCGCTCTGCAGTCCCCCGCGGACGCTTCCCGACTGGCCGGCTATATCGAAGAGCTGGCCTCCCTTCGCCGGCACAAAGGGCTGACTCGGGAACAGGCAGCCAGCTTGCTTCTGGCGCCTGACCATCTGTTTTTCGCGGCCATGATGGTTCACAGGGGAGATGCCGACGGTGCCGTAGCGGGCGCCTACAACAGCACCGGGCAGGTTCTGCGGGCCGCCCTCCAGACCATCGGCACCGCGCCCGACATCCGTACCGTCTCGTCCGTCATGCTGATGGCGACTCCCAGGCAGGACTTGGGCGAGAACGGCATTCTGCTGTTTGCCGACTGTGTTGTCAATCCCCGGCCGGATGCCCGGGCATTGGCCGAAATCGCCGTAACCACTGCCACAAGCTGCCGCAACCTGTTGGGGGTGGAGGCCCGCGTTGCCCTGTTGTCCTTCTCCACCATGGGCAGCGCAGAACACGAAGAGGTCGACAAGGTCCGGCAGGCCAAGATCATCGCCCAAACCCTGGCTCCCGATCTGATTGTCGACGGGGAATTGCAACTGGACACCGCCATCATTCCCCAGGTCGCCGCAATGAAAGCTCCCCAATCGCTTATAGCCGGTCGGGCCAACACCCTGATTTTCCCCGATCTCAACAGCGGCAATATCGGCTACAAACTGACCGAAAGGATTGCCGGGGCCCGGGTGGCCGGGTTAATGGTGCAGGGTTTGGCGAAACCCTTCAATGATATGTCCCGTGGATGTTCCGTGGAGGACATCGTCAGCACCGTGGCCATGACCTCCGTACAGGCCGGCAAATAGGCAGGCGGCGAAAGGGTCGGGAGAACTGTAGAAAAAAAATGCCGCGCCGTGTAAAGTGGGGCTGGCTCTTCGAAAGGAATCCAGGAGCCTGTCGTGAAAAGGGGGTGGGCATGGCCATTGGTTGCGAAGACCAGGCGGTTTTGCTGGTAGATGACGAACCCAATATTCTCTTCAGTTCCCGAATGCTTCTTCGCAGCGCCGGAATTCGGGAAGTGGCGACTCTCGATGACAGCCGTCGGGTGATCCCTCTTCTGGCCGAGCGCGATTTCGGAGTCATCGTGCTCGATCTCTTCATGCCGCATATTTCCGGTCAGGAACTGCTGACGGACATCTGCATGAAGTATCCTCATATTCCGGTTCTCATCATGACCGCTTCGGACGAACTCGACCTGGCGGTCCAGTGCATGAAGAACGGTGCACACGATTATCTGGTCAAACCGGTCGACAAAACCCGGTTCATCACCACCATTCAACGGACCCTGGAACTTCGGAATCTGCGCAAGGAAGTGCATCTCCTCAAGGAGCAACTGCTTTCCGATCAACTGGAGCGCCCCGAAATTTTTGCCCCCATCATCACCTGCAACAGCAAAATGCGCGCAATCTTCCGTTACATGGAAGTGGTGGCCCGATCCCGCCAGCCGATTCTGATTACCGGGGAGACCGGCGTCGGCAAAGAACTGTTCGCCAAGGCCATCCACCAGTTGAGCGACCTTCCCGGCAAACTGGTCTGCGTGAATGTGGCGGGACTGGACGACAACCTGTTTTCCGATTCTCTGTTCGGGCATGAACGGGGCGCCTTTACCGGAGCCGACCGCCCGCGAGCCGGTCTCATTTCCCAGGCCGGCGGGGGCACGCTTTTCCTGGATGAAATAGGCGATCTGAAAGAGGCGTCCCAGGTCAAGCTGCTGCGCTTGCTGCAGGAGCAGGAGTACTATCCGATCGGGTCCGACGTGCCCCGCAAAAGCGATGCCCGGATCGTGGTCGCCACCAATCGGAATCTGCAGCAAATGATGACCAGGGATCTGTTCAGAAGCGACCTCTATTACCGGTTGTGCACCCATCACATCCATATCCCGCCTCTTCGCGAGAGACGGGACGACATCCCCTTTCTGCTCGACCACTTCATGATCAGGGCCAGCCAGGAATTCCGCAAAAAGCCTCCGGCTGCCAATCCCGAACTCCCGCGACTCCTCGGAACCTATGCTTTTCCAGGAAATATCCGGGAACTGCAGGCCATGGTGTACGATGCGGTGGCCCGGCATCAGAGCGGCGTCCTTTCCATGGAGAGTTTTAAAAACGTCATCGGCTGGGATCAGGCCGGGACGCCGGCCAGCGGCAACCAGGAAAAACCGGATGCCGAAAGCCTTCGGAACCTTTTTGGTCGTTTTCCGACCCTGAAAGAAATGAATCTTCTGCTGGTCTCCGCGGCCATGGACCTGGCCAAGGGCAACCAGGGCATCGCTTCCTCGCTTCTCGGCATCTCCCGCCAGGCGCTGAATCAACGCCTGAAGCGGCAGGAGGAGGCGACAGAAGGGAGTGCCGAGCCTCTCTAGAACCTTCCTCCACATTTCGCCGCTCCCCGCGGCCGTCTTTCGGCAGCTTTCCGCGCCCTTTTTCTTCTTTTTTCAAACCTGCCGAGCGTCCTCCAGATCCGGAACGGTGAATTCCGTCGGATTCCTTCAATCTATCTTGCCGACCATCAATCTTTCTTTCTTCCTCATCAGAAAGCGAATCAGGCGAGCCTGCATTGCAGGGTTGTTTGAGAATCCGTTTCATGAGCAGGGAATGTTGCACCCAAGGGGTTCGCTCCGAACCTGAAGACTCTTTACAACTCATTGTTTTTTCAAATATTTTATAATTTTTTCGACTTGGTATGCTCTCTGCTCTCGGGGTGAATGGTCGTCGGCTGGCCGGACAGGCCGGCCTGCCTATCAATCACGCATCAAAAAAGGAGAACGTGTCATGGGAGCAATGCCAGAACAGGTTTACAGCTTTTTCATGCCCACCACCTCGCTGCTGGGCAACGGAGCGGTCAAGGAGATCGGCAAACAGGCCAGGATTCTTGGCGGCACCAAGGCCCTGATCGTGACCGACAACGGTCTGGTCAAGCTGGGAATGGTCGATATGGTCAGAAAACTGCTCGAGGAGGTCGGCATTCAGGTGGTGGTCTTCGACGGCGTCGAGCCCAATCCCACCGACATCAATGTGCGCGACTGCCTGAAAGTCTGGAAGGACAACGGCTGCGATCTTATGATCACCTTTGGCGGCGGCAGTTCCCATGACTGCGGCAAGGGCATGGGGATCATGGCTACCAGCGGCGGCGACATTCGCGACTGGGCCGGCATCGACACCCTTCAGGCCGATCTTCCCCCTTACATTTCGATCAACACCACTGCGGGGACCGGCAGTGAAATGACCCGCTTTGCCGTGGTTACGAACACCGACACCCACGTCAAGATGATTTTCGCCGATGCCCGCCTGACCGCTGATGTGGCCATCAACGATCCGGCCCTGATGGTCGGCCTGCCCCCGGCCCTGACCGCCGCCACCGGCATGGACGCCCTGACCCACGCCGTCGAGGCCTATGTCACCACCCTTCTTTCAAATCCCATCACCGACTGTCTCGCCCTGGAAGCGATCCGCATCATCGGCAAATGGCTGCGCAAAGCGGTCGCCAACGGCTCCGACATGCAGGCTCGCGACGCCATGGCCTACGCCGAATACCTGGCCGGGATGGCCTTCAACAGCGCCGGTCTCGGCATCGTCCATTCCATGGCGCACCAGCCCGGCAGTCTCCTCGGCAAGCCCCATGGGGTCTGCAACGCCATCTGCCTGCCAATCGTCTGCGAATACAATCTCATGGCCAACGCCGAAAAGTATGCCAAGGTGGCCGAGGCTTTGGGGGAAAACGTCGAGGGATTGAGCACCATCGAAGCGGCCGAAAAGGCCGTAGCCTCCATTCGCAAACTCTCCAGGGATATCGGCATCCCCACCGGACTGGCTGAAATCGGCGTGACCGAGAAGGATATTCCGATCATGGCCGAAAACGCCCTGAAGGATGTCTGCACCCTGTTCAACCCCCGATCAGTCAAACTGGAAAATTTGAACGAGCTTTACAAGAAGGCCATGTAAAACGACGCGGGGCGTTAAAAACGCCCCGTTTTCACATTCAATGGATTTTGGAGGCAGGCAATGAAAAACCTTTTTCTTCTCTGCGTGATGGCGGCAATGGCGTCTGTTCCGGACTTTGCACGCGCTACGGACCCCCGGGACTATATCCCGCTGCCGTCCGGTTCCATGCTTTTCTGCACCTACCTGCAGCACACCACGGGGCACCGGTTCAAAGTCGATGACGAGGTGGTTTCCAACGACTTCAACCTTTCGCAGAATCTGGTCATTTTCCGTCCGGTATACTATACCGACCTCGGCCCCTTCACGGTCGATCCCCAGGCCCTGATCATCGCCGGCGAAGCGAGTCTCGACGGCGACATTATCGCCGACACCTCGACCTCCGGCATCGCGGACCCGGTTCTGCTCATGACAACCTGGTTCGTCAACGATCCGGCAAACAAGCTCTGGTTCGGCTGGACCCCCTACCTGACGGTTCCCATCGGAGAGTACAGCAAGAAACGGCCCTTGAACCTGGGGACGAACCGCTGGGCGCTGAAAAACGAGCTGGGACTCGTCAAGGGGTTCGGTCCCTTCTACATCGATCTGGTGGGGCATGTGACCTGGTTTGACGATAATGACGAGTTCTGGAACGGGACCGAGGAAGTGACCAAGGAGCAGGACCTGCTCTATGGTGCAGAGGTTCATCTCAGCTACGATATCCACCCCCGCTGGTGGGTCGGCCTGAGTTACTTTTACGCCAACGGCGGGGAAACGGAAATCGACGGGGTGGACCAGAAGGACGATCAGGACAACCATGCTCTGATGTTCACTTCGGCCTTCGGCATCGGCGACCATTACCAACTGCTGTTTCAGTATCGCGACGATTTCGGAGTGAAAAGTGGGACGGAAACCAAGTCGATTCAAGCCCGATTCTGCATGTTCTTCTAGAGGCGGCGGAACAGTGTGGGAGCTTGCGACAGGGCTCGATTACAGATCTGTGCCGGCTCCCACACAATATTTGGATGTGATCCTCCTCGGCGACCTTCCTCTTCGCAAGGTTTTTTGGAATTACCAGACCCCTGGCGTCCTCCAAAGGAGGGAATCCTACGGGTTTCTATGGGCATGAAGAGCATGCCGCACCAGGAAATATCCCGCACTAAGGCCAATGATGATCGCCGCTATGCCGAAGAGCATCTCGGGTGTCTCTTCTTTGTAGTCCAGCACTATGATCTTCCTGGACACGGCCACCAGCGCCACCAGGATGACGACCTCCGCATGAACCCTTTCCTCCTCCAGGTAGGCCTTGATACTTTCGAGAAGTTCCAGTCCGATCAGGACCATGAGGAAAAACGAGAAAACCTCCAGCATCTCCTTGGTATTGAGCAGGAAAACCGGCGGCTCCCGAAGCTGCTGGACCAGGACGAATCCCAGCTCGATGGTGGAGACGAAGATAGCCACCATCATCAGACCGAGCAAGGCGAAAACAATAACCTTTTCAAACATTTTAAATATCTTGTTCAAGCAGTCCCTCCTTTCTGGTTCAATGCAAACCGTCAAGCGCCCGCAGGAAGAGCTTTCGTTCTGGTTTCGGCACGCCGGCGCAGCCACTTTTCGAACCCGATCACAGCGTAAATGATCAAACCGCCCGACAGAATCCAGATCCAGTCTTCGATTGCGAGCGGAGCGGATCCAAACATCACATTCATGGCGGGAGCATAAGTGAACAGCAACTGCAGCAGGGCCATGGAGGCGACCCCCAAAAGCAGCGGCCGGTTTGAAAAAACACCCAGCTTGAACATGGAATATCGCAGGCTGCGGCAGTTGAAAAGATAGAAGAGCTGCCCGAAGATAAACATGTTGACAGCCATGGTGCGGGCTTTTTCCAGATTTTCGCCTTTCAACAGGCTCCATTCGAAAAGACCGAAAGCCCCTATCAGAAGCATCAGACTCACCAGACCGATCCGGAGGATGAGTTCTCTGGTGAGCACCGGAGTTTCAGGGCGGCGGGGAGGCCGCTCCATGATTCCCGGCTCCTTTCCTTCAAAGGCCAGCATCAGGCCGAGCAGCACGGCCGTGGTCATATTGATCCAGAGAATCTGTACCGGTTTGACGGGCAGGGCGATCCCGAAGAGTTTGGCCACAAAAATCACCAGAGCTTGCCCGCCATTGGTCGGCAGCGTCCAGGTGATGAATTTGATCAGGGTATCGAAAACCGCGCGGCCCTCTTCGACCGCGGCCTCGATGGTGGCGAAATTATCATCGAGCAGTACCATATCCGCAGCCTCTTTTGCGACTTCGGTTCCACCAGCCCCCATGGCGACACCGATATCGGCTCTTTTCAGGGCCGGTGCGTCATTGACACCGTCCCCCGTCATCGCCACGACATGACCGCTGGTCTGAAGGGCTTCGACAAGTCGCAGTTTCTGTTCAGGAGCGACCCGAGCAAACACCGATGCCCTTTCCGCCGTTTCAATCAACTCCTGGTCGGATAATTGGGACAGATCCTGGCCTTTGAAAGCAAAATCGCCGATGGCGCGGCTCGGGTCGGCAATCCCGATCTGGCGGGCGATCGCAGCGGCCGTGACCACATGATCGCCAGTAATCATCTTGACTTGAATACCCGCTCGTCCGCAGGCGCGGACGGCATCGATCGCTTCCTTTCGCGGGGGATCCATCATGGCCTGTAGTCCCAGGAAAGTCAGCCCTTCGCTCACATCCGCATGAGAGACAGAGCGGTTGGAATTGTTCAGAATTTTTTTCGCCAGGGCCAGGACCCGCAATCCCTCTCCGGCCAGACCTTCGGCTTCCCGGTGAATAATGGCCCAGTCCAGCTTTTCCAATGACCCGCCTTCACCACAAGCGTCTTCACATCGCTGCAATACCCGTTCGACCGAACCCTTCAAAAAAACGACCTTTTCCCCGTTGGCTCCGATCGAGTGCAAGGTGGCCATGTATTGATGCTCGGATTCGAAGGGGAGGGTATCCAGCCGCGGACACTGCTTTTCAAGCTGATCCCGGTCCAGTCCGGCCTTCACGGCAACAGTCAGCAGAGCCGCTTCCGTCGGATCCCCCTCGTAGGTCCATCGCCCTTCTTTTTCGACCAGGCGCGAATCGTTGCAGAACAGGCCGGCCTCGAGGCATTCCAACAGTGCCGGCAGGGATTGGGCCTTTACTGCCGTGCCCGTTCGAACGATCTCTCCAGCCGGGGAATATCCTCCACCCGTTACCTCGAAATGGCGTCCCCCGGCATAAATCTGCTGAACCGTCATCTGGTTCTGTGTCAGGGTTCCGGTCTTGTCGGAGCAGATGACCGTGGTACTGCCCAGGGTTTCAACGGCCGGCATTTTGCGGATAATGGCGTTGCGTCTGGCCATTTTTCCGACGCCGATCGCCAGCATCACGGTCATGGCCGCGGGCAGACCTTCCGGTATGGCCGCAACCGCCAGCGCAACCGCCGCCATGAAAGTTTCCAGTATGGTTCCGCCGTGGAGCAGGCCGACCAGAAACGTCATTCCCGCCATAACAAGAATGACCCAGAGAAGCAGGCTGCTGAAGTGCCCGATTTTTTTCGTCAGGGGGGTTTGCAGGACTTCGGCACTGGTAATCAGCTCGTTGATCCGGCCGATCTCCGTACCGTCTCCCGTGGCCACAGCGATCCCCGTTCCCGTTCCATAGGTGACGAGGGTCGAAGAATAGGCCATATTGGCGCGATCGGCCAGCGCGACCTCCGCAGGCAGGCTTTCATACTGTTTTTGCACCGGAACCGATTCCCCCGTAAGGGCCGATTCATCAATCTGCAATTCCCTGGCGCTGATCAAACGGAGATCCGCGGGAACCTTGTCGCCGGACTGCAGAAGCACCAGATCGCCGGGCACGAGTTCCGAAAACGAAACCCTCTGTTTTTGTCCGGCCCGCACCGCCGTTGCCTGGCCCTCCATGGAAAGGGCCAGAGCCTCGATCGCTCTGAGCGCCTTGGCTTCCTGAATATAGCCGATGACGGCATTGACCAGCACGACCCCGAAGATGACCGCACCATCCACCCATTCCCGGAGGAGTAAAGTGATGATGGTTGCCCCCAGGAGGATATAGACCAAGGGCTGATGAAACTGCTGCAGAAACAGGACTAGGGGACTTTTTCTTTTCTGCCGGGTGATCCGGTTCGGTCCGAAATGCTCCTGCCGATGGGTGACGGCAAAGTGATCGAGCCCCTTTTCAACGTCGGAGTCGAGCAGTGTGACTATCTCCTCCGGCGGCAAATGATGCCAGTGCCTGGAGAGCAGGGTCTCCATAATGCAGCCTCCGACTGAAAGATTAATTGTTCTTCCTGGCGGATAAATATACAGCACGACCATGGAATTACCAGAAGCTGCGCTCATTTTCCTCTTATATCCAGCCTCTTCATGATTTATAATTCGAAAAAATTTACTCAGAAATTTACAATCAGCAAGGAGAAAAGGCATTTATGGCCGACGATGATACGGAACAGAGGCAAGAGCATGCCTGGCTGGAGAAATGGTCGTTTCTGCTGACACTGATCCTGGTGACAGTCCTTTTCTTTTTCCTTCTCAAACCCTTTTTCGCAGCCATTTTCTGGGCCTGCCTGATAGGCCTCATCTTTTATCCCGTTTACCGGCGGTTTCTCAACCTCTGGGGATACCGGCCCAACCTGGCCGCGATTGCCACTCTCGGTGTATGTCTAGGCATCGGTATCGTTCCGGCGCTGTTCGTTCTCGGCTCCTTTTTCAAGGAAGGCGCCGAGCTGTACCAACGCCTTCAGACCGGGGAGTTCGATCTGGGGGAGCGCATCGAACAGATCAAAACCGCATTTCCCGCAGTTCAGTCCTTGCTGGAGCGCTTCAACATCGATCTGACCATGATCAGAGAACAGCTGTCCGGAGCGGCCCTGACCGCCAGCCAGTTTGTCGCCCAGTATGCCGTGCAGGTCGGGCAGAATGTCGTGCGGTTCTTTGTCAGCCTGGGTCTGATGCTCTATGTGGCCTTCTTCCTGCTGAGGGACGGGAATAAGCTTGTTGCCCTGCTGGTTCGCGCCCTGCCGCTGGGGGACCGCAGGGAACAGCTGCTGTTCTCCAAGTTTGCGGAAGTGGCCCGCGCGACCATCAAGGGCAACCTGGCCGTCGGGGTCGTTCAAGGCTCTTTGGGAGGAATCATTTTCTGGATTCTCGGTATTCCCGGAGCTTTCCTGTGGGGAGTGGTGATGACCGTGCTGTCCCTGATCCCGGTGGTCGGGGCCGGGCTGATATGGATGCCGGTCGCGATTTACCTCATTGCGGTGGGTCATTGGGGAAAGGGTCTGATCCTGATTGCTTTCGGCGTAGGGGTGATCGGCCTGGTCGACAATGTTCTGAGGCCGATTCTGGTGGGGCGGGATACAAAACTGCCCGACTACATCGTCCTGCTTTCGACTTTAGGCGGCTTCGCCCTGTTCGGCATCAACGGATTCGTCATCGGACCCCTCGTTGCTGCCCTGTTTGTGGCCTTCTGGGGAATTTTCATCCGGGAATTCTACACGCCGCAATCCTTGGCCTCCACTGAAGAGATGTCCGGGGAAGGTGCAGGTTCGGACGAAGAGGTTTGATCCTGTAAGCCAACCTGCGCCCAACCGGAGGCCGGACTCGGCGCCCGGCCCCGTTGCCTTTCGGGCGCCGCCCTGTTGGTGCGCCCTCAATGGAGGCGGCGTTCGGTCTCCTCTCGAGCTGCTTCTTTGCCTGCCTGAAGGGCTGCCTCGGCCGTTTCCATCTGTTCGCGGCCTTTTTCCTTCGCGTGTTCCAACGCCGTGTCCCGCGCTTCTCCCATCAGCCGGTCCTCCCGTCGCGTGGAGGGGATGAGGGCACCGACCAGGGCACCCACGGCCAGACCGACGCCCGCCATCAGAATGGGATGCTCATGGCTCATATCGACCATACCGGATTTCATATGCCGGCCGCGATCCTGGACCCTGTGCCCGATTTCACCGGCACGCTCACGGGCCGTTCCCATTTTTTCACCGACAGATGATCCTCTCTCATGCATGCTTTCCCTCGCTTGAGCTATTTTGCCCTGCACCTGCTCCCCGACCTGGTGAAATTTTTCGCTCACGGCCTGCCTGGCATCACGGATCTTGCGGCCCGCACTGCCGCTCCTGTGGATTCGGGGTGCTCTGTAGCGGGAACTTCCGGAGGATGCCATGAGCCATGCGATGCCGATTCCGGTCAAGGTTGCGGGCAGGGGGTTGTCGCGCAGGGCTGAGCCCAGGTTGTTTGCAAATTCCTTGGGCCCGCCCGGCAGGCGGTGAATGGCCCGGTCCAGAAGCTCTCCTGGGGAAAATCTGCGTTCGAGAGCTCGAAGAGTCTCGTCCATTTCCGACCGGATGGTGCGTATTTCGCCTTCCAGTTCGGACGTGCTCTTTCTGGAAAGATCCCCGACCGATTCAGAAGTGCGGACGAAATCTTCTTCCCTCAGTTCTCTGCGGGCCCTTTCCTCTTGTTCGTCTCTTCCATTCATATTTATGTACTCCTTATATGGTGCTTGGCAAAAGATTTATCCTCGCGCATGGTGTCCATCGTTCTCTGTGGAACCAGATTCCGCGCCTTGAGGTTGCTTCGCCCTTTCTGCAGCATGATCACCCCGATCACCAGGACTATCAGACCCACGATCAGAGCGGCCAGCCAGGGCTCCAGCACTTGAGCCAGGGCGTAGACGGCCGAAAAGAGAAGAACGATGATACTGGCGAAAACGACCATTCCACCAACGGCCAGGGAGGTGATCCCGGTCTTTGCCTGGTGGGCCTTTTCCGACATCTCCGACTTGGCCAGTGCCACCTCATGACGGACCAGTGAGGTCATTTCCCGGCTCAGTTCGGAAAAGAGATTGGCCAGCGACCGATCGTCTCTGTAATTTGTCTTTTCCATAATGTCCTCCTATATGTGAAACTCCTCTTCCTGCTCCTCAAACGCGCTCTTCCTTTGAGAGGTGACCATCTCTTCCCGCACCTCCATTTTTTCGGCGTACCCGGGTTCGGTGTTTTCGGCCGAACTTTTGAAGAAACGGGCCGCCAAAAAGCCGAGAGCTACAGCTCCGCCGGCCACCAGAGCGGGCTGCCGCCGGGCCAGGTCCACGACCTGACGCCTCAGCCCATCCAGGTCCCGCTCTCTGAGGTCATGGGCAAAATCCTGAATCCCCTTTGCCGCCTGCCGGGTGTACCGGGCCGTGTTCGACTGACCTTCCTCTTCCAGATTCTTCGCAGTTTTTTCGATCGCGTTTGCAATCCCCTGGAGGAATTTGGCCACGGAGCCTTTCTGTTCGCTCAACAGCGACTCCCCTTTTCTGCGGAGATCCTCCTGGAATTGCTGCGCCTCCTGCCGAACGGGTTTCCTTTCGCCTGTCCGGGGGACGCCGACCGAGGTTTCGCCGGTTCCTAAATTTCTGTCGTCAGCCATATATGCCACCTCCTAATTGGTGTAAGTGCCCTTTTCTTCGTTGTTTTTCTATTAAAACCTAACAAATTGGCCAGACCTGTCAAGAGGTCGACCCAGATTCCAGCCAAGCTTACCGCCTTGCTGTCGATTTCCCTCTTGCGGTTTCCGCCCTCCTCGCTAAATTTATAGAACATTTGGTGCCACCTGTTTCAATCTGGTTTTTCGTGGCCTTGTCTTCTTTGTCCGATTTATTCAGGAGCAGAAAGGTGAGGTTTTATGAAAATTGCCCAGGTTGCACCGCTATACGAAAGCGTTCCGCCGCAGTGCTATGGCGGCACCGAGCGCGTTGTCTCCTATCTGACTGAAGAACTGGTGCGCCAGGGTCATGAAGTCACCCTGTTTGCCAGCGGAGATTCGATCACCTCCGGCTCTCTTGTTCCCTGTTCTCCCCGCGCTCTTCGGCTGGACAAGACCTGTATCGATCCTCTGGCCCATCACTTCTGCATGCTGGAAAGGGTTTTGAGGAAAGTGGACGAATTCGACCTTGTTCACTTTCACATAGATTACCTGCACTTCCCTTTCACCCGGCATCTTGGGTTTCCCCACCTCACGACACTGCATAGCCGGCTGGATCTGCCCGACCTGCGCCCTCTCTTCCGAGAGTTCAGGGACATGCCTCTGGTTTCCATTTCGAACGCCCAGCGGATCCCCCTGCCTTGGGCCAACTGGATTGGTACCGTCTATCACGGCCTGCCGGAAAATATTTATCGATTCTTTCAAAAACCTGGAAACTATCTGGCATTTCTTGGTCGGATTTCACCGGAAAAGCGCCCCGACATGGCCATTGCCATCGCTCGCCGGGCTGGTATGCCGCTCAAGATTGCCGCGAAAATCGACAAGGTCGACAGAGAGTACTTCGAGCAGAAAATCCGGCCGTTGCTAAAGGGACCGTGGGTCGAATTTGTCGGTGAAATCAACGATCGGGAAAAAGAGGAATTTCTGGGCAATGCCCATGCCCTGCTTTTCCCCATCGACTGGCCGGAGCCCTTCGGACTGGTCATGATTGAATCAATGGCCTGTGGCACCCCGGTTATCGCTTTTAGAAAAGGGTCGGTTCCGGAAGTCATGGAGAACGGCCTCACCGGCTATGTGGTCGAGGATCTGAAAAGCGCGGCGCTGGCGGTCGAGCAGATCTCCAGCCTTGACCGCAGCCGGTGCCGAAGGATTTTTGAGGAACGCTTTTCAGTCAGCAAGATGGCTCAGGACTATCTGGCCCTGTACCGGCAACTCGAGCTCGAGCAGGAAGAGTGGCCCATCGGATCTTTCCAGGCAAAGGAGACCCTGACCTTCGTCAACAAGCGGCCCGCCCCGCCTTCCGGAATATTTCGCGGCGACCCGCGAAACATGTAGGATTGTGCCATGCTGGATGCAGCAGACCACAAGGACGATTATCATATTCAGGCCGCTACGGCTTCCGCCGATGAACGGACCCGTGTCCTTAAACAGGGGGAGACGTTCGCCGTTTTCGACAGCCGGGGGGATATTTTGCCTCTGGGCAGGGGAGAGCAGGGTCTTTACCATGAAGGAACCCGCTTCCTGTCCTACCTGGATTTCCTGGTGGAAAACCAGCGGCCCTTGCTGCTCAGTTCCACCGTCAATGAGCGGAACGAACTGCTCACAGTGGACCTCACCAACCCGGATCTGATCATCGCCGGAGATCGGGAAATCCCCCGAGGCAGTCTGCATATTTTCCGTTCGAAATTTTTGTGGAAAAATACCTGCTTCGAGAGGATAAGATTGGCCAATTTCGGACTGGGTCCGTTGTCGCTTTCCTTTTCCCTGCAATTCGACGGGGATTTCAGGGATATTTTCGAAGTCAGAGGGGTTCAGAGAAAGAGACGGGGGCAGCGAAAAGAGGGTGATGTCCGGGGGAATGAAGTCGTTCTGCCCTACCAGGGGCTGGACGGAAGGGAACGCAGGACCGTTTTAAGATTTTCTCCCTCGCCTGAACACATTTCTCCAAGCGAAGCGGTTTTCTCCCTTCAACTGGAGCCCCAGGAATCGGCGAGCTTCTATCTGACCATCTGTTGCCAGATTCAGGAAGACCGTCCGGAGCATCCCGATTACGAGGAGTCTTTCACCGCCTCTCTGAAGAGACTGGAGCTTTACCGTTCGGAACTTTGCGAAGTGAAAACAAGCACAGGGCAGTTCAACGGGTGGCTCAACCGTTCCATGGACGACCTGCATATGCTATTCACCGAAACCGGCCAGGGCGTTTACCCCTATGCCGGTGTGCCCTGGTACAGCACCGCCTTCGGCCGGGACGGCATCATCACAGCGCTTCAGATGCTCTGGATCAATCCCCGCATTGCGCGCGGGGTGCTGAACTTTCTGGCTGCCAATCAGGCGACGGAGGAAATACCTGAAAGCGATGCCGAGCCGGGCAAAATTATCCATGAAACCCGTTTGGGTGAAATGGCGGCACTGGGCGAGATCCCTTTCGGTCGCTATTACGGCAGCGTCGATTCCACCCCCCTTTTCGTCATGTTGGCCGGCGCCTATTATGAACGGACCGCAGATCGTAACTTTATCGAAAGTCTATGGCCGCATATCCTCCAAGCGCTGCACTGGATCGACACCTATGGCGATAAGGACGGGGATGGCTTCGTGGAATATCTTCGTCATTCCTCGACCGGCCTGGTTCAACAGGGCTGGAAAGATTCCTGGGATTCGGTGTTCCACGAGGACGGCACCATGGCCAAGGGTCCCATCGCCTTATGCGAAGTGCAGGGATATGTCTATGCAGCCAAGCGGCAGGCGGCCGCGATGGCGGAAATGTTGGGGGAAAAGGACCAGGCTACGATTCTGCATCAGCAGGCCGCCACCCTGCGGGACAAATTTCAGAAAGTCTTCTGGTGCAGCGATCTGAACTCCTACGCCCTGGCGCTTGATGGAGCCAAGCGCCCCTGCCGAATTCCCAGTTCCAATGCCGGACAATGCCTGTTCACCGGCATCGCCTCCCCAGAACAGGCGGCCCGATTGGCCCGGCAGCTTCTTTCCCCGGCTCTATTCAGCGGATGGGGCATCCGCACCATTGCCGAAGGAACAGCCAGATACAATCCCATGGCCTACCACAACGGCTCCATCTGGCCCCATGACAATTCCCTGATCGCCCAGGGATTGGCTCTTTACGGTGAAACCAGGAAGGCTCTCCAGGTCTTCGAGGGCATGTATCACCTGGCCAACAACGTCGACCTGATGCGTCTGCCAGAGCTCTTCTGCGGCTTCAAACGTCTGCCGGCCCAGGGTCCGGTTCTTTACCCGCTGGCCTGCTCGCCCCAGGCCTGGGCGGCCGGCACGGTTTTTCTCCTGCTGCAGGCCTGCCTGGGGCTCACCATCGACGCCCGGACCAGCCAGATCCGATTCTGGCACCCAGTACTGCCTCCTTTTCTGGACGAGGTCGTCATCCGAAATCTGAAGATCAGGGAGGCATCCGTGGACCTGTCCATAACCCGTCACCCGACAGATGTCGGCATCAATGTCCTGCAGCGGGATCCGGGAATCGAAGTCGTCGCCATAAAGTAGGTCCCGAAGTTGCTGTCTTCCTGGGACGCCCTCCTTCATATTCCAAAGGAAGACCGTGGATTGAAGGGAAGATCCTGCTCCATCCGGCGATACAGCTCCCTGGCTTTGGGGCTGTCGGCCGGCGGCAGGGCAACCTGCAGTACGGCATAGAGATGACCTGGAGGTTTGGCCGGCAGACCCCGCCCTTTAAGACGCAGAATGCGGCCGGTGCCGGATCCTGCCGGGATTTGCAGATCAACCACCCCTTCCGGCGTCGGAATCTTGATCTTGCCTCCCAGCGCCGCCTCCCAGGGAGCGACTGGCAGATCCAGGTAGAGGTCCTTGCCGTCGACGCGGTAAAAACGATGGGGACGAAACTCCACCTCCAGATAGAGATCACCGTAGTTCCCCTGGTTTTCAGGGGGCCCACCATACCCCGAAAGCCGGATCTGCTGGCCGGGCAATATACCTTTTGGAATCCTGACCGAAAGATCCATTTTTCCTTGACGCAACCTGCCATAGGGATCAATTTCGGGGATCTCGAGGGTGATGGTGCGCACCGCCCCCCGGTATGAATCTTCCAGGTCGACCTGAACAGTGGCATGAAGATCTTCCCCCTGTCGATAACCCCAACTGCCGGAATCTCCCGGGTAGCGGAAACGATCGCGCCTCAACCCCTCGAACAGATCGGACAACTCTTCCACGCCCCCATGGGGGAAATCCTGGCGGGAGTAAAAGCTTTCCGGCCGGGAATTATTGTATATCCTGTTTCCAGGAGTTACATTCACCTGGCTCCTGTCATAGTCCGCCCTCCGCTCCCGATCCCCGAGCACTTCGTAAGCTTCCGCAACCTCCCTGAATCTGCGTTCGGCATCCGGCTCTAAACTGACATCGGGATGATACTTCTGGCTCAGCCTTCGGTAGGCCCGCTTGACCTCTTCCGACTCGGCATTTCGCGCCACCCCGAGAGTCCTGTAATAGTCCCGGTTTGGCATGTCGTTTTCTCCTTGGTCGTCTGCATTTCTATGATTGAATCAGCCTTACATGGCATCAAAAGAACAATTTTTGTGCCAATAAATGCCATTTCTGAAGGAGCCCCGTCGGCCTTGGGAATGAGCTCGCCGGCAAATCGACAGACGACCTCTGCAACGTTGCACTTTCGACACCTGCGACAGAGATGCGACGTCATTCTGCGACACAAAAGCTTCGGAAAAATCCACAATGGATACCAAACATCTCGTTTTCACTGCTCTTTTTCAAAACTCCGGGTTTTTGTCCATTGGCACGGGATTTGTTCTTTAGAGTGGCGTGTGCTGCAAAAGATAAAACGGCATTCGAGACCGAAAGAAAGGAGAACTGATATGGCAGCGTGGGACATGTTTCGCGAAATGGATGAGCTCCGTCGTGAAATCGATCACGTGTTTCGTGGTTTAGGGGTTGGCCGGGGACTGAGCCCCGCGTTTATTCCCGGGATAGGAGTCGGAGATTTTCCCCGCATCAATGTGAGTCAGGATGAAAACAATTACTATATCCATGCGATGGTTCCCGGAATCGATCCCAGCGACCTCGAGCTGAATATCATGCAGGGAACGCTGACCCTCTCCGGGGAGAGGAAAGAGTCCGGGAATGGGGATCGAAGCTGGCACCGTCGGGAGAGAGGATTCGGAAAATTCCTGCGCACAGTGGAACTCCCCGAGAGGGTCAACACGGAAAAGGTCGACGCCCGGTATCATAACGGCATCCTCACCATCACTCTGGGAAAAGCGGAAGAGGCGAAGGCGAAAAAGATTTCTGTAAAAGCCAGCTGAGCATCGCTGAACATCGATAGGAGGAACTAGCCATGGCGGATAGAAACGTTACCGTTCGCAGTGAAAACACCCCCTCCGGGGTGGAAGAAGTGAGCCGCCCGGAGCGTTACTCCCGGCCTCCGGTTGACATTTTCGAAACGGAGGACAGCCTCACCCTGGTGGCTGATCTTCCCGGTGTGGAAAAGGATCGGCTCGATATTCATCTGGAAAAAGGAATTTTAACCATCAGCGGCAGGGTCATGCCGACCCAGGGCCCGGAAGTCCTCGCGCGGGAATTCTCCCTGATTGACTACTATCGGCAGTTCCAGGTCCCCTCTGAAATAGATGCCGACCGGGTCAGTGCAGACTTTAAAAACGGCGTACTGACTCTGTCGATGCCGAAATCGGAGGCGGCGAAACCGAGACGTATCGAGATCAGACACTGACATTGCGACTAAATACAAGTTAAAGACTGCGGGCCGTGGGAGAAATGTCTCCCCGGCCCGTTCTCTCCGTCCCTGCATCCCCGCTCCGCTTCTTCTGAAAAAAGACTTCTGCATAGATCCATCCGAATTTGATCCAGATCATGTGTTGACAAGGACTTTCGGCCTATAGTCGAACCATCCAACGACGAGGAGCGAAATCATGAAACTTCCAGCGGGAATCGGAGATCAGCCAATCAAAAAAATGATTGAAAAACATCCTTTCATCGGCGAGGTGCTGCAAAAGTACGACATCGGATGCATCACTTGTGGTGTGGGCATCTGCCTTGTCAAGGATGTGGTCAGTATTCACGCCTTTGGAGAGGAAACCGAAGCGAAAATCGAGCGGGAAATTATGGACTACTTGCAAAACCGAGAAGTTGTTGCCGGGGCAGGGAGGAAAGGATGAAGCTTGACATTACCCAGGTACTGGCAGACGAACATCAGTTGATTCTGCGCATGATCGCCCTGATTGAAAAGAACGTGGCATTGATGGAGCAGGGCAGGTTCCGCAACTGGCAGTTTTTTATCGACGCGGTCGATTTTATCCGCAACTATGCGGATCGTTTCCACCACGCCAAGGAAGAGGATGTGCTGTTCATCGCACTGGTCAGAAACGGCATGCCCGAAAAGCAGTCGCCGATCGAGGCGATGCTCCTGGAGCATGACCAGGGGCGGGAATTTGTCCGCGCTCTGGAAGAGGCAGCCGAGAAGGCCCTGTCCGGAGAGACCGGACAGTTACCGATAATCGCCGAAAACGCGAGAGGATATGCAGCGCTGCTGCGCAACCACATCGGCAAGGAAGACTCGATCCTCTACCCGCTCGCCGAACGGGTGCTGCCCGAAGAGGTGCGTTCCGGCGTGCTGCAAAATTACCAAAAGGCCGAGGCCAGAACTCCCGGTTTGGAGGAAAAATATCGCAGGTTGGTGGAAAAGTATGAAGATAAGGATGTGATCTGATGCAACCAGCTTTTGCAGGGGGGAAGGAAAGTTCAGTACAACCGGCCAAACGCCGAGGCCTTGATGGCGGCGAAAATCTCCCTGCCCGGCTCCAGTCCGAGTTCCTCAACCGCTTCATCCACGACCTGTGCCACAAGATGCCGGCCGTTGCAGTCGAGTTCGACCCCGATCCGATGACCGGCATCGAACAACCTTTCGACCCTGCAGCGCAGAAGATTGCGGGCGCTGGTCGCTTCCGGATGGCGCTTGAACAGGGTGATGTCCTTGGAGGAAAGCTCGAACATCGCCACCTTTTCCACTTTGTCCGCAGCCACGACCAGTTCCTCGGTACCCCATCGATAGACAAAAAGCCCCCCTCTGGGTTGGGGGTCGCGCAATTCCAGAAGGTTGATGTACCCTGCGCGACTGTTCCCCATCCTTCGGACCGCCAGTTCGTGGGCGGTCGTCTGATTGCAGAGTCTGCCACCGGACAGTTCCAGCACCTGATCGGTCATCAGCCGCATTTCATTCAGAGAGTGGCTGATGAAGAATAGCGGAATTTCGAACTCGGTGAAAACCTTCTTCAGATAGGGAATGATCTGGTATTTAAGCCCCTCGTCGAGGCCGTTGAGGGGTTCGTCCATGAGCAGCAGCCGGGGGCAGGACAGAACCGCCCGACCCAGGGCCACCCGCTGACGCTCGCCGCCGGAGAGGGTGCCGACCCCCCGATCGAGCAGAGGACCGAGGTTGAGCACCTCGACCAGGGAGTCGAAATCGATCCGCCGCTCCTCTTTGGGGATGCGTTTGTAGCCGTAGAGAAGGTTGCGCCGGACACCCATGTGTGGGAAGAGATGGGCATGCTGGAAGACCACTCCGAGCCGGCGCCGATCGGAGGACTTGTTGACTTTAGCGCTGCAGTCGAAGAGGGGTTCGCCCTCCAGGCGGATGTAGCCCCGGTCGGGTTTGAGCAGGCCCGCGAGCATATTCAGCAGCGTCGACTTGCCGCTGCCGGAAGGCCCGAACAGGCCGATGCGCCGGCAACAGGAGACGAATTCGGCGGTAAAGGAGAAATCCCCCAGTCTCTTTTCCAGACAAACTTCGAGGTTCATCGCCGTGCCTCCCGCCTGAAGCGCTTGATCAGGCCTTCGCTGAAAAGCAGTACCCCCAGGGCCAGAAGTATGGAAATTAGACAAAGCCCCAAGGCCATGTGGTCTCCGCCGGGTGTGCTGGTGTAGTCGTAGATGGCCAGGGGAATGGTCTGGGTCACTCCCGGGATATTTCCGGCCAGGATGATCGTGGCGCCGAACTCGCCGAGGCTGCGGGCGAAGAGCAGAGTGGAGCCTGCGAGGATGGCCCGGACGGAAAGCGGGAGGATGACGGTAAAAAGGGTGTCGTACCAGCGGGCACCAAGGGTGCGGGAGGCCTGAATCAGTTTTTCGTCGATATCCTCCATGCCGATGCGGATCGAATGCACCAGCAGGGGGAAACCGACGACGATCGAAGCGATGACCGCCGCCTTCCAGGTGAAGATGATCGGAAAGCCCAACCGGACAAGCTTTTCACCGAGCCAGCTTCGGTTGCCAAGGGACAACAACAGCAGGTAGCCGACCACTACCGGCGGCAGGACGAGGGGCAGGCTGATGATGCCGTTGATCAGGGATTTGCCCGGAACCCGGCCGAAGGCCAAAAGATAGGCGACGGCAAAGCCCAG
The DNA here is from genome assembly GCA_041390365.1 of Syntrophotaleaceae bacterium. Classification (NCBI taxonomy): domain Bacteria; kingdom Pseudomonadati; phylum Thermodesulfobacteriota; class Desulfuromonadia; order Desulfuromonadales; family Syntrophotaleaceae; species Syntrophotaleaceae bacterium. The sequence goes on along the minus strand of JAWKQB010000003.1, from coordinate 571,220 downwards.
CGGCAAAGCGGCGAGAGTGGCCGTGATGGCCACCCTCGCGCTAAGCATGATAGCCTGCCAGTCGGTTGGGGAGAATTCGATCATGGTCTTGAAAAATTCAACAATCTATATTTTACAGGGATATATAGGATAGACAGGATTAAAATCAAAGTCTTTGTGCCTTTATCCTGAACATCCTGCCCATCCCTGATAATTCAAGGTTTCGTTTTCTGTCCGGAATTTTCACAGCGAACCACAAACCCGTACTTCCTCAGCATTTCTGCGGCCTCGGCGGTTTTGAGATAATCGGCGAAGGCGACCGCCTCAGGCTTTTTCAGGCCCGCAACGGTGAGGGCGATCGGATAGTTGACCTCGCTGTACAGCTCCTGAGGAATCTCCAGCAGAATCTTGGCCTTCTCCGCCAGCAGTGCGTCGGTCCTGTAAACAAAAGCTCCGTCCACCTCCCCCCGATCGGCGTAGATCAGCGCCTGCCTCACGTCCTTGGCCATGACCAGTTTCGGCTGCACCTTTTCAAAAAGACCCGCAGCCTTGAGAGCCTGTTCAGCGTATTGTCCCGCAGGCACGCTTTTCGGACTGCCGATCGCTATGCGCCCAAGCTTGGCGACATCGTCCAGGGATGTTACCGAAAGGCCGGGGTCTCCGGCCAGAACCAGCGAATTGAAGGCGAGGATCCGAACCTGATCGGCGGGAATCATTTTTTCTTCCACCAGGTAGTTCATCCACTTGGGATTGGCCGAAATGAACAGATCCGCCGGAGCTCCCTGGACAATCTGCTTGGCAAGGGCTCCGGAAGAGGCGAAATTGGGCAGAATCTCGACATCCTCGACCTTTTTCTCGTAGCTGGCAATGATCTCCTTGACCGCATCGGTCAGGCTGGCCGCAACCGAAATGCGAACTTCGGCGGCAAAGGCGGTGGAAACGAGGAGCAGGGACAGCAGCAGGGAAATCAGCAGCGAACGCATAAAATGGGTTTCCTTTCCTTACAAATAAGGTTATTTTTTCCGGAAGCTGCACTTATAACAGGAAGGGGCGAGGTGCAGGACCTCTTGATTTCGCCATGATGATGTCATAGAGTTATTACCATGTCAAAAGATAATTTCATCCTGCAGAATACTGTTCGCAAAACTCGGGAAGAGCATGGATGGTCGCAACAGGATCTGGCCGAACGATCCGGCCTGTCCAGAACCGGCATCAGCGCTATCGAGGCCGGTCGCCTGATCCCTTCCACCGCCGCGGCTCTGGCTCTGGCGGCGGTTTTCGGGTGCAGAGTGGAAGATCTTTTCATGCTGGGTGGAAAGGAATCGGCCGAATGGGCCTGGCCTCCGCCCAAGCAGCCCTGCCGCTACTGGCGGGCGCTGGTCGGTTCCCGCCAATTGATCTACCCTGTTGAATCGAATCCACTGGGAACGATCCCTCACGACGGCGTCTGGCGCGACGGCCAGTTTCACGACCATCCGTTTGCGGAACCGGTACGCACCCTGGTGGTAGCCTGCTGTGATCCGGCGGTCGGCCTGCTTGCGAACGAATACGCTCGCCAGAGCCCTTTCCGGATGCTGGTCCTGCAGCGGGGCAGCCGCGCTGCCCTTGAACTGCTGGCGGCCGGCCTGGTCCATATTGCCGGGTTGCATCTGGGTGGAACCGAGCACGCCGAGGGCAATAAGCGGGCAGCCCTTGAGATCTATGGCAGAAATTTCCAGCTGCTGCGAATTACCGACTGGGAGGAAGGGCTGGCGCTTGCTCCGGGATTGGCAAATGCAGGGGTCAGCTCCATCATCAAATCCAACCTGAAATGGATTGGCCGGGAACCGGGCTCCGGTGCTCGAAAGGTACTTGACAATTTATCCGAGGGCCGGATCGTTCCCGAACATCTGGCCCGTGACCATCGCGGAGTCGTCCAGACCATCCGCAGCGGCTTCGCCCAGGCTGGTGTCTCCGTCCGCCTGGTCTGCGAGGAGGAAGGTCTCGACTTTCTCACCGTCAGCCAGGAGGCCTACGAGCTCTGCATTCCGGAATCCTCACTGGAGGACCCCCGTGTGCAGGCCCTGGTCGAGGTCGTGCGGTCTTCCACCTACCGGCGGATGCTGGCGGAGCTGCCGGGGTACGACTGCCACAAGACAGGGGACACGGAGACGGTCAAAAAGTAACTCCGATTCCCCCAGTCCATATACAGACATTCCCCCCGTTTTTACCGTCTGCCTCACTGTCGCGAACAATTCCGCCTCATACCATCCAAGTATTGCCGAACCGCGACGATCAACCGTTCTGATTCCCTATCCGATACGTGCGCAACTTTGTTTTTCTCCAGCAGTTGATAGAATAAAAGAAGAGTCGTTTTTCATGAACCGTGATGAGGTCGAGCCGGGAGATTATGAATCCTTCAGCGACAAAATCCGGTTCCGTGGTTTCCGTGCGCGGAAGCGTCATCGACGCCGAGTTTTCGGGGGTTCTGCCCCGGATCAACGACCTTCTGCTGGCGGGGGAAGCAGAGACTATCCCTGTCGAGGTCGTTCTCCATCTTGACCGGAGCCATGTGCGGGGGGTCGCCCTAACACCGACCCAGGGCCTGGCGCGGGGCGCGCCGATCCGCGATACGGGCCGGCCCCTCGAGGCGCCGGTGGGCCGGCAGATCCTTGGCCGGGTCTTCAACGTGTTTGGGGATACCATTGACCGCGGGGAGCCCCCTGCAGGATGCGAATTGCGCCCGGTGCATCACAAGCCGGCGGCGCTTGCAGAGCGTTCGACCCGCACGGAAATCTTCGAGACCGGGATCAAGGTCATCGATCTGCTCGCCCCCCTGGAGCGGGGCGGCAAGGCCGGGCTTTTCGGAGGAGCCGGGGTCGGCAAAACGGTCCTGATCACCGAGCTGATCCACAACATGGTGGGCCGCCATCAGGGTGTGTCGATATTTGCAGGCATCGGCGAGCGCTGTCGTGAAGGGGAGGAACTCTACCGCGCGATGCGTGATGCCGGGGTGATGGACAGCACCGTGATGGTTTTCGGCCAGATGAACGAGCCGCCGGGAGCCCGCTTTCGAGCGCCCCTCATCGCCTTGACCATCGCCGAGTATTTTCGGGATGATCTCGGGCAGGACGTGCTGCTGCTCATCGACAACATCTTCCGCTTTATCCAGGCGGGCATGGAGATCAGCGGCATGCTCGGCCTGCTCCCCTCGCGCCTCGGATATCAGCCGACTTTGGCCTCGGAACTGGCCGAACTGGAAGAGCGGATCATCAATACCCGGCGCGGGGCCATCACTTCCATCCAGGCCGTCTACGTTCCGGCCGACGACTTCACCGATCCGGCAGCGGTTCACACCTTCGCTCACCTGTCGGCCTCCGTCGTTCTCTCCCGGAAGCGGGCGGGCGAGGGCCTTTATCCGGCCATGGACCCGCTGGAGTCCGGCTCGCGGATGCTCAATCCCGCAATTGCCGGCGAGCGCCACTACCGGATAGCCCAGGAGGTGCGCCGCACCATGGCCACCTATGAGGAATTGAAAGACATCATCGCCATGCTGGGGTTGGAAGAGCTGTCCCGCGAGGATCGAAAAACCGTTTTTAGGGCCCGGCGTCTGGAGCGCTTCCTGACCCAGCCGTTCTATACCACCGAACAGTTTACGGGCCTGCCGGGAAAAACCGTGCCCCTCGCCGAAACGCTGACGGGTTGCGAACGGATTCTGAACGACGAGTTCGAGCAGTCGCCCGAGAAGGCGCTCTACATGATCGGTTCTGTCGAGGAGGCGGGCCAGGAAAGGAACCGCAAATCGGGATCGGCGGCATGAGGCTGAAAGTTTTTACCCCCACCGGGGTCGTATTCGATCGGGAGGTTGCCGGGATCGTTGCCGAGGGGAGCAACGGCCACTTCGGGCTCAGGCCCCGACACATCGACTTCGTCTCGGATCTTGTGCCCGGTTTGCTGCGCCTGCAGATGGAGTTGCCAAACGGGGATGAGGAGTATATTGCAGTGGACCGAGGCCTCCTGATCAAACAGGGGGATGATGTTTTGGTTTCCGTCCACGATGCCGTCGGCGAGGCGCCGCTGGAGGAGTTGATGGAGATCGTGAACTCCCGCTTTGCCACCCTGAATGACAAGGAAAGGGCCGTACACTCGGCTCTGGCCCGGTTGGAGGCAGACTTTCTCAGGAGGTTCATGGACCTTTGATGACGGCAGAAAACCGACCACCACAGGAGGATCATCCGTCCCGGGAAGAATTCAAGCGGCAGGTCGAGGCCAAGCGGCAGCGCAGACTCAGGTCCATGCGGCACCCGGAGCAAAAGGTCTGGTTCGGTCTGGGCATGTTCGGCCTGGTCGGTTGGTCCGTGGCTTTGCCCACCGTTGCCTTTATCGCCCTCGGGGTCTGGCTCGACAATCGGCTCCGCGGAGATGCCTCCTGGACCCTGATGCTGCTGGTGGTCGGCATCGGCCTGGGATGTCTGAACGCCTGGTTCTGGGTCAGCAGGGAACGCCGGGAGATTGAAAGGGAAAGACGGAACGCAGGGATGAGGCCGGGCGAAGGGGAAAAGGACGATGAAACTTGATCCGTTAATGGTAACCGCGGGCTTCGCAGCCGGCATCGGACTGGGTCTGGCGTATTTCGGCGCCTTGTGGCTGACGGTGGTGCGGATCGGCCGGGTGCGCCGGCCCTGGCAGGTCTGGATGATCAGTCTCGCCCTGCGTCTCGCCCTGGTACTGGCGGCCTTCTACGCCCTGCTGAACCAGGGCTGGACGGTCCTGGCTGCCGCAATGGCCGGATTTTTGGCCGGCCGCCAGATATGGATTGCAGTCAAGGGGAGCCCCTCCCCTCCCTCACCCTAACCCTCTCTCCCCCAAGGGAGAGGACATAACTTCAACTTCGGTCAACATGGAAATCAGTCCGGACTTCATCATCTTCTGGCAGCATGGAGCGCTCAAGCTCAACGCCACCATTCTCGTCACCTGGCTGAACCTGGTGCTTCTCACCGGCGGAGCGGCTCTGATTACCGCCCGGCTTTCGAGGGGTGAACGAATGTCTCGCTGGCAGAATCTGCTGGAGGCCCTGGTCGACGGCATGGCCCGGGAAATCGAGGATATCGGCCTGCGCCCGGCCAGGGATTTTCTGCCTTTTCTCGGCACCCTGTTTCTTTTCATCCTCTTTTCCAACCTGCTGGCGGCGGTTCCCGGATACCGGGCGCCGACCGGATCCCTGTCCACCACAACGGCTCTGGCGCTCAGCGTGTTCGTAGCCGTCCCCTGGTGGGGCATAAAACGGAGGGGCCTGCGGGGATATCTTCAGCTCTACATCCAGCCTTCGCCCTTCATGCTCCCCTTCAACATTCTCGGCGAACTGTCCCGGACCCTGGCTCTGGCCGTCCGTCTGTTCGGAAACATCATGAGCGGGGCCATGATTATCGGCATTCTGCTCAGCGTGGCGCCCCTGTTCTTTCCGGTGATCATGAACCTGCTGGGATTGCTGATCGGAGTGATCCAGGCCTATATTTTCGTTGTTCTGGCTGCTGTCTACATCGCCGCCGCAGCCCGTGTCCAAAAAGAAATGGAAGAGAAAGGAGTCACACATGGATAGTCTCGGATGGGTTGCCGTCGCCTCGATCATATCGGCCGGGCTTTGTATCGGGATCGGAGCCATCGGCCCTGCCTTGGGGGAGGGCCGCGCCCTGGCCCAGGCCCTCAGCGCCCTGGCCCAGCAGCCTGACGAGGCCAATACCATCACCCGTACCCTCTTCGTCGGCATGGCCATGGTGGAATCGACGGCCATCTACTGCTTCGTGGTCACCATGATCCTGATTTTCGCCAACCCCTTCTGGAATTTCTTTCTCGCCCAGGCCGGCGGAGGATAATCGTGCTCATCGACTGGTTCACGGTCATTGCCCAGATCATCAACTTCCTGATTCTGGTCTATCTCCTCAAGCGCTTTCTCTACGGCCCGATCCTGAGGGTCATGGACCGCCGCGAGCAGAAGATCGGCGACCGGTTCCGGGAGGCGGAGAAAATGCGGACTGCGGCGGAAGAGGAGGCGGAACACTTTCGCCGCAAGTCCCGGGAACTGGAGGACGAGAGATCGCACCGGCTGGCCGCTCTGGGCGAGGAAATAGATGAGCGCCGCCGGAAAATGGTCGACGCAGCCAGGGACGAGATCGAGGGCTTGCGAAAGGCCTGGCAGTCCTCTTTGCATCGGGAGCAGCAGAATTTTCTCGGGGAGTTGAAGCGGCGAACCGCTATGGAGGTGGTGAGGATCGCCGGCAGGGCCCTGGCAGCGCTAACGGGTGAGGACTTGGGGGACAGGCTGTTGGAAAGATTCCGCAAGCGCCTTGGCGACCTGTCCGCCGAGGAAAAGGAAAAGTTGGCCGCGGCGGCGTCAGAGGAGGTGACCTGCCGCACCTCCTTTGAGCTCGCCCCGCCCCTGCAAAGCGAAATCGAAGCCGCTCTCCAAAAGGCCTGTGGCGGCGAGCCCAGGGTGCTCTACCGGACGGACCCCGAAATGCTTCTCGGTGTGGAGCTGATCGGCAAGGGAATCAAATTGTCCTGGGGCCTGGAGAGCTATTTTGAGGCCATGGAGAAGGAAGTGACCGGGTTGCTGAAGGAACAGGCAGCCCCGATCGAACACACCCAGGGAAGGTGAAGGGATGAAGCCGTCGACCGCGCCTCTATCCTCTGTGCTGGAAGAGACTTTCGCAGCCATCGACAAGGTTGGCTCGGAGTATGAGCCGGGTCTTTACCTTCAGGAAGTGGGCCATGTGATTTACGTGGGAAAGGGGGTAGCGAGGGTCGCCGGTCTGTCCGGTGCCCGCAGCGAGGAGCTGTTGACCTTTCCCGGCGGACTTCTTGGACTGGTTTTCAACGTCGATCCCGGTGAGGCCGGCGTACTGCTGCTGGGCGATTACGGCCATCTTCGCAGCGGCAACGAGGCGCGCCGCACCGGCCAGGTGTTCGAGGTGCCGGTGGGCGAAGGTTTCGTGGGCCGGGTGGTGGATCCCGCCGGCCGGCAGCGGGATGAGCTGGGCCCGATCCGGTCTCAGGCCCGGTTGCCAGCCGAAAGACCGGCTCCGGCCATTATGGACCGTCTTCCCGTTTCCGTTCCCCTGATGTCCGGGCTCAAGGTCGTCGATGCGCTGATTCCCGTCGGCCGCGGACAGCGGGAGCTGATTCTGGGAGACCGGCAGACCGGCAAGACGGCCCTGGCCGTCGATACGATCCTCAACCAGAAGGACAAGGACGTCCTCTGCGTCTACTGCGCCATCGGACAGCGCTCCTCCAGCATTGCCCAGGTCGTGGATCATTTGCGGGAACACGGGGCCATGGCCTACACCACGGTGGTCGTGGCCGAGGGGGACGATCCTCCGGGATTGCAGTTTGTCGCCCCTTATGCGGCAACCACCATGGCCGAATTCTTCATGGAACAGGGCCGGGACGTTCTGGTGGTCTATGACGATCTCACCCGCCACGCCCGGGCTTACCGGGAGTTGTCGCTGCTGCTGCGCCGGCCGCCGGGGAGGGAGGCCTTTCCCGGGGACATCTTTTACATCCATTCCCGACTGCTGGAGCGTTCGACTCGTCTGCGGGCGGACAAGGGCGGCGGCTCGCTGACGGCCCTGCCGATCATCGAAACCGAAGCTCAAAACCTCTCGGCCTACATCCCCACCAATCTCATCTCCATCACCGACGGCCAGATCTACCTGTCCCCGGAGCTTTTCAGAAAAGGGCTTCTCCCACCGGTCGATGTGGGCAGGTCCGTGTCCCGGGTGGGCGGCAAAACTCAGCTGCCGGCCTATCGTGCGGTCGCCGGCGACCTGAAGCTGAGTTACGCCCAGTTCGAGGAGCTGGAGGTTTTCGCCCGCTTCGGCACCCGCCTTGACGAGGAGACCCAAAAGGTGCTTCGCCGCGGCAGGAGGGTGCGCGCTCTGCTCAAGCAGCCGCAGTTCTCCCCGTTGACGGCAGCCGAGCAGGTCATGGTCCTCCACGCCCTCAACCAGGGGCTCTTCGATCCCTTGGAGGACGAAGAACTGGATAGAGCAGAGTCGGCCGTGCGCGGGGCGATGGCCCGGGTGCCGGACGTGGCGCGGAAGATCGAGCGGGGCGAGGAGCTGGACCGGGAGGACCTCGAGAGCCTGCTGCAGGCCGCCAAAGAGGCCATCAGCGGACTGCCGGGGAGGTCCTGATGGCGACCCTGCAAGAACTGCAGCGCAAGATCAAAAGCGCCGAGGACCTGCATGGCGTTGTGCGGACCATGAAGACCCTCGCCGCGGTCAACATCCGGCAGTACGAGCGGGCGGTCGCCTCGCTGGACGAATACTACCGGACCGTGGAACTGGGACTGCGGGCGGTGCTGCTCACCCAACCCACCTTGAGGCGGCAGGAGGCTCCGGCGGAAACGTTGGCGATGATCTTTGGGTCGGACCAGGGTATGGCAGGGCGGTTCAGCGAAACCATTGTCGATTTTGCCGACTGCAGTCTGGAGACAAAAGAGTTCTCCCCGGGACGAGTCTCCTTCTGGGTGGCCGGCTCACGAACGGAAGCGGCGGCGGAAGCCTCCTTCGGCCCCATCGAACGACTCTGTCCCCTGCCATCCTCCGCCAACCTGATCACCACCTCGGTCCAGGAGATCGTTCTCCAGTTGGAGGAACGGCGTCGCGAACGGGGGGATGTCCGGTTTGTCCTCTTCTACAACACCCCGACCAGCGGCCTGGCCTATGATCAGCGCAGCATGCCGCTGCTCCCGCCTGACCGGACGTGGCTGGAGGAGATCGGGACCCGGCGATGGCCCGGAAGGAGCCTGCCTCTCTACACCCTTCCCCGGGAACAGCTGTTCGCGGCGCTCATCCGTGAGTACCTGTTCGTCTCCCTGTTCCGGGCTTTTGCAGCCTCCCTGGCCGCCGAAAATGCGGCCCGTCTTGCCGCCATGCAGCGGGCCGAGAAAAACATCAGCGAAAGGAAAGAGGAGTTGCATGCCCGCTATCACTCCGTGCGGCAAAGCTTCATCACGGAGGAACTGCTCGACGTCATTTCCGGGTTCGAGGCACTGAGGAAGGAGTGAGAGGTTTTGAACGGAACCGAACGAGACCGTGCGAACATATGGATTCTCTAGGTTTTTACCCGTGGCAGCAGCAACGACAACCCGCCGGCGATAAGGACAAATCCAGCCGAAACCCACAGGCAGCCGGTCAGCCCGGCAAGCTGGAACACAACCCCTGACAGCAGGGTGCCCACCAGGCGCCCCATGGCGTTGGCCATATAGTAGAATCCGACGTTGAGGGCGATCTGGTCGCTCTCGGTATAGGCCAGGATCAGGTAGGAGTGAACCGCCGAGTTGACGGCGAAGACGATGCCGAACAGGGCCAGTCCTGCCACCACCGTCAGCCAAGGGGATAACCCGGACTGCACCCCCAGGGCGATAAGCACCGTGATGGCTGCCAGAGCAAAGGCTCCTGCGCTGGCTGTGCCTCCCTGTGGCGTGCCTCCGGCCAGCCCCCGCTTCAGCAGGTTGGGTGCCATGGCCTGCACACCGCCGTAGCCGATCACCCACAGGGCGAGAAACCCGCCAACCTGCGGATGGCTCCAGCCCAGGCTGGTCGAAAGGAAGACCGGCAGGCCGACCACGAACCAGATATCCCGGGAACCGAACAGAAACAGCCGCGCCGCCGAAAGCAGATTGATCTCGTGGCTCTTGGAGAAAATCCGCGAAAACTTGACCTTGGTCTTCGCCTTGCCCATCTCTTTCGGCAGGGACATGACCGACGCCAGCAGCACCAGGGCCAGTCCCCCCGCCATGGCCAGCAGCGCCGGACGGAAACCTAGCCAGGCCAGCAGCAGCCCGCCGAGGAAAAACCCCACCCCCTTCAGAGCGTTCTTGGAACCGGTGAGGATCGCCACCCACTTGAACAATGCCCCCTGGGCATCCTCGGGAATCAGCACCTTGATGGCGCTCTTCGAACTCATCTTGGTCAGATCCTTGGCGATGCCCGACAGGGCCTGAGCGCCCATCACGTAGGCCACCGACAGGGCGACGGACCAGGACGGATCGAGCAGCGCCAGTGCGGACAGGGCCGCCACCTGCAGGGCCAGCCCGGCGAACAGGGTGATCTTCAGCCCCATGTGAGAGCCGATCCAGCCGCCGACGAGATTGGTAACCACGCCGAAGAATTCGTAGAAGAGGAACAGGAAGGCGATCTGGACCGGGGTGTAGCCCAGCTGGTGAAAGTGGAGCAGTACCAGCATGCGCAGGGCCCCGTCGGTGAGGGTAAAACCCCAGTAGGCCCCGGTGACGAGGGTGTAGTTGCGAAGGTCGGTCATGGTAAATTTGCAGCCACCTTCCGGCAGAGCTCCATCATCCGATGGGCATAGCCCATCTCGTTGTCATACCAGACATAGAGTTTGAGCTGGGTGCCATCGACCACCATGGTGCTGGGGGCATCGACGATGGCCGAACGGGTGTCGCCTTTGAAATCGATGGAGACCAGGGGGCGGTGCTCGATGCCGAGAATCCCCTTCAGACAGGTTTCCGCCGCCTCCTGGAACAGGCCGTTGACCTCTTCGGCGGTGACCGGCCGCTTCATCTCGAACACGCAATCCGTGATCGACCCGGTCAACAGCGGTACGCGCACCGCATGGCCGTTGAGCTTCCCCTTCAGTTCCGGATAGATCAGGGTGATGGCCGTCGCCGAACCGGTGGTGGTCGGGATCAGGGACAGGCCCGATGCCCGCGCCCGCCGCAGGTCCTTATGCGGCAGGTCGACGATGACCTGGGTGTTCGTCATGTCGTGAATGGTCGTGATCACCCCGTGCTCGATGCCAATCCTCTCGTGCAGCACCTTGACCACCGGCGCCAGGCAGTTGGTGGTGCAGGATGCCGCGGTGAGCAGATGGTGTTCCCGCGGGTCGTACAGGTGATCGTTGACCCCCATGACGATGTTCAGGGCGCCCTGCTTGACCGGAGCGGCGACAATGACCTTCTTCACCCCCCGCTCGTAATAGGGTGCCAGCAGCTCCGGAGTGCGGAATTTGCCCGAGGATTCGATGACGATGTCGACGCCGAACTTTTCCCAAGGGACTTCCCCCGGGGTCTTGAATTCGCTGAAACCGACACGTTTGCCGTCAATGATCACGGCGTCCGCCTCGGCGCGAATCTCGCGCTGCCAGCGACCATGAACCGAATCGAATTCCAGCAGATGGGCGGCGCACTCTGCGCCCCCCTTGATCTCGTTGATGTGAACGATCTCCACTTCCGGCCAGTCCCAGGCCGCCCGCAATGCCAGCCGTCCCATGCGCCCGAAGCCGTTGATGCCGATGCGAATGCTCATGTCAAACTCTCCTTTTATATGTTTCGTCAATTCATGAATACACCATATCCGAAAAACCGGATATAAACAACCCGTACCCTAAAAAAACTACTTGCTATATCCGAAAAAACGGATTAGGTTTTTACTTATGAAAACGACAACAGCCTTGTTCAAAGCTCTGGCCCACCAGACCCGGCTGAACATTCTCAGCCTGCTGCTCGACGGCGAAATCTGCGTCTGCCAGATCATGGCCATCCTGCAATTGCCCCAGTCCACGGCCTCGCGCCATCTGGCCATCCTGAAAAATGCCGGTCTGGTCAAGGACCGTCCCGACGGCACCTGGGTTCACTATTCTTTGGCCAATGGGCACAGTGCCCTGTCCGATCAGTTGCTGGCGGCCCTGAAAGAACATCTGCCCAAAACCCGAGAAGGTGCCAAAAATCGCCAGAAATTGTCCGAGGCCCTGCAAAAAACCATCTGCGCTTGATTTTTTTTCACCCCAATATCCGAATTTGCGGATATATCAACTCCCGGAAAGTTGATTGATGAATACCCGAAATGATCAAAGCGATCTGACGCCACAACAAATCATCCGAGAAGTAGTCCGGCTGTGTGCCGACTGCGATACCTGCCGCACCATGATGGAGCAGGACTGCGCGTTTTTTGTCGAGCTCTATCGCCTCCAGGACCAGGAGCAGGAAGAGGGGAAACCGATCACCGAAGAGCAATTGCGTTACCTGACCGAGCTCTGTACCCTCTGCGGCCTGTGTCCCTGCCCCAAGGTGCCCATGGACGTGATGGAAGCCAAGACCCGGTATATCGAGAAAGAGGGCATGCCGCTGGCGACGCGCCTGCTCAATGACGTGCCGCGCTTGGCCAGATTGTGCGGCACCTTTCCGGCGCTGACCAATGCAGTGCAGTCGAACCCCGTCCTGGGCCCCCTTCTGAAGAAGGCGACTCGCATCCATCCCGACCGGCAGTTCCCCGTTTTCCCAAAAAAGGGCTTTTTCCGTTGGGCGAAAAACCGGGGCCTGATGGAGCGCCGGGAGGGCCCTCGTCCCATCTCCTATTTCGTCGGCTGCACCGCCGGATACCTGTTTCCTCAGATCGGACGCAGCGTCGTCGAAATCCTCGAGCACAACGGCGCGACGGTTTACATTCCGCCACAGCAATGCTGCGGCATGCCGTTCCTGGTGGAGGGGGATCGGGCCAGGACACTGTCACTGTCCAAGGCCAACATGGAGCAACTTCTGAAAGCGGCCCGGGCCGGTGACGACCTTGTCTATTCCTGCCCCACCTGCGGGTTTTTCCTGAAAAAACTCCTCAAGGAAAGAGCTTACTATTCCGATATTTTCCAGGAGTCGGTCGGTGCCCGGGAGGGGGAATTGAAGGTCCCCGCCCCGGAGAAGGGCAAGAACGAATTCTGGACGCTGAAAAAGTCCATGTACCGTCAGATCCTGAAGGATGACGGTTATTTTTCCGCCATCGACCCTCTGGAACGGGTCGCCCTTTCCGATCATCTGTCCGATTTCGGCGGCTACCTGACCAGGCTCCACGGCGAAGGACGGCTCGCCACCGACTTCGCGCCTCTGCCCGAGCGGATGGTCTATTTCGCGCCCTGCCATCTGCGCGAAAAAAAGATGGGCCGCCCCTACCTGGATCTTATGAACCTGATCCCCGAACTGGATATCGAACCGGTGGGCAGCGATTACGACTGCTGCGGCATGGGCGGGGTGTTTGGCTTCAAGGAGCATTTCCACCAGAAATCCCTCGACCTGGGCGCGTCGGTGATGGACAAGATCCGCGAGCGCAACCCGCAGGCCATCGTCACTGACTGCATGAGCTGCAAGCTCCAATTCAGTCACTGCCTGCCGTACCCGGTGTTTCATCCCGTGGAAGTACTGGCCCGGGCCTACCGGCAAGGAGGAAAGCAATGAAGGGGCTGCGTAAGAAATTTTACCAAAAGCATTCAAAAAACCGGATATAAACACAAGACATGAAATTTTTAACCACGAACAAAAGGAGAATTTCAATGGACAAAAAAACCCTGGATGCCCTTGCCCGCAGGGCCGGTTGTTTTCCAACGACCGATGAAAAAGACGACCAGGTGAAAACCTGCCGGACAGAGAGCGATGTTAAGGTTCTGGATGCAAAAACCATCGAATTGATCGCAGTGGGTGCTTCGGTAGCCGCATGCTGCACCCCCTGTCTGGAATATCATGTCAAGGCGGCCCTTGAAGCCGGGGCCAGCCTCGCCGAACTGGCGACAGCCGTAAAGATGGGTCGAAAAGTCCGCCAGGCCCCAATGGACAAGGTCGACCAGAAGGCAGCGGAACTCGGAATATGAAATGGAATGGCAGAGCCGACAAGCGCCTAGAGGTTCTACCAAGGAAGGGGTGTTGTTGACATGAACTGGAAAAAGGAATGGAAGCCCCTGGCTCTCATCATAGGCGGCTTTATTCTCTGCTACTACCTGCCGGTGGATTGGCTCAAAGGGCTGGAGCGGCTGCAAAATGCCCTGTGGGAATCCCTTTACCTGGTCAAGTGGTACGCCCGCGAGCATGTGCTGCTCTGCCTTGTGCCAGCCTTTTTCATCGCCGGGGCCGTGGGCGTATTCGTCAGCCAGGCCGCGGTCATGAAATATCTGGGCGCAAGGGCCAACAAGGTGCTGGCCTACGGCGTTGCCGCAGTGTCCGGATCGGTGCTGGCTGTCTGCTCCTGCACTATCCTGCCCCTGTTCGCCGGTATTTATCGCATGGGAGCCGGATTGGGACCCGCCTGCGCCTTCCTCTATTCGGGGCCGGCCATCAACATCCTGGCCATCGTCCTGACCGCCCGGGTGCTCGGCCCTGAGCTCGGCATCGCTCGCGCCATCGGCGCTATTTTGTTCAGCATCGTCATCGGTCTCTGCATGCATTTCTTCTTCCGTAAGGAGGAACAGGAAAAGATCACCGCCCAGGCCATGCACCCGGAACCGGAAGTGGCCCGTCCTCTGTGGCAAAACGCTCTTTATTTCGCCTCCATGGTCGGCATCCTGGTCTTTGCCAACTGGGGTCGACCGGACAGCGAAATCGGCCTGTGGCATGCCATCTTCTCGGCCAAATGGCCGCTGACCGGTGCTTTCGCCCTGGCTTTGGCTCTGATCCTGGTCCGCTGGTTCCAGGTCAGATTCTGGAAAATCGCCTTGGCCGGACTGCCGGTGGTGCTGCTGGCCCTTCTGCTGCCCCAGTTTCCGCAAGTGGCCTTCGTGGTCGGCGTGATCGGTTTGACCCTTATCCTCAATACCGAGCAGGATGAGATGCAGGAATGGTTTGCCTCTTCCTGGGGCTTTGCAAAGCAGATTCTGCCGCTGCTGCTGATCGGCGTGGTCATTGCCGGCCTGCTGCTCGGCCAACCGGGGGCCGAAGGCCTGATCCCTTCCGAATGGGTGGCCAATTCGGTGGGCGGCAATTCCTTGGGAGCCAACCTGTTCGCCTCGGTAGCCGGCGCCTTCATGTATTTTGCAACCCTGACCGAAGTCCCGATTCTCGAGGGTCTGATCGGTGCCGGCATGGGCAAGGGTCCAGCCCTGGCCCTGCTCCTGGCCGGTCCTGCCCTCAGTCTGCCGAACATGCTGGTCATCCGCAGCGTCATGGGCACCAAGAAAACGGTGGTCTTTGTCCTGCTTGTGATGGTGATGGCAACGGTGAGCGGTCTGATTTTCGGAATGTTCTGGGGATAAACACCATCTTTTAAAAGAAAGGAATTCTTTATGAAGAAAATTCAGATTTTGGGCACAGGCTGCCCCAAATGCCGTAAACTGGCTGAAACCGCTCGTCAGGCGGCGGACGAAATGGGTATCGCCTATGAGCTGGTCAAGGTTGAGGATATCCGTGACATCGCCTCTTTCGGGGTCATGATCACCCCGGCCCTTGCCATTGACGGGGATGTAAAACTGGTCGGCAAGGTTCCCAGTGTCGACGAACTGAAAAAAATCCTAGCCTGAAATAACAGAGAAAAGTGAAGATTATGATAAGGGCAGCAGAATAATGCTGCCTTTATAGTTTTATCCGGGTTCCCCAAAACGCTCCTACCTCATCCTTTTATTGCCAATCGCTGGACAATCTTCTAAGATTTTGGTGCTGCACAATTTGAATGTTTCCGAAAGTGACTCCCGGAAAGGTTTCGGGAGCTTTTGCCCGATGGGCGCCGGATGCGGCTTAAACATCAATACTAGGAGGAAACAGCCATGCGGATGCTTGCGGAATTTTTCCCTGAGTTCACCCAACTGCTCGACCAGATGGACGAACTCTACCAGCAGAAAAGGACCATCGACGAAAAGACCTACCAGTTCATCTGCTTTGCGGTATCTATCAAGGCCCGCTCCAAGCCCTGCGTTTTGAAACATTTCAAGGGGGCGCTGGAAGCCGGCGCAACGGTCAAGGAGCTCTCCTATATCTTCGCCCTGGTCATGCGCGAGGCCGCCGGCGCCGACGACTGCTGGACTCACGATGTGCTCGGCGACTGGAAGGAGATCGTGGCCGGGAATGTTGACTGCGGCTGCCCGACCTGATCCTTTTGCAGGGCCGAGGTCGTTTATCGGCCCTGCTTCCTTCGGTTTGCCGTGCGCACGCGGTACAGGCGCTCCGTAAACCCGCCTTCGCTCTCAAAATCGAGGGCAAGCCGCTCGACCTGACGGTCGAGCAAATAGCAGGCCAGGTTAAGGAGAGAGAGTACGCCGTTGGCCGCCAGGCAGGCGGAGGTCAAGGACGAACACGGACGGTCACCGACCGGCACGGACCCGGACGCGGGTCCAGGTTTGTCTTTGTCAGTCCGTGCCGGTCCTTGCTCCGCTTCCGCTCTCCCCTGACCCAAGCCGCAAACGCCTCGACCGTTTGCGGCTTCTGCTGCTTGAAGCGCGTCAAGGCGGGGTGGTTCGGCTCCAAAGTCGCCAAACCCCGCTGCCGCAGAAAATCCTCAAAGTCGAGTCTCAGTTCCTCCAGACTGGCGCGCGCCACCTGGGTGAGTTTGAGCTCGGTCTTCTTCGAGGTCGCCGAAGCCTGCGAGCCCTCGGCGATATTTTAGACTCCCGACCGCGCCGCCTGGACCATCTGATCCTTCGACCGGCTGAAGCGATCGATATATTTATCGCAAAACCGCACCGTCACGTCATAGACCAACTGCGCCACCTGAAAGCTCTTCAACTTACGATAGCCGCCGTGCTTGGGGATCAGATCGGACACGATGCCACCCCTTTCGCGGGTCCCGAAAACCTCTTTGCCAAAAATTTATCTTGCAACCAGAGATGCCTGCTTTTATTTATTATCTATTGCAAATGAAGATAATACATTTCAGAAAAGGGATCGGCAATGGAAAACCTCTATGCGAAAATGGCTGAACTCATCGAAAAAAATGAGAGTTTTGCGGTAGCGACGATTTTCGACAAGACGGGATCGGCGCCGCGCACCGAAGGGGCCAAGATGGTCGTCCGGGCCGACGGCACCATCTTCGGCACCATCGGCGGTGGGCGGCTTGAGGCCGGCACCATCGAACTTGCGAAAAGTGTGATTGCCGAAGAAAAATCCGTGATCAAGAAGTTCGATCTGACCGGCGCGGACGCAGCCTGCTCCGATATGATCTGCGGGGGTGCGGGCGAGATCCTGGTCGATTTCATCGATGCCGGAGACCAGGATAATCTGCTGATCTGCCGCGAAGCCGCCGGGATTGTGGACCGTTCCGACAAGGGTTGGCTGGTGACGGTATTGGGGAAAGAATCCGAAACGTCCGGCATCCCGAGGCGGCAATGCCTGGTCAAAGCCGACCGAACGCTAGTCGGCCAAATCGACTGCAGCCCCTATCTGTTGGAAAAGCTGGTCACCGGTCCGGCCAAAATCACCCTCCATTCCGAGGCCTTTGACGAGCGGCGCTTCCTGGTGGAACCACTGCGGCAGGGAGGGACGGTTTTTATCTTCGGCGCCGGGCACGTCTCCCAGAAAATAGCGCCCCTCAGCGCAAGCGTCGGCTTCAGGACCCTGGTGCTGGACGACCGATCGGACTTCGCCAACCGGGACCGGTTCCCGTCCCCCATTCAGGTCAGGGTGATCGAGGATTTCCGAAAATTGCCCGATCTAGGCATCGACGGGGACAGCTATCTGGTCATCGTGACCCGGGGGCATCTGTTCGACAAGGATGTACTGGAACAGGTGCTGCGCAGCGGCGCGGCCTATATCGGCATGATCGGCAGCCGCAGCAAGCGGGACCTGGTTTATGAGGAAATCATCAGCCACGGCTTCAGCCGGGAGGAACTGGCCAGGGTGCATTCGCCCATCGGCACCAATATCGGCGCGGAAACCCCGGAAGAGCTTGGAGTCAGCATTGTCGGCGAACTGATCCAGGTGCGGGCGGCCCGAAATGCCGGAAAAACCGAAAAACCCCGGGAGGCCTCCGGCTGCCGGATTCAAACCCTCTAAACGGAAAGAAGGGTTATGATTATCGATCTTTTGGCAAACGCGGACCGTTACATTTCTCTTCATCCGGATTTCGCCAGGGCCTTCGCTTTTTTGAAGCGGGACGACCTGCGTGACCTGACCACTGGCCGATACGATATCGACGGGGATCGGGTTTTCGCCATAGTGGCCAGGGATCAGGGGCGCAACAAGGAAGGGTCGCGGCTGGAAATACACAGGAAGTATATCGATATCCAGATGGTGCTGGCCGGGACCGACGAAATGGGCTGGCTCCCAATCTCCAGTTGCACTGAATCGACAGGGCCCTTTGATGCGGAGAAAGATATCGGATTCTTCGACGACCTGCCCTCCGCCTGGTTTCCGGTGGAACCGGGGATGTTTGCCATCTTTTACCCGGAGGACGCCCATCTGCCTCTGATCTCCTCGGGAGAGATTCACAAGGTCATCGTCAAGATCGCAGTGAGCGAAGGACCGGTTTGACGGGCGAAAAAACCGGGATACAGTGTTGAGGATACCGGCAAACAGCCAGATCCTATCCACAAGGAGATCTCCGATGACTAAAAAAATCCCAGAGGGTTTCCATAGCGTTACACCGATGCTCGTCCTGAAGGATGCCCGCAGAGCCATCGATTTCTACAAAAAGGCCCTGGGCGCCCAGGAGTTGATGGTCATGCCGGGCCCCGAAGGGAAAGGCGTGATGCACGCCGAGATCCGCATCGGCGACTCGATCGTCATGATGGGCGAGGAATGCCCGGGGAGTTCCAGCAAAAGCGCGGAATCCCTGGGCGGCTCGCCCATCAGTTTCTACATCTATGTCGAAAACGTCGATGAGGCTTTCCAGACCGCGGTCGACGCCGGTGCCCAGGTTGAAATGCCAGTTCAGGAGATGTTCTGGGGAGACCGCATGGGGTCCGTCCGCGACCCCTTCGGCTACAGCTGGAGTCTGGCCACCCATACCCGGGATCTGACCCAGGAAGAGATCGACAAGGGCGCGAAGGAGGCTTTTGCGCAAATGGGGCAGCAGTAGAGCCAGCGACGACGAGGGCTTATTCCGTTATGCCCGAATGCCTTTGTCGGGCATCCACCCTCTATCCCTCCAATTCCGCAAAATCAACCGCGGCTCCGTCGGTCAGGCTGTCCGGCGGATAGACGATGACCTCCTCACCCTCCGACAGGCCGGACACGACCTCCGCGTCGATACCGTTGCTGTGGGCGATGTCCACTTTTCGCAGGCGGGCCTTGCCCCCCTCGACAACAAAGGTCATCCAGTCGCCGCCCCGCCGAAACAGTGCTCCGGCCGGCACCTGCAGCACGTCCTTGCCTTGCCAAGTGGCGATGCGCGCCTCCACCCGGTAGCGGTCGCCCAGTTCTCTTCCGGGCGGCGGATTTTCGAGAAACTCCACCCGCACCTTGACCCGCTGCTCTTCCACGCCGAGGGCCGAAATCTTGGTGAAGCCGCCCTTTTCGACCAGGGTGACTCGGCCGCGCAGGGACTGTTCGCCACCCCACTGCTCGATGGCGACCTCCGCTCCCGGAACGACCGCCACGGCGTCACTTGAGAGCAGTTCGATCTCCGCTTCCAGATCCCGGGGATCGCCCACTTCCATGATGGGGGTCCCGGGAGCGACCACCCGGGCGTTTTCCTCGAAGACGTTGAGAACGAAACCGTTGATGGGAGCCACGATCCGCAAAACCTTGGATGATCCGGGTTCGGGAGACTGCAACTGGACCAGCCGGGCCCGGGCCTGGTCGAGCTCGAACTCCGCCACCCGCAGGGCAAATTCGGCGGCATTCCGTTCCCGGGTCAGGATGTTCAGGCGGTTTTCCGCGGCGTCCCATTCCTGAACGGAGATGATTCCCTCCCGGCGCAGTTCATCCGCCCGTGCGAACTCCTTCCGGCCGAGATCGAGGGCGATCCGGGCGCGCTCGACTTCGGCGCGGCGCAGTTTCCGGTTGGCCTCGGCGGCTTCGACCCTCGCCTCGGCCTCGGCCCGCGCCCGGGGGTCGAGAAATCCCGATTGTTCGGCTTCGATAGTCGCCAGAACGGTTTCGCCGGCGCGGATCGGGGCTCCCGCTCTCAGCGGCACGCGCTGCAGATATCCTGACACGGGCGGGGATATCACATACCGGTGGCGGATGCGGGTCTTGCCCTCTTCCAGCACGCTGACCGTGAGCGGCCCGCGGCGGACCTTTGCGGTCTCCACCGGAATCGGGTTCGGCCACAGACCGAGGATGATCGCCGCCAGCAGCAGGCCGGCCAGAGCCCAGAGAAGGAGTTTACGCCACTGGCCCCGCTGGTTTCGGGCGGGAATGGCAATACGGGTTCGGTCGGATGCGGAATTTTGTGTAGTCGTCATCGATACCTTCATAAAATCAGAGGATGGCTAAGCCATCATTCCCGGGCCTTGAGCACCGCCAGCAGATCGAGCCTGCGGATCCTTCGACTGACGACAGCGAAAGACAGCCCTGAAGAGGCGAGCACGATCAGCACAGCGGTGGCGAAGGAGCGGGCGGTGAGGACCAGCGGCATGCGGGTGGTTTCGGTGCTGGCGCTTTCGATCAGCAGGGCCGCCAGCCAGCTGCCGATGTACAGGCCCGGCAGCAGAGCCAGCAGGGTCAGCACGGCCAGTTCTCCGATCAGCACCGCCGCCACCTCCCTTTGAGTGAAGCCGATGACCCGCAGGGTCGCCAGGTCGCGGGTCCTCTCTGAGAGGGCAATGCGCGCGCCGTTGTAGATCACCCCGAAGGACACGATCACCGCGAAACTGAAATAGATTGTCTGGACGATGTTCATCATCTGCGCCATGGTCCGGTCGAAACTCTCCCGGGCGGACCGGGTGGTTGTAACGGAGCCGATCCGGGGAGCTTCCTTCACCTCGGCGAAAAAGTCGTTCCAGCGCGACCCGTCCACTGTCACATGCGCCCCGCTGACGGTAGCGCCTTCCTGCATCAGGCGAAGGAGTCCGTCGATCTCCATGTAGGCGCCGATCCCGGCGAAATCGGTGATGGTCCCGGCGAGCACGGCGTCGACCACGGGCCTTCGGCCCTCCTGAATTTCAAGCCGCAGGATGTCGCCGGGCTCGGCATCGAGGATCTCGGCGAGTTTCGCCGACAGCAGCAGACCGGACAGGGGCAGGGCGACCTGTTTGCCCTCGGCGTCGAGCAGACGGTTCAGCCGGGTGACGGTCGGCAAACCGGTGATGGCGATGCGCCGTTCCCGATGGCCGTAACAAATCCGGGCGGCCACGCTCCGATACGGTTCGGCGCTCAAAACGCCCGGTAGCCGGGCCAGATTGTGGAGAGCTTCCGGAGAGCCGGCCTCGATCAGGTCCAGGGTCGCATCCTGGCGCTGGGCACGGCGCCATTGGAAATCCATCAGATAGTCGACCCCGTCGCGCATCGCCCCCGGCACGATCGGGATCGCGGTGGCCAGCGCCAGACCCAGGGCGGTGAAAAACGCCTGCCACGGCTTGCGTTCCAGATTGCGCAAAGCCATGCGGAAAGCCGGGGACGCCAGTTTCTGCACACCGAAGCGCTCCAGCAGGGACGGCTTGAATTCCGCGGGCGGCTCCGGCCGCATCGCCTCGGCGGGGGGCAGATTCATCGCCTGCCGCACGGCATTGAGGACGCCGAGGAACGAAGTCGCCGCGGTCGCCGCCAAACCGACCAGCAGGGCAGGCAGGTCGGGATGAAAAACCAGGGACGGAAAGCGGAAGAACTGACGGTAGAGGACGACCACCCAACTGCCGAGCGCAAGGCCCCCCAGGGAGCCGATCAGGGTGCCGGCGATCACCACGACCAGGGCGAACTTGAAGTAATGCCAGCCGACCGCGGCGGCGGAGTAGCCGAAGGCCTTGAGCTGGGCTATCTGCTCCCTCTGCAGGCGCACCAGCCGGGTGAGGGCGGCGCTGGTCATGAAAGCGGCGATGCTCAGAAAAATGACCGGAAAGGCGATGGCGAAGCCGCGCAGAATCCGGATCCGATCGTCGACCTGCCGGGCCGAAGGGTGATCGGTGCGGTTAAAAGCCACCAGTCCGCCGTAGGGTGCCAGCAGACGGTCGAGCTCCGCCTTGACCTTGCGCCCATCGCCCCCGGGGGCTACATCCACCACCACGTTGTTGAAGGCGCCGTCCAGGTCGAAAGCATTGGCCAGCTCCCGCTCGTTCATCCAGATAACCCCGTAGCGGCGGTTGTCGGGCACCACGGTACCGGGCGGCAGCTCGAAAACGAACTCGGGCGACAGGGCGATACCGACAATGCGCAGCCGCTGACGGGCGCCGTAGATGGTCGCGTCGAGGTAATCGCCGGGACGAAAGCCGTGTGCCTCGGCAAAGGCTTCGCTGACCAGCGCTTCGTCCCGACGGCCGGTTTCGGGAAGCCGTCCGCTGCGCAGAAAGAGCAGGTTGAGCAGATGAGGCTGTTCGTCCGGGATCGACAGCATGATGCCGTCGGCGGGCTCCGCCATCCCCGGCAGGTCCAGCACAGCCCCGCCCTTGACCCGGGTCTGCACTGCGGAAACATCAGGGATGGCCGCCAGCCGCGAGCGCACAGCATTGGGGGCCCGCTTGAGATCGCAGAACACGTCGGCAAAACGGTAAGAGGCGTAGTACGCGTCCCGCGCCCTTTCCAGGGATTCGATCAGACCCCGGGCCATGATCATCATGGTCAGGCCGCAGGCCATCACCAGGGCCACGGCGATCATCTGGCCCTTCATGCTGCCGAGATCCCGCAACAGCTTCAGATCAAGGGGGCGCATCGCTTTTCACCAGACCAGCGAACGCACCGGACGGCGTTCGCGATTGGCAAGAATCTCGGTAATTTGGCCGTCGGAGAGGTGGATCACCCGGTCGGCCATCTCGGCAATGGCGGCGTTGTGGGTAATGATCACCGCCAGGGTGCCGAGGTCGCGGTTCACCCGCTCGATGGCTTCGAGCACGGTGATGCCGGTCTTCACGTCCAGGGCCCCGGTCGGTTCGTCGCACAGCAGCACCTCGGGCCGCTTGGCGATGGCGCGGCTGATGGCGACCCGCTGCTGCTGGCCGCCGGAAAGCTGGGAGGGGAAATGGTCCATCCGGTCGCCGAGATCGACCAGCGCCAAAGCTTCCTCGGGCGCCATCGGATCCCGGGCGATTTCGGTGATCAGCGCCACGTTCTCCCGGGCGGTCAGGCTCGGAATCAGGTTGTAGAACTGGAAGATGAAGCCGACAGCTTCGCGGCGGTAGCGGGTCAGTTCCCGTTCGTCCGCTCCGGTGAGGTTCTCTTCCCGGAAAAATATTTCTCCGGCAGTCGGCGCATCCAGCCCGCCGAGGATATTAAGCAGGGTCGATTTGCCGCTTCCGGAGGGGCCGAGCAGCACGACCAGCTCCCCCGCAAAGAGATCGAGATCGACGCCGTTCAGCGCCCGCACCTCCACATCCCCGCCCGGATGATAGATCTTGGTGAGCCCGCGGGCGCTGAGCAGAGGCTTGCGACCTTCGACTGCTCGATCGCCTGCCTGATTCGGCATCAAATCTTCCACCATGGATCTTCCTGAGATAACGGCAGGAACAGTGCTGCCGCCTTTTCCCTGAACGATTTTGACCGATTCGACATACCGGGTCAACATATCAGATGGTGAAATAATTCTGTCCGATTGAGAGCTATTTAGACTTTTCGTTGTCGTTGTCGTAATCGTAGTCGGAGTAAAGGGAACTTCTTCGATCACGATTACGACAACAACAACCGTTCCGCTGCCGCTTCACTGACAACGAACAAAGGCTCCAGACCCGAAGCGAGTGGAGCCTTTGTCAAATTCATTTGGGAATATTACTTTTCTATCTTCCGGCTCTGGCTTCATCCAGAATCCGGCATCCCTCCATGAGGACCGATTCGAGGGACATCTCGATGTTCTGTTCCGGGAACTCCTTCGCGGGCTCGACGACGAACTCCCCGTCCTCCAGCCAGGTTATGACCTCGTAAACCGCTTCAGGACCCGTCAACTCTCCGCAGCGAGCGTGATTCAGCCGTCCCCGATTGAGGTAAATGGTGGCCTTGTTCCCTCGGCTGTTGGCGAGATCGATTTTCACCGATTTGAGTCCCTGGCTCAGGCCCTGTAGCAGGTCGGTAAAGGAAAAGGCCGAAAACGCGGCCCGAAAACTTCCGAGAGGGGCAGGTTTGGGACGCTCCATGGTGGTTTTCCGCAGGCGGGCGGCAACAATATCCATGTTGTAAGGAAAAGGGAAAACATCATCGAAACCGGCGTCGAACAGGTTGAGCATCTGCGAGGGATCATTCTCCCTGGTGATCGCATAAAGAGAGGTCTCTTCCCTCTTATTAAAAAGAGAAGCGCTTTTCATAATCTCTCTGGGGAAGCTCGGCTCATGGATAAAAATGGCAGCAGGGGGCTGACGCTCGCTCATGTTGGCGGCCTCCTGCAGGGAATTGATTTGAACCGGGTGATATCCGAGATAACGCAAACGGGTGGCAAGTTGGATCAGGTTGTGGTCGCTTTTCCCGACAATGAACAACTGGACATAGGCTGTCGCCCTGAAGTTTTCGGCACTTCTCTCGATTATCCTCAGGTAGGCCTCGACAACCTCGGACCGGGCCAGAAGACCGCTTTTCTTCCTCAGTTCGCTTTTTACGTTCATGACATGGCCTTCCGTCCGGCCCCGTGCAATATGATAGAAATGATGCCAGACGATGGCCAAAATCTGTCCGGCCAGTGCCGTTTCCGGATCGCAGTCGGTGAACTCCTTGAGATTAACCCGCTCGGAAAGGATCTGACGGAAAGCGCGGATGGCATCGTCCAGGGGCCACGGAAATTGGAGGAATTTAGCCTGTTCCAACGTCCTGTTCCAGTCGATGCCGGCAAAGTCATTTTCCGGTAATGAGGAATTCTGGTCGACCACACTTGTTCCGGTCGGAACGATCAACAGGGCCGTCAAGCGCAGGGCATCGATGGCCACCCGGTTCATTTCCAGAGCTTTGGCGAGATTGCCGATATCGTCCCGCAACAGGTCGTAGGGAGGAGTGAATGCGGCCTGTGTGGCATGGCCCTCGGTTATGATCCTGAGGGACTGGGTCAGACTCTGGTACATCCTGTCATAGGAAGCGAGATTGCCAAGTAGGCTGGTACTGATGCGGCCGAATTCAACTATATCCAGACCCGGAAGGGAGGGGGCACGGTGGCGGCACCAGTGGCGTACTTGAGGAGCCATCTCCTCTGAAACCAGAATTTTCTTCACCTCCGGTGATTGGAGCTGCTCGCGGATTTCATTCCCGTCCGAGGGCGCTAGAAGATCGAATCCCTCCCGTTCGAAAATAGGCCCCAGGAAATTTTTGAGAAACACTTCATTGCTGATCAGAAGAACCTGAGGAAGGTTTTTATCTTCTGCGGATTGCAAGAACGAATTTTCGTTTTTGGAGGCTTGGGGTTCTGTCTGGTCGAAGAGGTCCGGGAGCCTGATTCTGTTATTTATTCCGTCTATTTCGGTTTCCATTCCGAGGCTCTCGACCAGACTGGCAAACATTGCCTCCGGCGCAACCAGTATCCTCATTTTCGAACATTTGATCACTCTCCTGACGGCCATGAACGCTTTTTCGTTTTTTGGATCCGTAATCACCAGCGTCAGAATTCCGCTGCTTGCGTCGTAATCGATCGGCAGCACTTCGTTTTCGGAAACAAGGTCAGCGGGAATGGTTTTGACAAACTCCCGGGATACAGGGTCACGGGCCGGATTAAAGGCGGGTACCTGGTGCTGCAGGGAAAGAGCTTCTGCCAGTTTCCCTTCATCAATGGCTTTGGTGTTCAGCAGATGGCTTCCGATCCGGCCTCCGTGAATTTTCTGCTTCTGAAGAGCAGCTTTGATCTGTTCTTCATTGACATAGCCGAGGCGAATCAGGATCTGGTCAAGTCGGTTTTCATTCATGATGTTTTTTTGTTATTTGGCGAAATTATTGATTTTGAACGGCAATCGGGCTCTCGATCATATAGCGGACTGCCTCATCCTGGGTGATGACCTTTTCGGAAACGAGCTGTTTCAGGTGGAGATCCATCAACTGCATGCCGCTGGCCCGGTTGCTCAGGATTGCATTGTTGATGAGGTGGCTTTTCTGGTCACGGATAAGATTGCGGATGGCATGGTTTCCCATCATGATTTCAAGGGCAGCTACCCTTCCTTTCTTATCGGAGCGGCGCAGCAGCTGCTGGGAACAGACACCGACCAGGACCTCAGCCAGCATATGCCGGATCTGGGTCTGCTGCCCGGCCGGAAAAGGATCGACCACACGGCTGACGGTCTGGGCCGCTGAGCGGGTGTGCAGGGTACCGAGAACAAGCTGACCGACTTCCGCTGCCGACAAGGCCAGGGATATGGTTTCGAGGTCCCGCATTTCCCCGACCAGAATAACATTTGGATCCTCCCGCAAGGCGGCACGCAGACCGCTTGCGAAATTTTCGCAATGCTCACCGATCTGCCTCTGGTTGATGAGGCATTTCTTATTTGGATGGATGAATTCCAGGGGATCCTCCAGGGTAATAATATGGTGATTCATGGTGTCATTGAGATGATTGACCATCGCGGCAAGTGTGGTGGATTTGCCTGAGTTGGTTGGTCCCGTCACCAAGACCAGACCGGAGCGAACCGCCAGCATTTTTTTCAGAACATCGGGCAAACCCAGCTCATCGAGGGTGGGGACCTGGTTGGGTATTATCCTGAAGGCTGCAGCCATTCCCGGATATTTTTTAAAAATATTGATACGGAACCGGGCAATCCCAGGCAGGGTATAGGCGCAATCGAGGTCACCCTTCTCCTCCAGATGGCTGATCTGAGCATCGGTCAGAAGCTCGTATATGATGATTTTCACCTCATCTTCGGATAACTGGCGGTGCTCCGCCCTTTGCAGAACCCCGTTGATTCTCAGCATCGGTTCCGTGTTGGCGCTGAGATGCAGGTCCGAGACGTTGTTTTCCTGCATTATTTTCAAAAATGTGTCGATTCTTGGCATTTTCACCCCTATTTACCAACCCGGACGGACTGGAAGCATATTGCATTGAAATCAAGCAATTAGTATGCCTTGGGGTTTCCCGCTTTATGGTTGTCCTTGTCGTAATCGTTTGTGCGCATCGAGGATGAGGAAAGATCTGGACTACGCAACAGTCTCATTCAGCGCAGAATGTACCGTTCGCAGATGGTTCTGAAATGGTAGCCGTAGATGGCCAGGGTGATGACCTGAGGAAAGAGGCGGGGCCGGTGAAAAAGGGTCCAGCAAAGGGCTTTCCAGAAATAGAGACGCCCCTTGCTGAAAAGTCCCAGACGGTACAACGATTTTATAAAGGCCAGCTGATGATGAAAGTTGAGAGATGTTCGCACTTTGGGCGGGCGGTATTCCTCGAGAAAAGCCATGACCCGCTGATAATAGATCCTGGGGGAGTAAATGGTCCGCAGAATGGTCTTGTACCCTTCCTGAAGCATTTCCAGATTCATGGCAGGGATGACATTGGTCAAAAGGCTGACGTTGTCCCCTGTCGAATCGCTGTTGATACGACCCTCCCGCTTCAACCGTTCGTACAGCCTGGTTCCCGGAAGAGCCTGCAGCATCCCGACCATGGCGGTGACGATACCGCTTTCCTGGATGAAATCGATCTGGCGCTGGAAAATGGAGGGTGTATCGCTGTCAAAGCCGACGATGAATCCGCCCTGGACCTGCAGGCCCGCACGCTGCAGCCGCTTGACGTCCCCCACCAGATCGCGGCACTGGTTGTGCAGTTTGCCCGCCTCCACCAGGCCGGCATGGTTGGGGGTTTCGATACCGACGAAAACGGTATCGAAACCGGCGGCGGCCATAAGTTCCATCAGCTCATCGTCATCGGCCAGGTTGATGGAGGCTTCGGTATAGAAGCAGAGAGCCTCATGATTTCTCTGCCAGTCAATGAGAGCGGGAAGGAGGTCGTTTTTGAGCTGCTGTTTGTTGCCTATGAAGTTGTCGTCAACAAAAAATACGCTGCCCCGCCAGCCCTTTGCGTAGAGGCAGTCGAGTTCGGCGATCACCTGGGTTGTGCTCTTGATGCGCGGCCGGTGGCCAAACAGTGTCGTCACGTTGCAGAATTCGCAGTTATACGGGCAGCCACGGGAATACTGCAGACTCATGGCGGCATACCTCCGCATATCCACAAGTTCCCAGAGAGGTACCGGAGACTGGCGGATATCGGCAAACTCTGTTGTCTGATAAAGCCTTTTTGCCTTTCCCTCGGCGAAATCGGCCAGGAAGGAAGGCAGCGTCAACTCCCCTTCATTCAGAACGAAATGATCGACCTCGGGAAACAGTTCGCAGGAAGCGGTGAACAGAGGCCCGCCGGCAATGATCCGGACCCCCGCCTGCCGGCAGAGTGCGATCACCTGCCGGGCCGATTCCTGCTGGACCAGCATGGCGCTGACCAGGGCGATATCGGCCCAGGCCAGGTCCTCGGCCCTGAGCCGTGTAACGTTGAGATCGAGCAGGCGTTTATTCCAGTCGGCCGGCAGAAGCGCGGCGACCGTGACCAGACCCAGGGGCGGGGAAGACGCTTTCTTGTGGGCGAATTTCAGCGCGTGCTTGAAACTCCAGAAGGTGTCGGGAAATTCGGGATAGATCAAAAGAACATTCATTTGATCTTTCTCCTTTTCAGTATTCCGAAGCATACCAGAGAGCACGGGTTTCTCAATCCAGCCGGGGCTTTTTCCTGCTGTTCCGAATTCCTCGCGATCCAGAGTGGCGCATGCCCGTGCTCCGCATCTGCCGCCTCTGATGCTGACGTCTTGACTTCCAACTACGCTCGTTGCAGGATACCGGCAACAAACCAGAAAATATTCTCCGGGATCACAGCCGATGCGCCTGACGCTGAAAATATCCATTGCCTTCCTGCTGAGCGTGGTTCTGCTTTTTTCCCTGCACAGCTACCTTTCGATTCAACGGGAAAGGACCCAGCTGAAGGAGCGGTTGAGCCGGGAGGCCCGCAACCTTGGGGAGAGTCTGCGGGTGATGATGACGGAGATCTGGCGAATTGGGGGGCAGCAGGCCGCCATACGGTTTCTCGAAACCACCAATCTGGTCAGCGGACCTGTCCGGGTTCGCTGGGTCAGCGTCGGCGAGCCGACCGCGGAGAGGTTCCGTCCCCGGGTGCCGAAAGTCGCATTAGCCCCCCTCAGAGCGGGAGAAACCATTTCGCTGCTGGTAGAGTCCCCAGACGGTCGCGACTTTCTGGTCACCTATCTGCCCGTTCCGGTCAGCGGGGAAAAACTGGGCGCTATCGAGCTCATCGAACCGTTGGATGAGTTGCAGGGATACATCAGGGAAAGCCTGCAACGATCGGCCCTGCTGCTGGTGATTACCATCGGTTCCGGGCTGCTGCTGATGGGTTTTCTCGGCAGTTTCTGGATCAACCGCCCGGTTCGCAAGCTGGCGGAGCAAGCCGAGCGGATCGGGCATGGCGATTTTTCCACGGCCATAGCCGTCTCGGGACGGGACGAATTGGCAGAGCTTGCCGGCACCATCGACCGTATGCGCAGCCAACTGGCAGAAGCCAAAGCGGCTGAAGAGGCCGCCAACGAGGCCAGAATCGAAGCCCTGGAAAAGCTGCGGCATACCGAGCGGCTGGCCACTCTGGGGCGACTTTCGGCAGGCATGGCTCATGAGCTCGGCACCCCTCTGAACGTGATTGCCGGCCGTGCCCAGCTTATCGCCCGCCAGGATCTTTCGCCGGAAGAAGCACAGCGGTCGGCGCGGATTATCGACGATCAGGCCCAACGAATGACCACCATCATGCGCCAGCTGCTCGATTTCGCCCGTCGCGGTCAGGCGCGCAAGCAAAAGGTGGAAATGAGCGGGCTGCTCCAGAGTGTCATCGAGCTGCTGTCCCCGACAGCCCGCAAGCAATCCGTTCAGATCGTCAAGGAACACTCGCCGGAAACGTTGACCGTAGATGCCGATCCCGGCCAACTCCAGCAGGTGCTGCTGAACCTGGCCATGAACGGAATCCAGGCTATGCCCGCAGGCGGGGAACTGAGACTGAAACTGTTCCGGGAAGAGTCCCGGCCCCGACCGGAAGGCGAAACAGAAACAGACGGCCCCTGGTGCGTCATTCAGGTATCGGATGGGGGTCAGGGCATCCCTGCGCAGGATCTGCCCCATATCTTCGATCCCTTTTTTACCACCAAGGAGGTCGGCCAGGGTACGGGTCTCGGCCTGTCCATCGCCTACGGCATCATCGAGGAGCACGGAGGCTGGATCGACGTCACCAGCGCTGTGAACGAGGGGAGCACTTTTACCGTCTATCTCCCCCTGGCGAAACAGGGAGGGCGGGAATGAGCGAAGCGCGTCCGACAGGCCATCTTCTGGTGGTTGACGATGATCCGGCCCTGTGCGAACTGCTGGAGGAAATTCTGTCCGGGCGTGGCCACCGGGTGGAAATTGCCCTGGATGTGGCGGCAGCCTGGGGTATTCTGCACCAGAAGGAAATCGATGTGGTGCTGACCGATCTCAACCTGCCGGGGAAAAGCGGCATCGACTTCTGCACGGAATTGCACGTCAACCGCCCCGACCTGCCGGTGGTCATCATGACCGCCTTCGGTTCTCTTGAAACCGCGATCGCCGCCCTGCGGGCCGGTGCCTACGACTTCGTCACCAAACCGGTCGACTTCGACCTGCTGGGGTTCTGTCTGGAACGGGCGCTGCAACATCGGCAGCTGCAGGAAAAGATCCGGCTGCTGAAGGACCAGGTCCGATATCGCCAGGCGGAAGGCGACCTGCTCGGTGAAAGCCAGGCCATGCACATCATCCGGGAACAGATCGCGCGCCTGGCCGACCTGGATACCTCGATCCTGATCAGCGGCGAAAGCGGGACCGGCAAGGAACTGGTCGCCCGGGCCCTGCACCGCCAGAGCCACCGCAGCCAGGGCCCCTTTGTTGCCATCAACTGCGCCGCCCTGCCGGAGACCCTGCTGGAAAGCGAGCTCTTCGGGCATGTCCGAGGCGCCTTTACGGATGCCCGGGAAACCCGTAAAGGGCTGTTCGTCGAAGCTTCCGGCGGGACCCTGTTCCTCGACGAGATCGGCGAACTACCCCTGTCCCTGCAGCCCAAACTGCTGCGGGTGATCGAAGAACGCAGGGTCCGGCCCCTGGGGGGCAGCACCGAGATCGAGTGCGACGTGCGCATCATTACCGCCACCCACCGGGACCTGGCGGAGGCGGTCAGGGAAGGGATTTTCCGTAGCGATCTCTATTACCGCCTGAATGTCATCCCGATTGAACTGCCCCCCTTGCGGGCCCGGGGCAACGACATACTCCTGCTGGCCCATCGCTTCATCGGCGAACTGGCCCGACGATTCAACAAATCGGTGACCGGTCTCGCCGAACCGGCTGCCCGCCGCCTGCTCACTTATCGCTGGCCAGGCAACGTGCGGGAACTGCGCAACGTCATCGAACGGGCAGTTGCGCTTACCGTGCACGACCGCATCACGGTGCAGGATTTTCCCGAATTTCTTCAGAAGCCCGGAGATGTTCCCTCCCCTGCAGCCCTTCCCGATCCCCTGTCCCTGCTTCCCTTGGCTGAAATGGAACGCCGCTACATCGAACAGGTCCTCGAACAGGTCGGCGGCAACCGCACCCTGGCCGCCCGCATTCTCGGCGTGGACCGCAAGACGCTTTATCGGAAGTTGAAAGAAGAGTGAACGGTCAATCTGCCGAAAGTTGAAAGCTAGCAGTTGGCGGCGATCGGACCGATCAGTTCGATCCGACTGATAGGTCCAATGAAATTGATCGCCGCCAGCCCGCTTCGAAATATCCGACGAGGCATTTTGCCCCACAGGGGCATGTTGCCCCACTCCATTGACTACCCAACCCATTGATTTACAATGATTTTCTCTTGGCACGATGGTTGCGAATAGAATGCTTGTTCGCTAACCGATTCTAGCGCGAAGGGAGAACTTCATGAACCTTACTTATCCCCGCATCCTGCTCGCCGAGGATGATCGCGAACTGAGGGAGCTTCTGGCCTTCTGTCTGTTCCGCGCCGGCTACAGTGTGACCAGCTGCGACAATGGCCTTGAACTGCTCGAGCGCCTGGAGCTTTCTTCAGGGGGCAAGGAAGAGCGGTTCGATCTTGTACTGACGGACCTGCGCATGCCGGCCCTGACCGGTCTGGAAGTACTCGAGGCCCTGCACGACCTGCCCGACCGTCCGCCGTTTGTGTGCATGACGGCCTTCGGCGACGAGGCCACCCATATACAGGCGGAGCGACTCGGCGCAACTTTGACCATCGACAAGCCTTTCGACCTGGATGATCTGATTTCCCTGGTCAATTTACTGTGTACCAGCAAATCTTAACGCCATGAGAGGAAAGCATTATGACAAATCGAAGACTTGGAAAACTTTCTATCATTTTGTCCTTGTTGGCCGCCCTGGGGTTCGGGGCTATCCTGCCGCAGCCGGGTCTGGCCCAGGAACAGGGCCTTGAAAGCCTGCGGCAAAGCGGCAACGCCTTTCGCAGCGTCGCCAAAAAAGTTTCTCCGGCAGTGGTTTTCATCCAGACGGAGCGAGTGATCTCCGGACAGCAGCAGACGGAATTTTTCTTTCCCCACGGCAGTCCTTTCGATGACGAGTTTTTCCGACGCTTCTTCGGAGAAACTCCGCAGTTCCGCAGTCCCAACAACTCCCCCCGTCAGCGTCAGGAGATGGGGCAGGGCTCCGGTTTCCTGATCTCCTCCGATGGATACATCCTGACCAACAATCACGTGGTCGGCCAAGCCGATACGGTGACGGTCAAGCTGCAGAACGGCCGGGAATACACCGCCAAAATCGTCGGCACCGACCCCCCCACCGACCTTGCCGTAATCAAGATCGAGGCCACCAAGCTTCCTTTCCTCAAGCTTGGAGATTCGAGCAATCTGGAAGTAGGGGACTGGGTTCTGGCCGTCGGCAACCCCTTCGGCCTTTCCCACACCCTGACGGCGGGGATCGTCAGCGCCAAGGGGCGTAGCGGCATCGGCCTCAACGACTACGAGGATTTCATTCAGACCGACGCGGCCATCAACCCCGGCAATTCCGGGGGACCGCTGGTCAATCTGGACGGCGAAGTGGTCGGCATCAACACCGCCATTTTCAGCCGGAGCGGCGGTTACATGGGCATCGGCTTCGCCATTCCCATCAACATGGCCAAGAACATTCGCGAGCAACTGGTGGAAGAGGGCCAGGTGACCCGCGGGAGGGTCGGCGCCTACATTCAGGATATGACCCGGGAACTGGCCGAGTCCTTCGGACTCGACAAAACCGAGGGTATCGTCGTCACCCAGGTGATGGAGGATTCCCCGGCACAGAAAGCCGGCCTGCGTCAGGGCGATGTCATCCTGGAAATGAACGGCAAGAAGGTGGACAAGGCCTCCACCTTCCGCAATCGTGTGGCCATGACGGCCCCGGGCACCAAAATCGAACTCTCCATCGTTCGGGAAGGCAAGCCGAAAAAGGTGGATGTCACCATCGGCCGACTGGATGCGGATGAGCAGACGACGGCAGCCGATTCCGGTAGCCTGCCCAAACTGGGCATGGGACTCCAGGAGCTGACACCCGACCTCGCCGCCCGTCTGGGTTACACAGGCCAGACCGGGGTCCTGGTCTCCTCCGTGGAACCGGGCAGTCTGGCCCAGCGAGCCGGGATACAGCGCGGCGACCTGATTCAGGAGATCGACCGGAAACCGGTCAAAAATCCCAGGGAGGTACGCCAGCGCCTGACCCTGGAAAAGGGCAAGAGTCATCTGCTGCTGATCCGCCGCGGTCAGGGCAGCCTGTTTCTGGCCCTGAAAAATGACGGATAATGTCCAACTCTTCCCCTGCCCCGGACTCCATTCCGGGGCGGGGGATCGTTGCTTGATTCCAGCGTGTCTTGCGGTTATGATCCTTTACTTATTTATCCCCTAAAATCCATTTTCATCCATAGGTCTTGTGGGTTCCACAAGACTCATAAGACCTATAATAAGGCCCTTTTTCCATGGATTCCGTTCAAAACCGTTTTTCCCGATTGAACCTCGCGCTCAGCCAGCAGGTCATCGGTCAGGAGCTGCTGCTTGAGCGATTGCTCATCGCTCTTTTAGCCGACGGTCACCTGCTGGTGGAAGGGGCGCCGGGTCTGGCCAAGACCCGGGCCATCCGCCAGCTCGGCGGCAGGATCGAAGGCAGTTTCCACCGCATCCAGTTCACTCCCGACCTGCTGCCGGCCGACCTGACCGGCACCGATATCTACCGCCCTCAGGACGGCTCTTTCAACTTTCAGCCGGGTCCTCTTTTTCACAACCTGGTATTGGCCGACGAGATCAACCGGGCTCCGGCCAAGGTGCAGTCGGCCCTGCTGGAGGCCATGGCGGAGCGGCAGATCACGGTGGGGCACAAAACCTATCCCCTGGCCGACCCTTTTTTGGTCATGGCGACCCAGAATCCCATCGAGCAGGAGGGAACCTACCCCCTGCCCGAAGCCCAGCTCGATCGCTTCCTGCTTCATGTCCGCGTCGGATACCCGGCGCCCGAAACCGAACGGCAGATTCTCGCCCTGGCGCGGGCGGAAGCCACTGCCGAGATGGACAACCCTGGACAGCCTGAACGGGTCGAGTCGGATCAGCTCTCTGCTGCCGACCTGCGTCAGGCCCGCCGGCAGGTGCTCGAATTGCACTTGGCCGACAGTCTCGAGGAATATCTGCTGCAGCTGGTGCTCGCCACCCGAGACCCCCGCCCCTATGGCGAGGATCTGGCCGGCCTTATCCAGTTCGGCGCCAGTCCCCGCGCCGGCATCGCCCTCGATCGCTGCGCCCGGGCAAGAGCCTGGCTGCGGGGCCGTGACTATGTGCTGCCTGAGGACATCCAGGACCTGGCTTTCGATGTGCTGCGCCACCGGGTGCTGCTCAGCTACGAAGCCGAGGCGGAGGGGATGACGGTCGACCGGCTGGTCGGGGAACTGATCGCCCGGGTGCCGGTGCCTTAGTACAGCAATTTATGGGACCTATGAGACCCATATGACCCATGAGTCCTATTGTATTAAAATTTCCAGGCAAGATCAGACCATGACGTCACCAAATTCACCTGTCAGCATCGACCTGCCGGGCCTGATCGCCCTGCGGAATCGGCTGGTTGGCATCCCTCGGACTGAGATCAAAACAGCGGCCTCCGGCGATGGGCCCTACCGCACCCGCTTTCGGGGCCGGGGTATGGAGTTCGCCGAGGTGCGGGCCTACCAGCCGGGGGACGATGTGCGCAGCATCGACTGGCGGGTGACGGCCCGGCGGGGCAAGGCGCATACCAAGCTGTTTCACGAGGAGCGTGAGCGGCCGGTGCTGCTGGCGATCGATTATCGCAGGCCGATGTTTTTCGGCACCCGCGGCTGCTTCAAGGCGGTGCAGGTCAGCCGACTGGCGGCCCTGCATGCCTGGCAGGCCCTGGACCATGGCGACCGGGTCGGCGGTCTGATCTTCTCGGAAGACCACCATGTCGAGGTGCGCCCCCGGTCGGGCAAGGGCGCGGTTCTCGGTCTGTTGCGGCGAATGGTGCAGGATCCCGCCTGGCAGCGGCCGCTCCATCGCCCCTTTGATCCGGCCCGTGACCTGGCGGCGACCCTGCAGCGGCTGCACCGGGTCGCACGACCGGGCAGCCTGATCCTGCTATTGAGCGATTTCACCGGTTGGGATCCGGAGGTGGAGAAGCAGTTGGCCCTGCTCGGCCGCCATTGCGAACTGACCCTGGTGCATTGCTATGACCCGCTGGAAAGGGAACTTCCCCCGGAGGGAACCTACCGGGTCAGCGACGGCGCCGCCGATCTGACCATCGCCACCGACGACCCTGCGGCCCAGCTCCGCTATCGGGCAGGTTTTGCCGCCCGCTGTCTGCAGGTGCAGGATTTCGCCCGCCGCTACCGCTGCCGCCACCGGGAATTGCGCACCTGCGACGATCCCCTGGATTGTCTTCAGCCGACTCCGGCAGGGAGGCGCTGACATGCTTGCTCCCTCCGTCATCGATCCGCAAACCCTGCCCCTGCGCGACATCCATCTGCCCGATCCGGTCTCCTGGTGGCCGCCAGCCCCCGGCTGGTGGCTGCTGACGATTCTCGCCCTGGCCCTGACAGCAGGATCAGGATGGCTGTATGTCCGCTATCGGCGCGGCCGTTATCGGCGGCTGGCCCTGGCGGAGCTCGACCGGCTGGACACCCTGCCGGATGCCGAACTGGCCGCCGGGCTGTCGCAACTGCTGCGGCGGGCGGCTCTATGCCATTTCAACCGGGCGGATTGCGCCGGGCTGAACGGCGAAAAGTGGCTGGAATTTCTCGACCGCCCCTTTGCCGATCGCCCCTTTACCGAAGGGATCGGTCGCTGTCTGCTGGAAGCTCCCTATCGCCCCGATGTTCAATTCGACCGCAAGGAACTGGCCGATCTCTGCCGCCGCTGGCTGACCTCTTTGCCGCCCGCGGGTGGTTCCGGGAGGATTCCATGATCCAGTTCGCCTGGCCCTGGGCCCTGCTGCTGTTGCCCCTGCCCTATCTGGTCTATCGCCTGCTGCCGCCGGCCCTGGCCGCCGAGGAGGCGGCCCTCTGGGTGCCGAGCCTTGAGGCCTTTGCCGCGGTGCGACACGAAGGGGGGAGGCGGCGGACCGGGCGTTTTTGCAAAGTTCTGGCGGCCTGCTGCTGGCTGCTGCTGGTCCTCGCCTGCGCCCGGCCCCAGTGGCTGGGAGACCCGGTCGAGCTGCCCGTCAGCGGTCGGGACCTGGTTCTGGCGGTAGACATTTCCGGCAGCATGACCACCGAGGATTTTGAGCTGGGAGGCAACACAGTGGATCGGCTGACCGCTCTCAAGGCGGTGGCCGCGGAATTCATCGCCCGCCGGGTCGGCGACCGCCTCGGACTGATCCTGTTCGGTGAACAGGCCTATGTGCAGACCCCGCTGACCTTCGATCGCCCGACCCTGCAGCAGCTGCTCGACGAGGCTGTTGTCGGCCTGGCGGGGCAAAAGACCGCCATCGGCGATGCCATCGGTCTGGCGGTCAAACGCCTGGAGGGGGAGGAAGGGCGGCGCCGGGTGCTGATCCTGCTGACCGACGGTGCCAATACGGCCGGCCGCGTCTCCCCCCTCAAGGCGGTCGAACTGGCCGCAGGTCAGGGCCTGAAAATCTACACCATCGGCATCGGCGCCGAAGCCATGGAGGTGGGCGGCCTGTTCTTTTCCCGAACCGTCAACCCTTCCGCCGATCTCGACGAGGAGACGCTGACAGCCATCGCGGGACAAACCGGGGGCCGCTATTTTCGTGCCCGGGATAGTGCCGAGCTGGTGGACATCTATGCCCTGCTCGACCGTCTCGAGCCGGTGGAGCGGGAGCAGGAGGTTTATCGTCCCATCACCGAACTCTACTTCTGGCCCCTGGGCCTGGCCTCGGCCGGAGCTTTTCTTCTGATGCTCGCCCGGCACCCGCTGCCGTTTTTCAGGAGGCGCTCGTGACGGATTTTCATGTCCTGCGTCCCGGTTGGCTTCTGGCCCTGCCACCGGTACTGGCGCTGCTGGTCTGGCTCTGGCGCAAACAGGTGCGCAGCCGCAGCTGGGAGAAGGTCTGCGATGCGGACCTGCTGCCCCACCTGCTGCTGGGACGTTCGCGACGCCGTGCAGCCTGGCCCTTGTGGCTGCTGCTGGGAGGCGCGCTGCTGTCGATTCTTGCCCTGGCCGGACCGGCCTGGCGCCAACAGCCGCAGCCGCTTTTCCGACAGCAGTCGGCGTTGGTGATCCTGCTCGACCTGTCCCGCTCCATGAGCGCGGGAGATCTCAAGCCGAGCCGTCTGGAGCGGGCCCGGTTGAAGGTCGAAGACCTGCTGAGCCTGCGCAGCGAGGGGCAGACCGCTCTGATCGCCTTTGCCGGCGACGCCTTTACCGTGACGCCCCTCACCGATGATACAAATACCATCCGCGCCCTGCTTCACAGCCTCGACCCCAACCTGATGCCGGTTCAGGGCAGCGAGCCGCAAAAAGCCATTGAACTCGGCCTCCAGCTCCTGCAACGGGCGGGGCTGAAACAGGGCCGCCTGCTGCTGATCACCGACGAGGATCGCCCGGACAAAGCTCTGGAGGCGGCCCGGGGCCTGCCCTCCCAGGGCATCGACCTGGCAGTTCTGGGCGTGGGCACAACGGAAGGAGCTCCGGTGCCGCTGCCGAGCGGCGGTTTTCTCAAGGACAACGGGGGCGCCATGGTCCTGCCGAAACTGGAGGAAGCCGGACTGAAACAGCTGGCGGCAGCCGGGGGCGGCAGCTATCGACGATTGAGTATCGATGAGGGCGACCTGCGGGCTCTTCTGGCGGGGGTGGACAGTCAACGCATCGACCGGGCCGAACAGGCGGGCGGCAGGACGGGACAGCGCTGGCGGGAGGAGGGCGTCTGGCTGCTCTGGCCCCTGGCCCTGCTGGCTTCTTTGGCCTTTCGCCGCGGCTGGCTGGTCCTGTTCATTCTGATCGCGCTGCAGCCCCGTCCGGTTTTGGCCTTTTCCTGGAACGATCTCTGGCAGCGTCCGGACCAGCAGGCCGCCGCGGCTTTTGCCGAGGAGGATTACGAAAAAGCCGGGCATCTGTTCCGGGACCCCCGCTGGAAGGCGAGCGCCCATTACCGGGGAGGGGACTACCAGGCCGCCGCCGAAGCCTTGCAGCAGCCGGAGACCGCCGACGACTGGTACAACCGGGGCAATGCCCTGGCCCGCGCCGGGCAGCTGCCCCAGGCCCTGGAGGCCTATCGCCAGGCTCTGGCCGGCGACCCGGAACACGCCGACGCCCGCTACAACAAGGATTTGGTGGAAAAAGCCCTGCAGAAACAGCAGCAACCGCAACAGAACGACGGATCACCCTCCGAAAAGCCCCAAGCATCCTCCCGGGATTCGGAGAAAACCGGGCAACCTCAGGATCACCCGGATGACGAATCCCGGACGGCGGACGATGACCCGGCCCGGGAAAATCCCGCTGAAGACCGGAGTCGGGATTCGGACGCTTCCCCCGAATCCTCCCGGCCCCCGGCACGCGCATCCGATGCGAGGTCTGACCGGGAAACTCACCCGCAGCAGGAGAGTGTCGCCCCGCCTGATGAGCCCGAAAAGCGACCGGAATCGCCCCCGGCGGCCCCGGCCGACGAGGAGCAGCTCTCAGCAGAAGAGCAACGGGCGATGCAACAATGGCTGCAGCAGATCCCCGATGACCCGGGCGGCCTGTTGCGGCGGAAATTTCTTCACCAGTACCGGCAGCGCGGCCGACAGCTGGAAACGGATCGACCATGGTAATCATTCGATTATTCTGCCTGACCTTGCTGTTTTCCCAGCTCCTGTCCTTTGCTTCCTTCGCCGCCGAGGTGCGGGCGATCGCCGACCGGGATCGGTTGAACCTCGGGGAGAGTCTGCAGCTCGAACTGCGGGTCGACGGAAAACCCGACGGAGAGGCTGATCTGTCCGTGCTGGAAAAGGACTGGGAACTTCTCAATCAGTCGCAGAGCAAACAGATCAGTCTCGTCAACGGCGAATTCAACCGCTCCGTTGTCTATTCCCTGACCCTGATGCCCCGGCGCGAAGGGGAACTGGCCATTCCGGCCCTCTGTTTCGGCTCCGACTGCAGCCTGCCGCTGCCGATTCGGGTCCTTGCGGGCGAGGGCCCTTCCGAATCCGCCGAAAGCGCCAAGGTTTTGCTGGAAGTGGAGTTCGACGCCGCACAGGTCCTAAGCCAGAGCCAGGTGCTGCTCACCGTCCGCCTGCTGCATCGGGCGGATCTGCTGCGGGGAAGCTTGAGCGAACCGGAGCCGGCCGGAGTGGATGCAGTCCTGCAGAAACTGGGGGAGGACCGCAAGTACCAGACCCGCCGTGCCGGCACCCTTTACGGCATCATCGAGAGGAGATATGCGATCTTTCCCCAGGAACCGGGCACTCTGAGCATCCCTCCCCTGCGTTTCGACGGCCTGCTGGCGGGAACGCCCTCCCGTTTCGATCCTTTCGGCCACCAGGGGGAACGGATCCGGCTTTTGTCCAAACCAAAGACAATCGAGGTGCTTCCCCCTGCCTCAGACCTCGCGGACCGTTCCTGGCTTCCCGCCCTGGCTCTGACCCTGGAAGACGACTGGCAGGGGCGGGTCATGGAGGTCACCGTCGGCGAGCCGGCAACGCGAACCCTGACTCTCACCAGCGAAGGTCTGCAGGCTGCTCAACTCCCGGAACTTCAGGTTGGAATCCCCCCGGGATTCAAAAGCTATCCTGACCAGCCGAGCCGCAAGGACCAAGTCGGCCATACGGGACTGACAGGGGTTTTGCAGCAGAAAGTCGCCCTGGTGCCGACCCGGGCCGGTCGTTACCTGCTGCCGGCCATCAACCTCGAATGGTGGGATGTCCGGGGCGGCCAATGGAGAACGGCCCACCTCGACCCGGTGGAGATGGTGGTCAAACCCGCGCCCGGAACCACCGCTGCGGCTCCCGATGCCGGAGCACCGCCAGCCGAACCGGAGATCCAGGAAAATGAGCCGTCTCCCGGATCTGCGGCGGTTCAGGAGCACATTGCGCTGCCGCCCGCTCCCCCTTCCGCAGCCCCCTCCGGTTTCTGGTTCTGGCTCAGCCTGGCCCTGGGTGCCGGCTGGCTGATTACCCTCATGCTTTTGCTGCGGGAAAGGTTCAAGCGTCAACCCCCATTAGAGTCGCAGTCCGATGAAAACCCGCGAAGGCGGGAGAAAACGGCTCGTCAGGCCCTCCTGCAAGCCGCCCGAAACGACGATCCCCGTGCCACCCGCGCCGCCTTGACGCGTTGGATCGCAACCCTCTGGCCCGGGGAGCCCCAGGCCGGCCTGGAGCGGCTTTACCGGAGCGCCCCTGCTCCCTTGAGGGTTGAACTTGAACGCCTCGACCGGGCACTCTATGCCGCTGCGGGGGAAGTCTGGACCGGGCAAGCCCTGATCGAGAACCTCACCCAATGGCAGCCCCCCGGCCGAAACAGGGCCCCCCAGAATGGCCTGCCCGAACTCTATCCCGCAAGCTCAACCGATGAAAGGATTGTACAATGAGTGAGTTTCCCGAATGTCCGCAATGCGGCTCCGAATACACCTATGAGGATGGGCTGATGTTCGTCTGTCCCGAATGCGGTCATGAGTGGCCCCGGGAAGGTACGACGAATAAGGAGGAAAGGGCAGGTGCCAGCTGCGATGCCTACGGCACCCCTCTTCAGGACGGCGACAGTGTTACCGTGATCAAGGACCTGAAGGTGAAAGGATCGTCGCTGACGGTCAAGGTCGGCACCAAGGTCAAAAACATCCGTCTCTGTGACGGCGATCACGACATCGACTGCAGGATCGAAGGCATCGGCGCCATGAAGCTGAAATCCGAGTTCGTGAAAAAGGCCTAGAAGCCTGTCGGACTTAAGCATGAATCCCGCAAACCCAACAGGCTCCCAGCCGCAATGTTCACTAAAGTGAAAAAATACTTGAATGCAGCGCTTTTTTCCTTCACTATAGTGATCCAGAGATTATTTTCCACCGCAATTTAAAAAGGAAAAAATTCACTATACTGAAATAAAAAAAACCTCTTTGAGCCCTTTATATCACTTAAGTGAACCATGAATTGTCATCTGCAAATATTTCTCGACGGTCGTTGGCAAGTTGCTGCGATCTTCGAGCCGGACCCCCAGAGCATCACCCGGGGTGTTGCGGGAAGCGCTCGCCTGCAGTATGAAATCGATTACGCTATGGCTCATCTTGGTCGCCGGGACGCCGAACTCATCCCCGGCCTTACCGTCGGATTTGAATTGTTCCGCTTTGATCAATGGCCGCCATTTC
Organism: Syntrophotaleaceae bacterium; assembly: GCA_041390365.1. Taxonomy (NCBI): domain Bacteria; kingdom Pseudomonadati; phylum Thermodesulfobacteriota; class Desulfuromonadia; order Desulfuromonadales; family Syntrophotaleaceae; species Syntrophotaleaceae bacterium. Next base: position 529,693 of record JAWKQB010000003.1, on the reverse strand, counting down.
TGCTCGATCTGATGCCGAGCGGCGCAGGGCGAAGGGCCTGGCTCCGGCGGTTGCAGGTTGACAAAGATGGCCCGCATGCTGACTGGCACCTTCTCACCAAAGGGGCCGGCGCTCCACCGGGCAGTCTGAGGGTGGCTGAAGCCGCGCCTCTTCCTCCTCGCGATCATTTCAAGATTGGCTTTCCCCGCCAGGATATCATCGAACAGCGGGAGGGATTCCTCGATTACGCCGAAGAAAGAGGAGCTCATGTCGCAGGTGCCTCCAGCGTGCAGGGAGAAGCGCCGAAATATCTGCTTGCCGAGGACCTTTTCGGGATGTTTCACGCCGAAGGAGCTCTGACCGATGAGCAAAGCAAACGCTTCTGGCTGGTGAAGTTCCCTCGCGGCCGCCGTGCCGATTCGCGCAACCAGCAGGTTCTTCGCAATGAACCGTTTTACCTGGAAGTGGCCAGAAGGTTCGGCATCCGGGTCGGAGACCCTTTGATCCATGACCAGGGCGTGCTGTTTGTTCCCCGTTTCGATCGGGAAGTCATCGATGGTCGCGTCACCCGCCTTGCCATGCACAGCCTCTATGCCCTGGCCGGCATACCCGGGTATGGCACGGTGGTTCGCCACGATACCTTCTGTCAGGCCCTCGCGAAAGCCGTCACCGAACCTGCTGGAGAAATTCGCGAGTATTTGCGTCGCGACATGCTGAATCTGGCACTGCGCAACACCGACAATCATGGACGCAACTCCGCTGTCCTGAGAAGCAAGGGTCGCATCCAGCTTTCTCCACTTTTCGACTTCGCCCCCATGTTTCTGGACCCGGAAGGCATTGGACGCGTCACTCGGTGGGAGGATGAATCTCCGGGGAATCAACCGGAATGGGGAAAGGTCTGTGAGAAGCTCGCAAACTTTCTAGATCCTGGTGAAACCAGAGTCTGGCTCGCCGGTCACGGGAACGCCGTCCGAAAACTGCCTGAGACCATGGCGGATTGCGGCGTCGATTCCGAGATCATCCAACGGCTGGCACCCTGGACCGAAGCGGTCGCGAAAGGCCTGGAGGAGGCAAAACCGAGGATCACGTTATGAAACGACCCGATGCCCATGCAATGGCAGAGATGAAAGAGGAGCTCTATGCGGCTCTTGCCAGGGGAGATATCGATATCCGCCAGGCGACGCGCCGGATGAGGAAAATCCTCGGCATGACTCAGAAGGAATATGCTCAAAAAATCGCCGATATTTCTCCGCGCATCCTTTCCGAATTTGAAAGTGGAACCGGCAATCCCACGCTGGCCACACTGGAGAAGATAGCCTCGCCTTTCGGCCTGAAAGTCACCTTTCTCCCACCCGAATCCTGGCGGTTCCGGCCTGAAAAGGGATAGCGCCTGACTTCCCTTCCGGTATCGCCAGGTTGTCCCAGGCCTGCCGCAACAGGGTGTGCCCGCCGTAAACAAAATATCCGCTCAGGAGAATAGCGACCGTTTTAAGAAGATACTCTTTGAACGAGATATAAAGAATGGCCCAGAAGGCAGGAAATATCTGCAGGAAGAGAACCAGACCGACCAGGAAGAGGGCGCCGGTGCGCCTTTTGACCGCCAGCCAGGAAAAAGGAACCAGGAAAGCGATCTCGGCCAGCCGGATATAGGGAAAAAAGACCGGTTTTTCACCGGTCAGAAAAGCATTGACGGTCTGACCGATTTTAAAGGCAACGAACAGCGCCAGAATCAGTTTGGGATCCAGCAATATCCGGATTGCCGTTTTCAAGCCATGGCCAGTTGTCACCCGATCCTCCCGTCCGAAATTATCTCCCATTAAGAATAGCAAGCTTTTTGGAAATTTCAGCAAAAGGCAGCAGCAGGGAAGGGTGACGTTTGGCCTTTCACTTAACCGGTGCTGAAACAGGCTATAATGGGGTAAAAAACAGAGGAGGTGAGATCATGAGCGTAACCTGCATGGAGGCCTTTGAAACCTCCCTTCACAAGACCAATGTGTGGTTTCGTGAGATCATGGACGAGATGCACTGGGAAGACCGCCACCGGGCCTATCTGGCCCTGAGGGCCGTGCTGCACACGCTGCGCGACCGCCTCTCTCCGCAGGAAGCAGCCCACCTGGGTGCTCAGCTTCCCCTGCTGGTGCGAGGCATCTACTACGAGGGGTGGACACCGACGGGAAAACCGACCAGGGAGCGGCACAAGGAACAGTTTCTCGGCAAGATCTCCGACTTTTTCGTGAAGGAACCCGAGGTCGACGCCGAGGGGATCGCCCGGGCCGTTTTCCATGTGCTGGACAGGCACATCACCGAGGGCGAGCTGCAGGACATCAAACACTCCCTGCCCAGGGAACTGCTCCTGCTGTGGGAGGCGAAAGGAACCGCTTGAGAGTGAGGCGTGAGGGGTGAGGACCCCATGCATCCCGGTTCAGGGGCGATTCGAGAATCGCCCCTGCCGCTGATTCTCGATCAATTTTTGGAAGCCGACCCTTCCAACAGAGCCATGACCCCTTTGGCGATGGCCGTGTTGTCCAGATAGAGGCCGCGCACAGGGTCGGGGGAGGGCAAAAGGTGCTGAAGGAAAGAGTCTGCACCGGCTCCCCTGGCGAAGAAGGGGACCAGGGAATTGGTATGTTCGGCTGACTGCCACTGCAGATTGGGCACCCTCAGGAGTCCATTTCCGACCAGGGGATTCGGCCGGTCGCTGGAACCGGGGCCGTTGAGAAAGCCGGTTTCATGGTCAGCCGTGACGATCAGCAGGGTTTCCTCCCAGGAGCTTCGGGTTTCCACCCAGGCGATCACCCGGGCCACCGCATGGTCGAAGGCGATCTGCTCCTCGATCATCCTCCCCGCCTGATTGGCATGGCTCGCCCAGTCTATGGCGCCCCCCTCGATCATCAGAAAAAAGCCGTCCTCGTCCTCATCGAGCACGTTCAGGGCGGCTGCCGCCATCTCCGCCAGGGTCGGTACCGTCTCGACAAGGGGGACAGCGAAAGGGGGATCGGAGGCGTAGGTCCCGTCCTCCGACGAATCGCCCCGTTTCTGCTGCAGGGTCGGTGCGATGCGGGCAATGCCGATGACCCGCCCGGGGGTCGCCCCTTCGGCCAACTCCCGGAAAGCCTGGCGATCCTCGATCAGGGTCCAGGGATCTTCCTTGCCGTCGCCATCCATGTCTCCCCCCGCGGTCCCCTGCTCCAGGGCGCTCCAGGTCGATTCGCCGCCGACGGATCGGAAGGACCCGGGCTCCGCTCTTTTCTCGCCATTGCGGTCGAACCAGGGATGCCCACAGCCCATCAGCACCTCCAGGCCGCTTTCGTTTATCATGTACCGGGCGATCTCTTCCATGTTTTTGCGGGTCGGATTGTGGGCGACAAAGCCGGCCGGGGTGGCATGACTGACCGGCACGGTGGTAATCACCCCCGTGGACCGGCCGGTCTCTTCGGCCACTTCCACGACATTGCGCAGCGGCTGACGCTGCATGTCCACGCCGATGGCGTAGCGATAGGTTTTGTGTCCGGTGGCCATGGCCGTGGCCGCCGCCCCTGAATCGGTCGCACCGGTTCCGGCAGAAAGGTAATCCGTCCAGAACCCCTGGGGATCGTATTGGCCCCCGGCGGCATAGGTGCTCATCGCCACCCGGACCGGAAAGGCATGGTAGGGCTGCCCGTCGGCCTGGCCGTAAAGAAACAGGCTGGCGGCCTTGACGTGGTTGAAGCCCATGCCGTCGCCGATCATCACGATGACATTCTTCGTCGATGGCTGTTTCGCGGCCACCGGTTCCTGCCGCATCTGTGGAGTGCAGGACAAGAGAAGGGCTGCCGACAGGGTGAGGAGAACAGGAAACACGAGATTATTCCGGGTCATGGGACATTACCTCCTTTAATCGACAAGGCCGGTTCACCTTTGGCCAGGTCCTCCCATCGGTAATACTGAAAAGTTCTGTTGTCGGACATGGCGACGAACAGCCCATGGGGAAATCGGCTCCCGAGGGGATGGGAAACGACTTCGCACCCATCGCACTCGTTGGTTACCGTGGCAACCGACTTCAATAACGGGTGGTGATGGGGACGAGTGGGCTCCCCCTCGCGGGGATAGATGTTGAAGCGGTTCCCCTGCTGATCGGAAACCAGGATATAGCCGCGCGTTTCGTCGAGCTGATAGATGGCGATCCCCTCACGATCCTCGGTAAAACCATCGGTTCCGAACAGGGCGAGCTCAGCCGATCCCTGATTGTGGTCCGCATGATACTTGCGGATGCCCGCTCCCTCATCAGCATAGTAGATGTAGCCAAGGGCGTCGTCCACGGCAATCGCTTCGATTTCGCCGCGGCCGCTGAAATCGCCGAGCTTTCTTACCAGAATCCCATCGATTTGTCCATTGCCGTTATCTACCAGATGATATTGCCACAGATATTCTCCGGACGGTCCGCTTTTTCTGCCGACGATGGCGAATATCTCGCCGTCCGCGTGATGACGGTATAGCGCGATGCCCATAGGAGCTCGAAAGTCCCCGGCTTCTTCACCGGCAAAGACTTCAATGCCCCCGCCGTCGAGAGGCTGCATATCCGGCAGGCTGAAAATGCGTATCTTGCTGGTCAGCCGTTCTGTCACGACCGCTATATCGATCGATCGCCCTGCCAAAGAGAATCCATATTCGACATCGACATTATTCGGCCGCTGCAGGTTGCGCACGACCCTCTCCTGCAGGATGCGGCCCTGCAGGTCGTAGACGTAGAGAGCCCCGTCCTCATTTTTGTCTGTTCCCAGAACCAGGCTCTCCGAAGGCTGTTCCCGGTTGATCCAGATGGCCGGATCGTCGGTGTCGTAACGGGTCATTTCGGTGACCACTACCGGGTGGAGATAACGGACTCCGGTCAAAGAAACACCCTCCTGACCGGCAGCAACGGCGGCCGACGGCAGGAACAGAAGACAGGAGAGTACGAGACGGAACTTTAAAAGACGGGACACGGCGTTTTCCTTTCCTTTGCGGTCAATGGGAATCCATCGCCGATCTCAATCAGCTTTATTCATTCATTCTGAAGCGGATCGGCACCGACATCCAGGTCGCCACCGTTTCACCGTCGAGGCTCGCCGGCTGGAACCGCCATTGGCGGACCGCATCCAGCGCCGCCTGGTCGAAGACGTCAGGAGGTTTGGAGTCGACAACCGAGACCCGGGTGACCCGGCCTTCTCCGTCGACCAGAAATTTGACCATGACCACCCCCTCGATGCCTTTCTGTCTGGCATCGTAGGGATAGACCGGACTGATGCGGCTGACCGGCATCGGCTGGGAATCGACCTCGCCCAGGTCGAATTCGGTCTGCGGCTGGGCCATCGGGGCAAAGACGGCGAGCCCCATCTCGGGGGTTCCCGCCGCCATCTCGAAACTCGGCGTATTCAGACTCATTCGCGGGCGGTTCGGCGCAGTGGACCTGCTCGTCTGATTGAACCCGACGACCTCGGCGATTTTGGGCAGCTGTTTCGGCTTCGGAGGCTCCTTGGGCAGTTCCCTGTCATCCGGATCCGGCGGCCGCACCCGGGTCGCCTTGCGAAAGGAGAAGCTGCTCGAGATCTCGGTCTGCCGGTTCTTCAGGGACAGATGGGACAGGAGCGGGATCGACAGAAAGAGCAGCAGATTCACCGCCACGCTGAACAGGAAAAATGAGTTGTTGCGAAGCCACTTGGTCATTGCGAGCTATTCCGGTTGCTGGGCTGCGACGCTGAGGTTTTTCACCCCGGCCAGACGGCAGGCATCCAGGGTGGAGATGATGGTTCCGGAGCGGCTGTCCTTGTCGGCGGCGATGACCACCGAACCGGTCGGGTTCTGCATGATAAATCGCTCCATGTGGCCGCGCAGGGAACGGATGTCGATCGGCTTGCCCTCGATATAGAGGATATTGCTGTCGGTGATGGCCAGCACCAGATTGGTGCTTTCCTTGGTTTGCGCCGTAGCCGCCACCGGCCGCTCCACGTCGACGCCGGCTTCCTTGACGAAGCTGGTCGTGACGATGAAGAACAGCAGCAATATGAAGATCATGTCGATGAGGGGCGACATGTTCAGTTCGGTGCCTTTGCGGTTTCTGCGTCTGCTGATGGTCGAATTGCGCATGAATCACCCCTTCGAGGATGTCTGTCGGGAAGCCAGAACCAGTCCGATGGAGAACGCCTGCAGGCGCTCCTTCAGGTTTTCGGCCCGTCGCGACAGCAGATTGCCCAGAACCAGGCCGGGGATCGCCACCACCAGACCGGTCTGGGTGGAGATAAGGGCTTCGGAAATGCCCGCGGCCATGGCCCGGGCGTTGCCGGTGCCGAACACCGCGATGACGTCGAAGGTGGTGATCATGCCGCTCACGGTGCCGAGCAGGCCCATCAGGGGAGCGACCCCGGCGAGCACCAGGATGCTGGGGATGAAACGGTCGATGTCGCTCTCCTGCTTCTTGCGCACCCGGGCCAGATGATCGAAGTCGACCGTCCCCCGCCGTCCGCTCAGCAGGCGAAAATTCCGCACCATATTTCGCTGCCAGATGGAGCCGGTTTCCTCTCCATCCCGGGCGGCAAGCAGATCCAGGACGGTGCCTTCCCGTTTTCTGGCGTTCAGGAACTGCCAGCTTTTGTAGGAAATCAGGAACCACATGATCAAGGACATGATCAGCAGGGGCGGCATGACCGCACCGCCGCTGAGAAAAAAATCAGAGGCTTGACGGTAAAGGCTGCTCATCTTTCGCCTCCCTGACATGGCCGCTTTTCAGCATCGAGATCATGAAGGCGGTGCCCTTCTCCTCCATGTCGGTCAGGATGAGATCGACCTTGCGCTCGAACAGGTGGTGGACGAAAAGGATCGGGATGGCCACCACCAGGCCCAGCTGGGTGGTGATCAGGGCTTCCGAAATCCCCCCGGACATCATGCGGGGGTCGCCGGTGCCGAACAGGTTGATCACCTGGAAGGTGCCGATCATCCCGGTCACGGTTCCCAGCAGACCCAGCAGCGGAGCGATGCCCGCGAACATGGCCAGGGTGGGCAGAAACCGTTCGAAACGGGGGATCTGCTGCAGCAGGGCCTCGTGCAGGGCGTTCTCCAGCACCTGCTGCGACTGGCCGAGGTGACGCAGTCCGCTGGCCAGCACCTGGCACAGAGGGGATTTGCCATTGGCGCGACAGTACGCGACGCATTCGTTTATGGAGTCCTTTTCCACCATCCCCGCCACATCGTCGATGATCCGGTCGGAGTTACTGCGCACGCGGAGGAAAAACAGCCCCCTTTCCACCGACAGCAGCAGGGCCAGCACCCCGATCCCGAGAATCGGCCAGACCAGGGAGCCGCCCGCCTTGAAGGTTTCAGTCAGGCTTTTGCCGTTGGTCATCTTGAGAAAGGCCCCGCCGCCCGACAGGTCGAGGGGGAGAGGCCCCCGTCCCTCCGCAATGAAATGACGGATGCGGGATTCAACCCAGCCCGGTACGGTTCCGGCGACGGCGCTCAATTCACGACCGTTGTTCGTCGGCACCAGATATCCCTGCTCGCCATCGGCCGAGTAGACTGCGGCCAGGGCGCCGATACGGGCTACCCGGCCCTGATTCGGCCGACCGTCCCCGCCGATAAAGGTTCCCTCGCCGCTACGGACCTCCGCTGATGCCTCCCGATAGCGGGTGAACAGACGGACCACGGTTTCGATTTCGGCCAGCCCCGGGAATTTTTTCCGCGCCACCATCTCGTCCACCGCCGCCCGCTCCGCCGCGAGATCCGCACCGAGGAGGCTGTCCTCGAACAGTTCCCCGCTCTGCCTGGCAAAACCGAACACGGTTCCCTGGATATTTTCGATCTCCTCCCGCTCTTTTGCCAGATCGGCGCGGAGTTTTTCCTCTGTTTCCTTCAAGCGCTCATATTCCGCCGTCAGAGGTTTCAGGCGGGATTCAGCATCCGCTGCCTGTTCCCGGTAATTCTTGAGAACCGCTTCCAGGGTAGAGCGGTCCTGCCGAACCAACTCCTCGACCTGCCGCGCCCGATCGGCCGCCCGGGCATTGGCCGATTCGAGGTCGCGGACAACATCCCGCCAGTCTGCGGTCGCCGCCGGGCTGTTGGCGACCGGCGCCAACAGCAGGAAAAGGGTACATAGGAAATAGGCAGGGATTTTCATGATCTCCTCGGTGGGTAATGGGCTCATCGCTATAAAGGCAGTTCCACCAGTTCGGCGGCCCGCTTGCGTTCAACGATGTCCATGGTCGACCGCAACGGGGCGGCATACTTTTCCTCCAGGCGGACCCAGCTCTTCCCGGCGGCATTCCAGACCCCCGGGCTTGTCCCGTCCTTCGTCAGGTAGAACAGGCCGACCCTCCCCAGCCGCAGCACCTCCACCTGGGTCGATTGCCCTTCCAGCTCGAGCTTCTCCGAGGTGACTTCGATATGGTTGCCGTACTCGGCCTCGACCTTGAGCCCTTCGAGGATGCGGCGCAGCTTTTCGCCGAGGGCCAGTTCGGGGTCTCCCAGGGATTCCCTGAGGAAGGCCAGCCGGTCCGCTCTTTCCTCGGGGAGGAAGGGGAGATCCGCGGCTGCGAATCGGGCCAGATTGTCGAGCACCTGATCCAGGTAAGGTTCGAGGGCCATGCGCAGCTGCCGCATGCTTTCCTTCTGTTCGCGCAGCGCCACCAGTTGCTCTTCTTTCAGTTTGATGTACTCCTGGTACTGCCTGTTCTGGTAGCGATTCCACTGCAGGCGGGTTTTCTGGTCCAGGATGCTGTTCGCCAGCGCCTGTTTTTCCGCTGACCAGCTGTCCGTCTGCTGCTGGCTTTTCTGCTCCCGGGCCAGCGCGGAAACCGTCGCTTCCTGCACGGAATCCACATCGACCGCCGCCGCCTGCGTGGCGACGCAGAGCAGCGACAGAACGACCAGCCTTTTGAAGCGTTCGGATTTGAGCATGTCTGTCTCCATTGGCAGGAGCTCCGGCTTTCCGGAGTTCCCCGGTTTTAGGGCTGAACGGTCAAAGGCGTTTTCACCGGACGGCACTGGTCACGGCAGTCTGGCCCGCCTGAAGGGGCCCCGCCAGCAGCATCTCGATAATGTCCAGAGCCGAATCGGCCGCCGCCCTGGTGGCCGGGAACCGGCGGGCCGTCCGGAAACTCAGCATCGCCTCCTCCCAATCCTCCAGTTGCCAGGCGGCGAAGCCTCTGAGCGGGTAGAGCTCGGCATGATCCGGGTACGTTTTGCAGGCCGACCGGAGCAGCTCCAGTGCCTTGCGGTACTCCGATCTCTCATAAAGCCATGCGGCCTTCAGCCGATAGGTTTTGGCATCCGGCCACCTCTGCAGCTTCTGGGTCAAACAACTGTCGGCCGGCTCATAAAGCCCCCCTTGCCAGTAAAGCAGGGCAAGTCGCTCCAGCCCCTGGCCGATTTTTCTGATCTCAGGGTTTTTTTCCAGGGTTTCGGCGGCCCGCAAGGGGAGGTTGAGGGACAGATAAAGATCGGCCAGATGTTCCAGGTCCGAGGCTGAGGGGGTCTCGTAGCGATAGGCGACCTCCAATGCCGCGGCCGCCTCGGCATACTTCTGCCGGTACAGCTGCAACTGGGCGAGAAACCTCCAGTAGTCCGCCTTCCCCGGGTTTATCGCCAGCAATTGCCTGACTGCGGCCGTGGCCTCGTCATAATCCTTCAACTCCAGAGAGGCATGCAGCAGCAGTTCGAACCATTCCGGTTGTCCGGGGGGATGGGCTTTCAGAAGCCGTCTGGCGGCCTCCCTGGCCTTGTGGTAATCCTTGACCCGGAGCAGCAGCGCCGCTCCCTGGTGAAGAAGCCGTGGATCGGCCGGGTCGGTCAGCTCATAGGCCCGAACGTACTGTTCCCCTGCCAGCTCCAGCCGGCCGGATCGCTCCAGCGTCAGTGCCAGATTGAGGTTCAGCAACGGGTCTCCCCGATGCAGCCGCAAACCCCTCTGGTAGGCCTTTTCCGCCTCAAGGTACTTTTCCTGCTGAAAATAGCTGTTGCCCAGCAGAAGGAAAAACCGGGCATATCCGGTCTCGGGGTGTTCTTTCAGGTACTCCTCGAGAATCAGAGCGCAGGCCTGAAGGTCTTTGTTTTCAAACCTTTTCTGGGCCTGGTAGAGAATTTTCCGCTCCCCGTGGCTGGGCTCCCTCCCGGAGGATTGGGCCGCAGCCCCGCCGGACGGCAGAGCTGCGGCCATGAACAGCGCCAGGATCAACCCGGCCCAGAAGGGAATGTCTTTTCTTCGCGACAAGAGCAAGCCAACCTTTCCTACAGCGCGAATTTCAGACCGATCCTGGCCGACCATCCGTATTTCTCATACTGGCTCAGCCGATTCGACTCTCCCCAGTAGGCTTTCAGCGGCTCGTCGGTCAGGTTGATGAAATTGGCAAACACCGTGTATCTCTCCTTGTAGGTATAGGCGGTGGAAAGATCGAGTTGGAAATGGTCGTCGATATAGCGGTCTTCGAAAGATTCCTCTCCGACCTCGTCCAGATAGGAGCTGCGGTAGGTGCCGCTCAGGCGAAGGAAAAAACCATACTTTTCATAGGAGATGGCTGCGCTGCCGACAGTATCCGAGTTGCGGATGAAATCGACGCTGCGCGATTCGCCCCCCTCTTCGGCGGGCAGGATTTTGGCCCTGCTGTCCGTCAACGCGATGTTGCCCTGAATGGAAAAACCTTCCAGCAGAGGTGTCAGGGAAGCAAGCTCCAGGCGCCCCGCCAGTTCGACGCCGGCGATATGTCCGCCATCGCCGTTTCTCCAGCTGATCAGATCGAAATCGTCTTCAAAGGAAGTCTGGGAATAGATGAAGTTGTCGATGTCCTTATAGAAGACCCCCGCCGAAGCCATGCCGAGCTTGGGCGCGTAGTAGGTCAGGGTGGCATCCCAGTTCATCGCCTCGTAAGGGTCGAGATCCGGGTTGCCCACCTCCACCTCGCCGTCGTCCTCGACCCGGGCGTACTTGGTCTGCTCCCAGGTGGGGCGGGAGATCGAGTTCGTCCAGGCGGCGTTGAGGATCAGGTTGTCCGTCAATGCGGCCCTGACATGGATGCTGGGCAGAATGTTGTCGTAGTGGTGCTTGCGGGTTTCGCTGCCGAGAACGGCCTCAGCTTCGGCATCGACCACGTTGCCGGTCGCCTTCAGCTCGGTATATTCGTAACGCACCCCCGGCAGAAGGCTGACCCGGCCGAAATCGACCTGGCCCATCAGATATCCGGCATAGATATTTTCGTCGGTATCGTAGTCCTGCCCCTCGGAGTCGACCAGATCCCGCTCCATGGCAAAAGCGCCGGAATTTCTCCGGAACCGTTCCACCAGATTGCTGGAGAGCAGGGGAAAATCGGAATATTCCCTGCGGCCGTCGCCGGTATTGCCTTCGAGGGTGTCGAACGCGGCCGGATTGTCGTCGCTCGTCCAGACTTCGGTATCGTTGTTCTTGTTGCGCAAACTGACGTAATAGCCGGTCTTGAGATAACTCTGCAGAGGGAGACGGAAACTCTTTTTCAGGTTGCCCTGGAAGATCCAGGCATCTTCCTCGACGATCTGATCGGCATCCTCCACCCCGTCCAGCTCGTAACTGCTCAAATCGAGCAGATCGCCGCCGGTCACCGCCACCGAGGGCGTATCGGTAGCGGCATCGCTGTAGCTGTAGCTCAGGGTCGTGTTTTCGTAGACGATCTCGGTATCGTCGGGGGTATCCTGCTCGGCATAGGAATAGGCCAGCGAGTAATCCCAGGACCAGGAGCCCGCCTGCTGTTCCCCGCCGGCGCTCAGGGTCCAGTTGAGCTGGGTTTCCTCGCGATCCTTCAGTTCAGAGGAGGTGGTCAGGTCGTCACCGCCGATGGTACCGGCATTGCCGGAGGCATCCGGGGTCATTTCCATGTCGGTGATGGCGGTCAGGCGTCGGATTTCGTGGTCGGTGAATTCGCTGAACACGCCGCGCAGGAAAAAGAGGTTGTTTTCCGAAGGCTTATACTCCAGATTGGCGGTGGCGCCGAAACGCTCCCGGGTCAGATCATACTCCCGGTACTGGATCTCTTCGGTCACCCAGGCGCCGTCGTCGTTCTGCTCCCAGGGATCGGCTTCGACATTGTCCGACCCGTAATCCCGGCGGTCGTAACTGACCGAGCCGAGGAATCCGAACTTGTTCCCTTGACCGAAAGTGTTGCCGAAGGTCAAGGACCCGCTGGGAGCATACTGGTCGGTCAGATCGGCATAGTTGACGCCGGCGGTGGCGTCAAGAGTCATCTGGTTGCGATCGAAGGCGCTCGGGGTTTCGATTTCGATGTGGCCGCCGATGCTGTCGGCCGGCATGTCGGCGGTGAGGGCCTTGGTGACCACGAGGGTCTCCATGACATTCATGGGGATGACGTCGAGCAGAACCGCCCGGCTGGAATCGTCCGGCGCTGCCAGAGCCACGCCGTCGATGGAAACGCTGTTGAGATTGGGGTCGATGCCGCGCACGATGACAAAACGGCCTTCACCCTGGTCCCTTTCGACGGAGACGCCGGGCAGTCGGTTCAGGGCTTCGGCGGCGTTCTGATCGGGAAACCGCCCGAAGGCGTCAGAGGCTACGATATTGGTCAGGTTCGGAGCCGTTTTCTGGCGGTTCAGGGCCCTGGCCTGACCCACCGCCTGCCCCTGCACGACCATTTCATCCATGGCCACCGTCTCGGCGCCGAGGTCGATGTCCAAGGTGGCGGTTTCGTTTTCCTTGACGACGACGGTGCGCGTGACCGGCTCGTAGCCGAGATAGGAGAAGGTCAGGGACTGCTCTCCCGCGGGCAGGATCAGGCTGAATTCCCCCTGCCGGTTGCTGACCGCTTTCCGGCTGTTGTCCTGATTGGTAACGAGAACCCCCATCAATTTGATGTTGTTCTCCGAATCGATGACCGTCCCGGTGACCTTGCCCGGCTCGGCGGCCAGTGCCGCACTGCCGCCTGCAAGGCAGAACAGGAAGACAGCAAAAGCTACTGAACTGACGCGTTTCAGCATTGAATATCCCTCCTTGACAGCAAATGGAACCAATAGTGGATCCGGCCGGTAGCCGCAAAAGCGACAACCGAACTTTCTTCAGCGGTCAATTAAAGGGGAATTTTATTAAGTTCTTGTTTCGAAAGAATTAGTTTACGATGGAAAGGCAGCCTTTCCGCTAACCTCTGCCTAACATTTTGCTTTACAGGAGAAGGCGAATTTCTTAAAGTCTTGCACGATGCAAAACCAAAAAATTCGATCAGGGAAACGGGACGCCGGCCGGACAAACCTTTGCAGTTTGCCCGGTTTTTTACCGAATGGCGGCCGTTGAATTAAAACAGCATTCTGGTTTTCCTGCAGTCCGTCGGCAACCGGCTTCAAGACAGAAAGGACTCAAAGCAAGATGAGTACGGAATTCGTGTATGTCGGGCTCGGCATCCTGATCGTTGTCGCCTTCTTCGACATTATCGTCGGGGTCGCCAATGACGCGGTCAACTTTCTCAACTCCTCCTTCGGATCGAGGGTGGCGCCGAGAAGGGTTGTGCTGGGCATAGCCAGCCTGGGGATCCTGCTCGGTGTGACCTTTTCCAGCGGCATGATGGAAGTGGCCAGAAAAGGGATCTTTCATCCCCAGCTCTTCAATATGCCGGAACTGCTGACCATGTTCCTTGCGGTCATGATTGTCGACATCATCCTGCTCGACCTCTTCAACACCTATGGCCTGCCCACCTCCACCACGGTTTCGATCGTTTTCGAGTTGCTAGGCGCCGCCGTCGCCGTCTCGGTGCTGAAAATCGTGCAGGCAGGGGAAAGCCTGGCCGACATCGGCAACTACATCAATTCGGACAAGGCCTTCACCATCATCATGGGCATTCTGCTCTCGGTGGCCATCGCCTTTGTCTGCGGGGCGATCATCCAGTTTTTCACCCGTCTGCTCTTCACCTTCGATTACCGCAAACGGATTAAGCGTTATGGCGCCCTGTGGGGCGGGCTGGCGATGTGCTCCATAACTTATTTCATCCTGGTCAAGGGCGCCAAGGGCGCATCCTTCATGACCATGGAGAACGTGGCCTGGATCAAGACCCACACCTTCACCCTGCTGTCGATCATCTTCCTGATTTCGGCAGCCGTCATGCTGATCCTGCAGCTCCTTAAAATCAACATTCTCAAACCGATCGTGCTGATCGGCACCTTCGCTCTGGCCATGGCGTTTGCCGCCAACGACCTGGTCAACTTCATCGGCGTGCCCTTGGCCGGCCTGGATGCCTTCCGGGCGGCGATGGCTGCGGACAACCCGCTGACAGTCGGCATGGGGGCTCTGGGGGAGAAGGCGCAGACGGAGACCTACGTCCTGCTGATTGCCGGCATCGTCATGGTCCTGACCCTCTGGTGGTCGAGAAAAGCCCATACCGTGACCGAAACCGAAATCCGCCTCAGCCAGCAGGAGGAGGGGAGCGAGCGGTTCGAATCGATTTTCCTGTCCCGCGGCATCGTTCGGCTGTTTCTGCACGTGTTTGAAACAGTTAGGTTCACCGTGCCACCGGGAGTTCGTGCCTTCATCAACCGGCGCATGGACCCCGCCGCCTCCACCATCGCCGGAGCGGGAGAACGGCCCTCCTTCGATCTGCTGCGTGCGTCGGTCAATCTGATGGTGGCAAGCGCGGTCATTTCCTACGGTACCGCCAACAAGCTGCCGCTTTCGACCACTTTCGTCACTTTCATGGTGGCCATGGGCACCTCCTTTGCCGATCGGGCCTGGGGCCGGGATAGCGCCGTCTATCGCGTGACCGGCGTGCTCACGGTCATCGGCGGGTGGTTTATGACTGCCGTCATCGCCTTCATCTTCGCCGGCCTGTTCGCTACCGTCATCTTCTATCTGAAGGGACTGGGCGTGCTCCTTCTGCTGTTCATCGCCGGAGCTCTGATCTGGAATGCTCATCGGAAACACCGCGCCATGGCTCGGGAAGGGCAAAAGGAGAAGGTTTTCAATCTCGTGGCTGTTGCGGACGCCCGCAGCACGGTGGAGACGACCTTCGAACACATGAGCTTCCTGCTGGCCGAGATCCGCGAATCCCTCGACACCACCCTCGATGCCCTTTTCCGGCAGAGCTTCGACCGGCTGGGCGTCGAACGGAAAAAAGTGAGCAGGATTCAGCAGTGGTCCAACATCATCAGCGCCAACGTCTTCAAGTCGATGCGACTTCTCGATCAGCAGGGGCTGATGGTTTCGCACAAGTATCCGCAGGCCGTGCGCCGCCTGCAGAAGCTCACCGACGGCCATCGCGACCTGGTCCTGCGGGCCTACACCCATGTCGGCAACCATCACAAGGGGCTGCTGCCGGTTCAGATCGAGGAACTGCAGCGGGTTCGGCAGATGCTCAGCGACATTCTGCTCGAAACGGAGAAAACCTTTCGTGAGCGCCGGACCGCCAATATCGAAGGGTTGAAGGCAAAAATGACGCAACTCCGGGCCCTTGCCGCCGAGCTGAATGTTCGGCAGGTGGCCAGGATTCACGACAGCTCCTCCAAAACCCGTCTGAGCATCCTTTTCTATGCGATCGTCGGCAACGCCATCATGCTGTCCAAGCAGAACCTGGAACTGATGGAAATTTTCCACCAGTCCTTCAGTCAATTCGAAAAGAACAACACGGATAATTCCTGAAACTGCCTGTCGATTCTGTCAAAAGCCTCCGGTTCAAGAACCGGAGGCTTTTTTCTTCTCTTGCCGACGATCCGTCACGTCCGAGCGCATATTTTTCAATTTCCGGAATCAGGGTCCAACCTTCTTTCGGAGCACTTTCACAATATTTCCTCTTTCCTCACCGACTTTTTGTCATACAATTGATTGCCCGGTCCGCTCATGAGCCTGAAAGGTTTGTCCCCGGCTCAGGCCCAAGCCTGACTGGCTCACTGTTGCCCCTTTTCCCGGAATACTTGCGGTTTCGAGTAAACTTTTTTCCCCCGCAGAGAGTCTTCAATGAACCTTCGTCTGCTGAAAAAGTCTGTTCTCATGGTCTTGCTGATCCTTGGGGTGTTGGCCGGATGGCTGTTTTTCCGGCCCGACTCGGCAAAACGGGAGTCCCTGTCCAAACCTTCCGATCAGCCGATTCCTGTCGAGGTGGTCGATATCGTGCGCGGTCCCATGGAGTTGCGCCGCACCTTCAGTGGAGCTTTGGAAGCCCCCAGCGAGTTTGTGGTCGCCCCTAAGGTGAGCGGCCGGGTGGAACGGCTGAAGGTGAACCTGGCCGATCAGGTCTCCCGCGGACAGGTCGTGGCGGAAATGGACAATGACGAATATGTGCAGGAGGTGGCCCAGGCCAGGGCCGAACTGGCGGTGGCCGAAGCGAACCGGGCCGAGGCCCGGAGCGCGCTGGAAATTGCAGACCGCGACCTGGATCGCGCCACCCGCCTGCGCCAGCGGGGAGTGGCCTCCGAGGCGGATCTTGATACGGCCAGGGCCAACAAGCTGGCGAAGCAGGCCCAGCTCGAGGTGGCCCGGGCAGGAGTGACACGGGCCAGAGCCGCCCTGGAAACAGCCAGGATCCGTCTCGGCTATACCAAGATAACGGCTGACTGGAACGACGGCAGCGGCACCCGGGTCGTTGCCGAACGTTTCGTTAACGAGGGGCAGACCGTTTCGGCCAATACCTCCCTGCTGCGAATCGTGGAACTCGATCCGCTCACCGGAGTCATCTTCGTTTCGGAAAAGGATTACGGCCAGCTGCGGACTGGTCAAGCCGTTACCCTGACTACCGACGCATATCCCGGTCAAACCTTCAAAGCCCGCATCGAGCGCATCGCACCGGTTTTCCGGGAAGCCACGCGACAGGCCAGGGTCGAGCTGTCCGTTGCAAATCCCGAGCGGCAGCTGAAACCGGGCATGTTCATCCGGGCCACCATCGTTCTCGACCGGGCGGCTGATGCCGTCATTGTTCCCGATCAGGCACTGACCAGCCGAAGGGACCGGACCGGAATCTTTCTGGTCGCAGAGGACAGCCGAACGGTACATTGGCGGGAAGTGCGGACCGGTATTCGCGAGGAGGGGCGGGTGCAGATTCTGGACCCCGAACTTTCCGGGCAGGTCGTCACCCTGGGCCAGCAGCTGGTGGAGGACGGTTCACCGGTGATTATTCCCACCGGTAAAGAAGCGGCCGGCCGGCGGGGGGAGAAACGTCGATGAATTTGCCGCGATTCAGTGTCAGCAGGCCGGTTTTCACGACCATGGTCACCCTGATCGTGATCGTTCTTGGCGGCATTTCCCTGAGCCGTCTGAAAACCGATCTGCTGCCCCAGATCGAGCTCCCCACCCTGTCCATTACCACCGAATATGAGGGCGCGAGCCCGGAAGTCATGGAACGCCTCGTGACCCGCATCGTCGAGGAGATCGTCGCCACCGTACCCGGAGTGGAAGAGCTCGCCTCCCGATCTTCGGAAGGTTCCAGCCGGGTCACTGTCACGTTCGTCTGGGGAACCGACATCGACACCGCCGCCCTGGACGTGCAGGCACGGCTCGAGGACGAAATCAACGAGCTCCCCGAGGACATCATCCGGCCGCGAATCAGCAAATTCGACGTTTCGAGCTTTCCGGTGGTGCTGTTGGGGATTTCCAGCAGCCTCGATCCGGTGGAACTGACCCAGCTGATCGAGGACCAGGTCCGCTACCGTTTCTCACGGCTGCCCGGCGTGGCCCAGGTGGACCTCTGGGGGGAATTCAAGCGCGAGGTGCGGATAGAGATCGATCCCAACCGGCTGAAAGCCCTGGGACTGGCCTTGGACCTGGTGCTGCAGGCGATCCGGGATGCCAATCTCGACCTGCCCGCGGGACGGATCGAGCAGGGACAATACGAGGTCACCCTGCGGGCTCCTGCCGAATTCACCCAGCTTGACCAGATCCGCAACACCGTAATCTACCGTCAGGGAGGCGCAGTCGTCACCCTTGGGCAGGTGGCTCAGGTCCGGGACACCTACGAGAAACTGCGGCGCCTGGTCCGGGTCAACGGGGAGCGGGGGCTGAGGGTGGCGATCCGCAAACAGGCCGACGCCAACACGGTGGAGGTGTCCCGGCGGGTTCTCAAAGAGATCGAAGAGGTCAACAAAGCCTTCCCGCAGATCCGCATCGTTCCGGTCATCAACCAGGGCAACTTCATCGAACGCTCCATCGCCAACGTGGCCCAGTCGGTGCTTTACGGCGGCGGCCTGGCGATCATCGTGCTGCTCTTCTTCCTGCGCGACATCCGCAGCACCCTGGTCATCTCCCTGGCCATCCCGATCTCGATCATCGCCACTTTCGTCCTGATCTATTTCGGAGGCTTCACCCTCAACCTGATGACTTTGGGAGGACTGGCGCTGGGGGTCGGAATGATGGTGGACAGTTCCATCGTCGTGCTGGAGAATATTTTCCGCCGACGCAAGGAAAACAGGGAGGAGACGGCGGAGGCAGCGGTGGAAGGGGCGCGGGAAGTCGGCCCGGCGATCGTAGCCAGCACCCTGACCACCCTGGTCATTTTCCTGCCGATGATTTTTATTCGAGGTGTGGCCGGAGTCCTGTTCAAGGAACTGGCCTATGTGATCATCTTTTCCCTGGTCTGCTCACTGCTGGTGTCCCTCAGCCTTGTGCCGATGCTCGCCTCCCGGCTGCTGGCCAGGGCGCAAAGGCCGGCAACCGGACGGAATCAATGGAGCCAAGCCCTGGCCGAGCGCGCAAATACCGTCTTCGGCCGGTTCGACAACAGCTACAGCAATCTGCTGCATTTCGTCCTGCAGCACCGCTGGCGTACGATTCTGATTGCCGTGTCGCTGCTCGCCGTCAGCCTGCTGCTGTTGCCGGGCATCGGGACCGAATTTCTTCCGCCCAGCGACGAAGGGGAGGTGCGGATAACCGGGGAGATGGAAACCGGCACCCGGCTCGACCTTGTCGACCAGCAGACCAGGCGGTTGGAGCAGATCGTCACCCCGGAGGTACCGGAGACGATCTCCTACGTGGCCAGTGCGGTAACCTCCGGCATGTCCAACAGCGGCGCCGCGGAGGGTCATCTGAATATCGCGCTGATGCCGGCCACCCGGCGGACCCGCTCCAATGAGCAGATCGCTCAGGAGCTGCGCCGCTTGCTGGAGGGCAGGGTTCCCGGCATGACCGTGCGTGTCAGAGCGCCTCAGGGACAGTTTCTTTTGGACAGGCTGCTGGGAGGAGAAGAAGCTGTCACCATCGAGATCCGCGGCTTCGATTTTGCCACCCTCGATACTCTGGCGGCACGGGTGGAACAGTCTATTCTCGATGTGCCGGGGGTCACCGATCTGTCCGCCAGCAAAAAGGCGGGAACCCCGCAACAGGAGATCCGGGTCAACCGGGACAAAATTGCGGATGTCGGTTTGAGCGTCCGGGATGTCACCCGGGCCCTGGAAACGGCAGTAGCCGGCTCCAGGGCCGGTGAATTCCGCGCCGAGGGGAATTCCTATCGGATCTTCGTTCAGTTGGCCGATGCCGAGAAGCGCTCCATCGAGGAAATACTCGACCTCACCCTGACCACGGCTGACGGGGAGCAGGTGGCTCTGCGCAATCTTGTCACTTCGGATATGAGCCGAGGACCGACTTTTATCGAACGAAAGGACCAGCAGCGTTTATTGGCGATCCAGGCCAATGTCGCCGGTCGCGATCTGGGGTCGGTGGCGCAGGACATCCAGGAGCGCCTCGAACTCATTCCCCGTCCGGTCGGTTACGACCTGACCATCGCCGGGAAATTCGAGGAGCAGCAGGAAGCCTTCCGTGAACTGATCATCTCCCTGCTGCTGGCCCTGCTGCTGGTCTACATGGTGCTGGCCTGCCAGTACGAGTCCCTGCGCAACCCGCTGGTGGTCATGCTCTCGGTGCCGGTGGCCGCGGTGGGCGTGCTGCTGATCCTGTTTCTCACCGGGACCACCCTCAACCTGCAGTCCTACATCGGCTGCATCATGCTGGGGGGCATCGTGGTCAACAACGCGATTTTGCTGGTCGACCAGGCCGGCCAGCTCTCCCGCCAGGGCATGAGCGTGAACCACGCCGTGGCCGAGGCAGGCCGGCGCCGATTGCGGCCCATCCTGATGACCAGTCTGACCACCATTTTGGCCCTGATGCCCCTCGCACTGGGTATCGGGGAAGGCGCCGACGCCCAGGCCCCGCTGGCCCGGGCCGTGGTCGGAGGCCTCACCGGCTCCACTCTGATCACTCTGGTGCTGATTCCGGCGGTCTACAGCCTGTTCCATGCCGAATCGAAAGGAGCCGGAAAGTGAAGGTTATCTGTCCCAAGTCGATCCTGATTCCATTCCTGCTCCTGCATGTGCTGCTCCTCGGGCCAGCTGCCGGCTTTGGGCAATCTGAAACTGATACCGCTTCCCAAAAGGTTCTCGATCTCTCCGTGGAGGAGGTCGCCCTGCTGGTTCTGCAGAACAACCGCGACCTCCGGGTGCAGCGCCTCAACCCGGTCATCGCCGGAGCCTTCGAGAAGCTCGAAAGGGGAGCCTTCGACCCCGAACTGTTTGTCCAGGCCGAGTACGCCGAGGAAAAGGCAACCGAAACCGCACGATCCACCGGCACCCAATTCGAGGTGGATGGCAGCGACAGCGCCATAGCCGCCGGTGTCAGTCAGTTTCTCCCCACGGGAACCTCCGTCGACCTTACGGTCGATCAGTCCCGCAGCATTTCCAACCGTGCACCGGAACAGCAGGTCGCTCGACTCGGGCTGACCGTTACCCAGGCTCTGCTGCAGGGGTTCGGCCCGGCCGTCAACCTGGCCGCCGTTCGCCAGGCCGAACTCGGCACCGTCGCCAGCCGATATGAACTGCGCGGGTTCGTCGAAACGCTGCTGGCGGAGGCGGAAATCGCCTACTGGAACTTCGTGCTGGCCCAGGAACAGATCGCGATTTTCGAAAGCTCCCTGGAGGTGGCCCGCGAACAGCGAAACGAAACGGAACTGCGCATCGAGGTCGGACTGCTGCCGGAGGTGGAAGCGGCCGCCGCCCGGGCCGAAGTGGCACGCCGGGAACAGGCCCTGATCGCCGCCCGCAGTCTGCTCGAGGAACGCCGCCTGCGCCTGTTGCGGCTTTTGAGCCCAGCTGACAGCTTCAATCAAAGGATCAACGCCACCAGCCAGCCTCGCATGCGCACAGAGCCGGTCAAGGAACTGCCGGAACGCCTGCAGCTGGCTGAAAAGATGCGCCCGGAACTCAACGAAGCCAGGATGCGGATGCAGCAGCGGCGGCTGGAAACCGTGGTCACCCGCAACGGCCTGCTGCCTCGGCTCGATTTTTTCGTCACCCTGGGCAAAACCGGCTACGCCGATACTTTCGACGACGCCTTCCGCGAGCTGGACGGCGACAACTACGACCTGGTCGCAGGAATCCGTCTGAGCCGGGCCCTCGGCAACACCGTGGCCGAAGCACGGGATTTGGCCGCCCGAACGACCCTGCGCCAGGCGGAGGAGGCCCTGGCCAACCTGCGTCAGCTGGTGCTGCTGGATGTGCACCTGGCCGCAAACGACCTGGAGAGAACCCGCCAGCAGATCGCAGCATCCGCTGCAACCAGGGACCTCCAGGAACAAACACTGGCCGCCGAACAGGAGCGCTTCGAAGTCGGCACCAGCACCACCCTGCTGGTCTCCCAAGCCCAGAGAGACCTGCTGGTCAGCCAGATCGCCGAAGTCGAAGCCATCGTCAACCACCGCATCGCCCTGGTGAACCTGTTTCTCGCCGAGGGAACTCTCCTCGAAAGAAGGGGGATCGATCTGGGGCCATAAACAGGGGTGAGGGGTGAGGAGTAAAGGCCGATCGGCAGAGGATCGGCCTTTATATCACCCGAACGAGCCTTACGCCCTGACCCCCGGCGGCTGCATGGTCACAAAGGGGATATCGGGATAGTTGGACTTTGCCATCTCCTTCTCCCGGTTGAAACCGTCCAGTATCTCCTTGGCCCGCTTGTCGCTCAGAACCTGCCGCAGATCCTCGAAAATTGTTTCCTCTTCCTCCTTGATGTGATGCTCGACCATCTCCTTCAACACTGAGGCCTTGGCCCGAAAGTGCTCGTCGTCAGGGGAGAGATGAACCAGTTCCTGCAGTACGATCTGGGCGGCATGGTGCTCCTCGATGCTTTCGAGAGCATCGGACCAGGCGTCCTTCTGTTCTTTAAGGGATGCATAAATGATCTTTTCCTCCCCGATCATGTGGGGCAAAATCTCCTTGCGCAGGGTTTCCACCAGATTCTTGCGCTCCGAGCCGCTCTCCGTTTCCTGGATTCGGGTAAAGATCTTCTTGACTTCCTCATGATCAGTTTTAAGCGTATTGAACAGTTGATCGTGCATATCTGTCCTCCTTGTCGGCTGTTTGGTTTCCCACATCTTCTGTGAAAGAGCCTCCTCGATGTACCGGAGGTGTTTCGCCTCCTCAAGCCGGTTGTTTTCGATAATGCCCCTGATATCAGCGGGAAAATCTTTCTTCACGGCTTCTTCATACTTGCGGTTGGTCAGTTTTTCATTGGATTGCATGGCTTTGAGTGCCCCCTTCGTTCCGGTGCTGCTGCGAAGGGAAGTAAACCCCTCGATCAGGTAGCCCTTCAGATCGGGAGAACGGGGGACTTTTCCGCCAAGTGCGGCCAATTTTGGAGACAGATCACGAACATGTCTCTCATGCTCCTGCTTGAATGAAAGCAACTGCCTCCTTACCTCGATAATCTCTATCTTTTCTATAGTTTGTTCGTAGGAATGAATTGCATCAATGTCAAGCTGAATAAGATCTTCAATCTCCTTCTGCATCTTTTTCTGATCCATCTATGCCTCCTTCCTGCCCCCGGATTCGACAAAGTTTATAAATGGTATAGGTAAAAAGAATATTGTCAATTTCTTGATAATATTACAATTAAAACCATGATTTTCATTAACTGTTGATGGTTCTCATTATCGATCTATTCATCAAATATCGAAATTTGATCGCTGATTTTATACTTTCTTGTATTTATAAATATTGGTGATATTCAAATAATCGTCATGATCTCCATGCTTAACCAAAGAACCCATCTTCAAAGAAGACAACTTCTTTCCGAGGGAGGAAAAATTATGGGCGATCAGAACCAGCAATTCCCACCTCAGCACCAGGAACGGCAGCCGGGGCGTCGCGAGGAAATGGAGCCGCATCCCCTCAGCAACATGGAAGATTACAAGGGAAGCGGGAAGCTGAAGGACAAGGTGGCCATCGTCACCGGGGGAGACAGCGGGATCGGCAGGGCGGTCGCCATCGGTTTCGCCAAGGAAGGCGCCGACGTCGCCATCGTCTATCTGGAGGAGCATGAGGATGCAGAGGAATCGAAACGGCTGGTGAAAGCCGAGCAGCGGCGCTGCCTGACTATTGCCGGCGATCTCGCCTCCGATGAGTTCTGTCGACAGGTGGTAGAGAAGACCCTGGAAAAATTCGGCAAGCTGGACATAGTGGTCAATCATGCCGGGGTCCAGTTTCCGCAGAAATCGATCACCGACATCTCACCGGATCAACTGGAAAGGACCTTCCGGGTCAATGTTTTCGCCATGTTCCACCTGATCCGGCACGCCCTGCCGCATATGCAGGAGGGCAGCGCCATCATCAATACCGCCTCGGTCACAGCCTACAAGGGGATGCCGATACTGATCGATTATTCGGCTTCCAACGGAGCGATCGTCTCCCTGACCCGCTCCCTGGCCCTGAACCTGGCACCGAAAGGCATTCGGGTCAACGCCGTGGCGCCCGGTCCCATCTGGACGCCGCTCATTCCGGCAACTTTCGAAGAGGACCAGGTGGAAAAATTCGGCGCCAACACGCCCATGGGCCGGGCCGGCCAGCCGGACGAGCTGGCTCCCAGCTATATCTTCCTGGCCTCCAACGACTCCTCCTACATGACCGGGCAGATGCTGCATCCGAACGGGGGGAGGGTGATGTCGAGTTGATCCGAGTGAGGAGTGATGAGTGAGGGCGGTTTTCAGGCCGCCCTCTTTTTCTTTGCCAACCTTACAACTTCTTCAACGTTTCAACGATGAACGACGGGATATCCCCCGGGTTGCGGCTGCTGACCAAGTTGCGGTCCACCACCACTTCCTGGTCGACGAAGTCCGCCCCGGCGTTCTTGATGTCCTGGATAATCGACTTGTAGCCGGTGAACTTCCGCCCCTCCAACACCTGGGCGGTGACGAGCAGCTGGCCGGCGTGGCAGATGGCGAAGACCGGTTTGTCGCTGCGGACAAATTCGGCAGCAAACTGCACCGCCTTTTCGTCAACTCTGAGCTGGTCAGGAGAATACCCCCCGGGAATGAGCAGGGCATCGAAATCGTCCACCCGGACATCCCCGACCGATTTGTCGATTTTTATTTTGGTCCCTTCGGTTTTCCCGGTCACCGTCTCCCCAGCCTCCAGGCCTATGTTGACCACCTCGTGGCCTTTCTGCCGGTAGGCATCGACCGGCTTGTTGTATTCCGAATCCTCGAACATCTCTGCTACTATCGCTGCGATTTTCTTCCCCATACTTGTCTCTCCTTGGGCTTAGTGAGCGGCCCGGTATTTTTCCAGGTTATGGGGGCCCTTGAGCTCCTGGCGGTACTCGCCGCGCCGTCTCTCGATATGGCTCTTGACCACCTCGACGCTGGGGGTTCCCCCTGCATTGACGATGTCCTGATGCTTCCAGTAGCGGTGATCCTTCGGCAGGCTGTCCATCTCCTTGTATTCGATGCCGTCGGCGGTCCAATCGGACTGTTCGGCAATGATCTGCCGGACGTAGTCGATGTTGGACTCGAAGATGGTCAACTGCTCAGGCATGGTCTTGGGCAGGAATTCCGCGGCGTCCCGCTTCTCCACCTGTTTCATCATATCGATGGCCGCATGCAGGTGGGCGATCTCCATGTCGAGATGCTCCTGCCACATCTGTTTGAGCATGGAATCGGTCTCGCTCTGCAGACAGGAGTAGTAGAGGTAGCACTCATTGTATTCGTGCATGACCAGGCGCTCACACCAGGTCATGGAGGGGTCCAGCAAGGATTCGTAGTGGGTGACATGCTGCTCCTCGATCTGAGCGATCTCCATGTACAGCCCGCGTCCCAGCATCTCCTCCGGGCGGTTGCCGACGTTCATGTAAAAGTTCATCGTCTGCTGTTCGGCGGCAAGGATGGTCATGGCGTGCAGCTTGGTCAGGAATTCGGCCTTTTTGCCGTCAAAATGATTGCGGACTTCGTCGAAGGGATGGCGGTGTTCGAGCACCGTCGGCCGGCCTACGGTGATCTCAGTATATTCTCCGGTCAGTTCCGCCGCTTTCTTGCCCATGGTCATGTCCATCAGATTGGCGTAGCGGTAGAGGTGGTCGAAATCCTCGAGCAGGGCAAAATCGAGGGCGCTTTTGACCAGCGGATCCGGTTCGGTGCGGGCCAGGTAGGCGGTAAGATCGACGGCAACCTGTTCGTAGCCGATGGTTGTCTCCAGCACGGTTTCATCCGCAGGGAAGCGCCAGCTGATCATCTTCTGCTGCTGCTGTTCCGCCCGTCGGGTCAAGGCCAGCTTGCGCTTGATTTCCGCATCCGCATGCCGCGCGAACTGATGGCCGAACCAGTTGGCCTCGAACTCGGCACCGTTCATGAGGATCAGGCGGCAGCGGCTGTAGGGATGGATGCCGTTCTTGTCGTAGGGCTTGACGTTCATTTTCGACCAGTTGGTGAACTGCTTTTCCAACGGCATACCTTTTTCATCCAGAGGGTTGAATCCCATGATCCTGTTCTCCTTTCTGGTTAAGTTTCTGAAAAACGTTCAGAGTCAGTCTCCTGGCTTCATGCGAATATGTTCACGGGAAGGCTCTTGGCCCAGACCTTCCCGCCCCTTCCTTTCATGCCGCTTCCTCCAGCGGCGGAAAGTATAATAAGTCGTGGCGCCGAGGGCTCCACCCAACAGCGTCAGGACGGGTCCCTTGCGGGTCTTGATATCCCTAAAAGAGTCGCGTCCGAACATGAAAGTCTCCTTTCTTCGTCTTGATGGCTTTGCCCCCGTTTCAATCGACGGGGAAAGCCATGGTGGTGACCAGGGGTCCGACCCTCCATTTTCTTTTCTCCGGCTCACTTTCGACCATGGGGGAGCCATGACTCGACCAAGTCCTTCATCGACTGCCTGACGATGCCGGAGGCATCCGGATCCCCCTTGACCAGGGAGGAGAGAAAGGATCTTGCCTGTTCGTAGCTGATGTGAGGGGGCAAGGGCGCCACATCCGGATCGGTGTGGGCGTCGATGATGACCGGCCGGTCGCTTCTCAACGCCTCCTCCCAGACCCCGCCAATCTCTTCCGGGCTTTTCAGTTCGATGCCGTTGAGGCCGACCAGTTCGGCGAAACGGGCATAGGGGAAATCGGGCAACTGCTGCGAGGCCAGGAATTTCGGATCACCCGACATGATGCGCTGCTCCCAGGACACCAGGTTGAGGTCGCGGTTGTTCATCACGCAGATGATCAGCCGCGGGTCCTCCCATTCACGCCAGTGGGCGGAAACGGTGATCAAACCCAGCAGCCCGATCATCTGCATGGAGCCGTCGCCGACCAGGGCGATGGCCGGGCGATCGGGATGGCAGAATTTTGCGGCGATGGCATAAGGCACCCCGGGGCACATGGTCGCCAGAGAGCCGGAAAGGGAAGCCATCATGCCCGGCCGCAGCTTCAGATCCCTGGCGTACCAGTTGGTCGACGAACCGGAATCGCAGGTGATAATGGCGCGATCGGGCAGGCGGGACGAGAGCTCCCAGACGAGCCGTTGAGGATTGATCGGATCGGCTCTGTGATAGGCCCGGGCCTCCAGGATCTGCCACCACTGATCGACATTCTTTTCCACCTTTTTGCGCCAGGAGCGGTCTTTTTTTCGTTTCAGCAGAGGCAGCAGGGCGCGCAGGGTCAGGGCGGAGTCACCGTGCAGGGGCACTTCCATGGGGTAGCGCAGACTGAGCATGCGCGGCTTGATGTCGATCTGAACGCCGCGGGCCTGCCCTTCAGGCGGGAGAAATTCGGCATAGGGGAAGCCGCTGCCGATCATCAGCAGAGTGTCGCACTCCATCATCAGGTCCCAACTCGGTTTGGTGCCCAGCAGGCCGATGGACCCGGTGCAGTGGGGCAGATCATCCGCGACCACCGCTTTTCCAAGCAGCGCCTTGGCAATGCCCGCACCGAGCACATCCGCCGTCTCCAGCACTTCGTCGGTCGCATCCAGGGCACCGGCGCCGACCAGCATGGCGACCTTGCTGCCGGCATTGAGCACCGCGGCGGCGCGCTGGAGATCCTTCTCGCGGGGCACGATGGCCCCTTCGGAAAAGCCGATACCGGTAAAAACGGTGCCGTGCTTGCGCGGGGGCGACTCCACCGCCGGCTTTTCCTGAACGTCGTTGGGGATGATCACGCAAGTCACGGTGCGTTCGGCCTTGGCGATGCGCAGAGCCCGATCGATGATGGTGCGGACCTGGCCGGGTACCGCCGCCATGTGCACATACTGATGGGCGACATCCTTGAACAGGGAGATCAGATCGATCTCCTGCTGGTAATCAGAGCCGATAGCTGTGGTGGCCTGCTGGCCAAGGATGGCCACCACCGGCTGGTGGTCCATCTTGGCATCGTACAATCCATTGAGCAGATGCACCGCCCCTGGACCGGACGTGGCCATGCAGACGCCCACCTCCCCGCCGAACTTGGCATGGGCGCAGGCCATGAAGGCGGCCATCTCCTCATGCCGGGTCTGGATGAAGCGGATTCTGTTCTCGGCCCGGTTCAGAGCCCCCATCAGACCGTTGATGCCATCTCCCGGATATCCATATATGCGGCGTACGCCCCAGGCGTAAAGACGCTGGATGACAAAATCGCTGACGTTCATGGCCATGGTATCCTCCTTTTTCAAGAGCGGTGTGTTCCGTTTGTTCAGGTTATGCACTTTCCGGAGGAGTTCTTTTCGTTGTCACTGAAGCGGCAGCGAAACGATTCGCCCAAACTGAAACCTGGTGCATTACCAGGATGGGGCAATGTTTTGCTTTGTCGCCCGGGGGCGGGGAAGGTACGCCGCGGCTTGAGAGCAATTGCAGCAAGCAGCAGTTGGTGAACTTTTACGAAAACATCAATGTTTGAAGAGATATCATCCGCAAGGTCAAATGCAATGAACAATCGAAAGAAAGTTACGATAATTCGATATGTTATGAAACAGAAGGGGCTTGAGGGGGGACGATAAGGAGCTGATTTTTCTGGGTCTTTCGGGGCCGCTGAACTGCCGGGCACTTGTGGAGATAAAACTCGACGTGGATAAACGAACGGAGTCTTTTATCCGACCTCGATTGCACCCGACCGAGCCGGATAAAGTTCACTCTGAAGGAGGATCCATAAAGTAAAGGTCAGTAACCGAGGTTCTCCCCGACCAATTTAACGTGGATCCGACCCTCGTTCACGGCGAGTTGCCCTTCGGTGATAGCCCAGACATTGCAGATTCGCTGGGGGGATCGGCAGTCGCTGCACAGGCCGGTTTCGACACAGGGATTCTTGTAGCCGGCGCGTAAAGTGTTGACCGTGGCCGCGTAATGCTTGACCCTGGTTTTGGCCGTCGCCAGATCCGGCACCACCTTGTTCATGCCCGCCACCAAAATGACCTTTTTCGGACCGAAGGTCATGGCGGCGACCCGATTGCCGACGGCGTCGAGGTTGACCAGAACGCCATCCAGGGTAATGGCGTTGGCGCTGGCGATCATGACGTCGGCCAGCAATCCCTGACGCCTCAGATTCATCGATTCTTCCGGAGAGAGACCTGGCCGGTAATGATCGATGATCTGCACTCCGGGCATTTCGGCCATCCTGTCCCAAAGACCGATCCCCGCAGTTGTCATCGAGGCGCAGCGGTAAACCACTGCCCCTTCCGGGATCATCGCCAGCACTTCCTCTCTGGCTTGAGCGGCATCGGGGGCGTAGCTCCCCTCCATGTGGCGCTTCTTCAGGTTATCGATAATGACCGCAGCGGCTTTTTCGTTCCATGTTTTCTGGTTCTGGTCCATTTCCCTCTCCCCGGGGTCCCCCTGCTGAACCTATCCGTTCGATTTCCTGATCGCGTAACCCATGTAATTCACATTGATATCCGGTCCTTCAACCGACCCGCCGACACGTCTGCCGAATTCCGCGGCCGATATCCTGCCGCGGTTGAGTCCCCGCATGGCCCAGAGCATTCTGAAAGGGTTTTTGGGGGGATTGGTGCCTCTGATGTCCATGTTGAGCAGGCCATGCCGATTCATTGCGGAAGTGAGTTCCTCCGGCCGGATGAACATATCCCAGACATGCAGGTTCGGGGGCAGAAAACGGGTATATTTCCACTCCTGGGCCAACTTGATGAAAACCAGTTTGCTGATCGGGGTCCGGTTAATGGTGTCGTAGAAAAAAAGACCTCCCGGTTTGAGCACTCGGGCCACCTCGGCAACCACGTGGTCCCAATTCTGGATATGCTCCAGCACATCGCAACAACTCACCAGATCGAAGGACCCGGTGTCGAAGGGGAGCCGGTCGCCCGACCCGTGCCGGTATTCGATCGCCAAACCGTTTTCCCTGGCATGGGCCCTGGCTGCCTGGATCGATTTTTCAGAGGGATCGAGGCCTGTCACCGTCAGTCCAATGGCAGCGAATTCTTCGGTGAGCACTCCGCCGCCGCACCCCACATCCAGCAGGCGTTTTCCGCAAAACCCTTTCCTGCCTTCATGATGCAATATTCGCTGAAAGTACGGAAAGCGCCAGGGATTTGAAACATGTTCCAGGAGTGAGGCAAATCCGGTGGCGCTCCACCAACGTTCCGGATACTGATCATAGATGTCGTTGTCTATGGCTGCCGCGGTTGTTTTCATGTTTTTCGTTCCTTTGGTGATTGGAGTCTCAAGAGACGAAAAAAACCCGCTCCTACCCCTGATTGATTCATGGGAATTGGAGCGGGTTTCGTTGAGTCTGCCAGAGGCAGAGGACGAAAGAGGCGCCTTCAACAGTTTGAAGAATTGCCCTAAATTCTTCACTTTGTCAAGTTTCATGACAAAATTCTCCCTGTTGGGCAGGTTTTCAATCTTGGACTGGGCAGAGTCTTGGGCAGAGGATGCCCGAGCAACCGAAAAATGTTATAATGGCCCTTCAGGATGAAGAAAGGAGTGAACAATGAATCGAGAAAACTATATCGATATCTGCGAAATCATGGCTACTGGTAAGGAAGCCTTTGTTCGAAATATCTCCAGCGGGGAAGAGGGACGGGTTGAGAGTTGTACCCGCGAGCATATCCTGGTAAAAACCCGGGAGGGTAAGGAAAAAGTCTGGGACTACCACGAATGCGACAAGGTTCGGGGCTCTTTTCACTAGCCGAATCGCTTCGCCACAATAACTCACTCGAAATCAATTAGAACAGAAGTTTACAAAGAAAGCCCTGGCCGCGTCATCCACGGTCGGGGTTTTCTTATTCCTGATCGGCGCGAGAATGCGTAGTTTCTGAGCTGAAACAGCCAAAATCTCATCTGGCCCACCTCTTGCATACCTTACAAAATATGCCTTTTCGAATTAAATATTTTTTATATGGGTGGCGATAAAATTTCTTCTTTCCCGCATGGTCACCGCAAAATTTGGGGCTATTGATCGAAGCTTTACGTGGAGACGACTAGCTTGAATCTTGACAGGCCGTACAATATTCTGACTCTGAAGTTCTTTGACAAGGAGCTCGAAGAAAACTTCAGGAAGGATTATTTCAACAAAGACCTCCTCCATCACCGTTCAGCACTGCTGGCAGGAACCTTCCTCTATGCCATTTTCGGCATTCTCGATTGGTTTATACTGCCGGAGAAAAAAGAAATTTGCTGGCTTATCCGGTATGCCGTCGTCTGCCCCGTGCTTGTTTCCTGTTATTTCATAACCTTTACAAACCTTTACAGAAAGTTCCAGCCTTATATCATTTTCCTGGTGGCGATGACAGCCAGCCTGGGTCTCATCGTGATGATTTCCATCGCTTCCGAGCCCGGCAACTACCTCTACTATGCCGGCTTGTTCCTGTGTGTGCTTTTTTACTACGAGCTGATCCCCGACCACATTTTGTCCAACATCCTGGCTTGGGGTACCTTCGTCCTTTATGTGATTGCCGCCGCCCTTTTCAGCTCGACGCCCGCATACTTCCTCTTCAACAACAGTTTCATCTTCTTTTTCTTCAATATCGCCGGGATGTTCGCCTGCTATAACATGGATCAGTCCAAACGCGCGGACTATCTGCAACGGCAATTTATCGAGCAGCAGGCCCAGCAGCTGAAAAAAGCCCTGGAGGATGTCGAACGGGAAAGGGCCCGGGTGGAAAAACTCAGCCTTCAGGATCCATTGACCGCTCTTTCGAACCGACGCCACTTCTTTACAATCGCCGAAAAGGAAATGAAGCGGAAGGCCCGCTACCAGCACCCCCTTGCCGTCATGCTGATGGACCTGGATCATTTCAAGAAGATCAACGATACCTTCGGCCATGCGGCTGGGGACATGGTGCTGCAGAAGGTGGCGGAGATCATCATGAGAACCATTCGAAGTTCCGATCTGGCCTGCCGCTACGGAGGGGAGGAATTCGCCATTCTTCTGCCTGAAACCGACCGCGCCTCGGCGCGGCAGCTGGGAATCAGACTGCTTCACAATATCGAGCAGTCCCAATTCGTCACCGAAAGGGGGACCGTCTATCTTTCAGCAAGCCTGGGAATCGCCGCGCTGAATGGTGAGGAGCAGGTCGATCCCCTGAATCTGATAGAGAGAGCCGACCAGGTTCTTTACCAGGCTAAAAATGCAGGTCGCAACCAGCTCCGCTTCTGGGAAGCCCCCAGGCAGGACGAGCCTGAATGAGGCTATCGTCAAGACACTTTTCCATCAATTATTCAAGGAGGAATTATCATGAAGCGTGTACTTTTTTTCTTGTCCCTGGCCGCTGTCGGATTTTTGGCGGTAAACACCTTTGCCGGCCATATGCCGGATTATCATTGTGACGAACAACTGTCCCAATGCGAAAGAGGGTGTGACCAGTTGGCAGAGGAATCCCGAAATGCCAACGCCTACCAGGAGTGCCTGGACCGCTGCGCCAAAGCTCACCGGCGATGCCAGGAGCGTCAGGACAAGACCACCATTTGCGCCGAGGCCTTTATGGATTGCATCAAAGAGGCCAAGGACAATGAAGCCGCCATGGAGAGCTGCCGGGAAACTTACCGCAACTGCAAGCCCTGAAGAAAAGGCTTGTTATCTGCTTTTTTTACGGCTGAAAGACGTCTGCACCGGCCAGGAAGCCAGCCCGGGCTGACTCATGAAAAAACCGCCAGGGCCCTTACCCCTGGCGGTTTTTCTTTTTTTCCAGGAGCCTTTTTTCAGGGAAGGTGCCGGCAACCTTTGCTCCCGAGCCTACTCGGAGTATAATCACTTCTCAAAATTCTCTGCAAAAAAAGGGAAGATCGATGGACCAGGTGATCAGGGAAGAAATTCGCAGCTTTGTTCGGGCCAGTCCGGACAATCGTTTTGCCGGCAGCAACCGACCGTACTTTGATGAACCGCTGGTCGGTTATGCCGCCGCGGAGGATCCTCTCTTTTCCGAATTCAAGAAAATCATCGGGGATTTTCATCTGACACCGGGCGAAGTATTGCACAACGCCAGCGGTTGTCGGGAAGAGGAGGCGAAAACGGTCATTTGCTGGGTGCTGCCGATCTCTGAAGCGACCCGCCGCAGCAATCGGCAGGAGAAGAAGATGCCCTCCCGGGAGTGGGCCATGACACGGTCCCACGGGGAACGCTTCAACAATCTGCTGCGGATTTACGTGACCAACCTCATCCACTCCATCGGCGCGATAGTCGCCTCTCCCCTGCTGACCGGCCTGTGGCGCCCGGTCAAGGACCCCCGCATCGGCATGGCCTCGACCTGGTCGGAACGACACGCCGCCTACGCGGCCGGCCTAGGCACCTTCAGTCTCAACGACGGTTTCATTACCGACCGCGGCATCGCTCACCGCTGCGGCAGCGTGGTCACCGATCTGGAAATAACAGCCAGCCCGAGAACCTGCGCCGATCCCTGGAGCAACTGCCTGTACCACCGAAACGGCAGCTGCGGGCTCTGTGTGCACCGCTGCCCGGCAGGCGCCATTTCGTTGGAAGGCCACGACAAGGAAAAGTGCCAGGCCTACGTCTACGGAGAATTGCGGCAGACCGCCGGTCCGCTCTACGGAGTCATGGAGACGGGGTGCGGGCTGTGCCAGACGGGGGTACCCTGCGAGGCGCGGGTACCGACCACGCATACAAATCAGGGAATTTGACTTCCGCAGGAATAAAACCCTTCTGCTTGCCTGCGACGCTAAAAAGATTAAAAACTGGAAAGGCCTCCCTTGACAAACTGTTCTCTCTATGACATCACTACTTATCAGATATCCTGAAAACCTTTAACAATAATAGGTTTTGAATTAGATAGCGCCCCCTTCGTCCTCTGCCACAGGCAGACGCAACGAAACCCGCATTGAATCTGCCTTTACAGAATCGATGCGGTTTTTTTTGATGCCTCGGTTTGTTACACTTCGCTGCCGTCAGGAGCACCGGAACATGGAAAATGGCGAAGCGCAAAAAACCTTCATCGGTGTTCTCGGCAACAACGACAATCCCAAGATCCACGCCTCTCTTGCCTCGATTTTTCATCACTTCTACCGGCATTCAAACCGCGCCACTTTGGAAAAATACCACTTTCTATTCTCCGGCCGGGCTCATGACCGGCTGTTCTATGGATATGAAGCCAACGGTTTGCCCCCTCTCGATTCCAAGGTATCCGACTGGCTTTACGACGATTGCGGTGTCACGGCCCTTCCCGGAGGCAATGAAGGAGGGGTTATCGTCCTTTCCAACCTGATCAGCTACCGCAAGTGCAGTATTGCCTGGCCTTTCTTCGACCCCTTCGACACCCCCTGGCTGCGCCCGGACATCCTG
The DNA here is from genome assembly GCA_041390365.1 of Syntrophotaleaceae bacterium. Lineage (NCBI taxonomy): Bacteria > Pseudomonadati > Thermodesulfobacteriota > Desulfuromonadia > Desulfuromonadales > Syntrophotaleaceae > Syntrophotaleaceae bacterium. The sequence continues at coordinate 495,810 of JAWKQB010000003.1, read as the reverse complement.
GCGTTTCTGCGCCTGTCCGATCACTGTCACGTCAAGCGGCTGATGAACCGGGGGTCGGTTCTGACCTGGTTCGACCATGAAGCCGAGGCCGATGCGGGACGCAATCTGCAGCCCTGTCCGCCGACCCTCTGGCTTGGCCTTGAAGAGGATGAATCGAAGGGGCTGCCTTTCCCCCATAAAAAACCGGAGGTTCGTCACGAGGGCGAACCGTCAGTAAACGCCCTGAAGGGGAGGCCCATACCCTTTTCGGAGATGACCGTCGCCCTCATCGCCCATTATGAAATGAAACCGAGAATGATCGATTTCGCCATCGACCATGAGTCCGAGCTGAACAAATTCGGACGCATTCTCGCCACCGGGACGACCGGCAGGGAAGTGGCGGCGGCCACTTCGCGCAAAATCGAAAAGAAGATGGTTCGCTACCATTCCGGACCTAAAGGCGGCGATATCGAGATTGCCACGGCGATCCTCTACGACCAGTGCCACGTGGTCATCTTTTTCGTCGATCCCCTCAATCCTCATCCCCATATCGAGGATGTGAGAGTGGTTTTTCAGTCATGCATGTTCAAGGATCAGGTGGTCATGATCACCAACGAAATGCACGCCCGGGAATTCATGTCCCGGGTGGTTCGGGGAAAAGATGCCCTCACCCTCTATCTTTAGCCTGGTCAACAAGCCGTGCCATCAACCACAATCGAAAGGAGAACAGGATGAACAATCGGGATAGCTGCTGTTCCATCGCCCCCTACTTCAGGGTGCCGTCGGAAAACCTGCAGAGCTTCAAGGAGCTCTGCGCCAGATTTGTCGAAAGTTCGAGCCAGGAACCCAAATGCCTGTATTACGGTTTTACTTTTGACGGGGACCAGGCGCACTGCCGGGAAGGTTATGCGGATGCCGAAGGGCTGCTGGCCCATCTCGCCAATGTCGGCCCGTTGCTGCAGGAAGCGTTGAAACTGGCCGAGATCACCCGCCTGGAAATTCACGGGCCGGCCGAGCAGATCGAGAAACTGAAGGAGCCGCTGGCGGCATTGAATCCGCAGTTTTATACCCTCGAATTCGGTTTCCGTCAGTAACGACCAACCTCGGGTCTGCCCCCATCTCGGCGGGCAGACCCGATGCCCGGCAAAGACCGGATCTTCTCCCTCTATTTCCGCCGCTTTTTACTCTCCCGAAAATCCTGTGAAATCTTCAAACGGTATTTCCAAAACGGTTCCATGATTCACGGATTAATTGACTTTCCGGGGGTGATTTTCTATATTCATGGTTCGATTTTTTCAGGCCGCTGCCGAATTTTTTACCCGCACTTCTACAAGGAATGATGTTTTATGGAACGCGCCATCTTATCAGGCAACGAGGCGATCGCCCGCGGAGCCTACGAGGCCGGGGTCAAGGTCGCCTCCGCCTATCCCGGCACTCCCAGCACCGAAATCCTTGAAAACATGGTTCAATATCCGACCATCGACTCTTCCTGGGCACCGAACGAAAAGGTTGCCCTGGAAGTCGGCATCGGCGCCTCCTTCGGCGGGGCGCGGGCACTGGTGGCGATGAAGCACGTCGGGGTCAATGTGGCCGCCGATCCGCTCTTCACCCTGTCCTACTCGGGAGTCAAGGGAGGACTGGTGCTGGCCGTGGCCGACGATCCCGAGCTCCATTCCTCTCAGAATGAACAGGACAGCCGCAACTACGCCAAGTTCGCCAAGATTCCGATGTTCGAGCCGGCGGACAGCCAGGAGGCCCTGACCTTCACCCGGCTGGCCCTGGAAGCCAGCGAACAGTTCGACACCCCGGTGATGCTGCGCACCACGACCCGCATCTCCCATTCTAAATCGGTGGTGACGCTGCGGGATCCGGTGGACGGGTTGCCCGCCCCCGGTCTCGAAAAGAATCCCTCCAAATACGTGATGCTCCCGAGCAATGCCCGCAAACGCCACCCCCTGGTCGAGGAACGTCTGCGGAAGATGGAGGAGTGGGCCTGCGGGCAGGACTTCAACCGGGTGGAAAAGGTGGGGGGCAAGGTCGGCGTGATCACTGCCGGCGTTTCCTATCAATATGCCCGGGAAGCGCTGCCGGACGCGGACATCCTCAAACTGGGCCTGGTCTATCCTCTGCCCAAAAAGCTGATCCGTGAATTTGCCGCCAACTACGAAACCCTCTACGTCATCGAGGAGCTCGACCCCTTCATCGAAGAACAGGTCAAGGCCATGGGCATCGACGTCCGGGGCAAGGACGTTTTCTCCATCTGCGGCGAGCTGACTCCGGGCCGGGTGGCCGAGAGCCTGACCGGAAAGCAGGACGAGCCCTATTTCACCCACAACGAGACGTTGCCGAACCGGCCGCCGAGCATGTGCCCCGGCTGCCCCCACCGCAGCGTCTTTCACTCGCTGAATCGCCTGAAGGCCTTCGTCACCGGCGATATCGGCTGCTACACCCTCGGTTTCATGGAACCTTTCGCGGCCATGGACACCTGCATCTGTATGGGTGCCAGCATCGGCAATGCCACGGGTTTGAGCAAGGTTTTGTCTCCCGAGGACCAGCGCAAGGTGGTGGGGGTCATCGGCGACTCGACCTTCCTGCACACCGGTATCAACGGTCTGATGGACATGGTCTACAACAAGTCCACCGCCACGGTGGTCATCCTCGACAACCGCACAACCGCCATGACCGGCCGCCAGGAAAACCCGGGGTCCGGCTACACGCTGATGGGAGCGGACAGCTACCAGGTGGATCTGGAGCAGATCTGCCAAGCTTTGGGGGTGAAGCATGTGCGGGTGGTCGACCCCTATGAGGTCGCCCATACCTATCAGGTCCTCAAGGAGGAGATGGAACGCCCCGAAGTTTCGGTGGTCATCGCCCGGCGCCCCTGCATGCTGGTCAAGCGGGATCCGGCGCTCCGCAAGCCGGCTGTGATGATCGACAGCAACCTCTGCAGCGGCTGCCGGGCCTGTCTAAAGCTGGGCTGTCCGGCCATCGAATGGCGCACCCTCGAAGACGGAAAAGAGGTCGCCCATGTCAATCGACTGTTCTGCGTCGGCTGCGGTCTCTGCAGACAGGTCTGCCGCTTCGACGCCGTGAGGGATATCGAATGAGCAATCAGGTCACAAACATTCTTATTTCCGGGGTCGGCGGCCAGGGCATCCTGCTCGCCAGCGAAATCCTGTCCGAAGTGCTGATGCTGGCCGGACACGACGTCAAGAAAAACGAGATCCACGGCATGTCCCAGCGCGGTGGCAGCGTGGTCTCCCATATCCGCTACGGCCAGAAGGTCTACAGTTCCATTATTCCCGAGGGGCAGGCCGATGTCCTGCTCGGCTTCGAACTGCTGGAAACCTACCGGTACCTGCCGCTGGTGCGGGAGGGCGGTTGCGTCATGGCCAACAACCTGCAGATCTTTCCGCCGCCGGTCACCCTCGGCAAGGAGACCTATCCGGACAATATCCCGGGCAAGATCAAGGCTGCCTTTCCCGACAGCCTGCTGGTCGACGGGCTCGGCCTGGCGATGAAAGCGGGCAACCAGCGGACAGTCAACACCGTCCTCCTCGGTGCCCTCTCACGACGGGTTCCCGTGGAGCAGAGCTGCTGGGTGGAGACCCTGCAGAAAATGGTGCCGGCCAAGTACCTCGAAGAAAACGTCACCGCCTTTCACCTGGGGCGCAATCTGTGACCTCGAACAGCGGACCGGGGCCGGACCGCCTTCCTTCGGCCCAGCTCCGGTCCGCGACGGAAAACCGCCATGATCTGGAATGACGAATTCGAAACCCTGCCTCGCGAAGCCCTGGCCTCTCTGCAGCTCAAGCGCCTGCAGAACACCCTGGAGCGGGTCTACGCCACGGTCCCCTTCTATCGGGGCGCCTTCGACCGCGCCGGGGTCAAGCCGGAACAGGTGAAAACCCTGTCCGACCTGCAGCGTCTTCCCTTCACCCTCAAACAGGACATGCGGGACAACTACCCCTACGGCCTCTTCGCCGTGCCGCTGGAGCAGATCGTTCGCCTGCACGCCTCCTCCGGCACCACCGGAAAACCGACCGTCGTCGGCTACACCCGCCGGGACATCGACATGTGGGCGGAGCTGATGGCTCGCTCCTTCACCGCCGCCGGAGTCGGCCGGGGGGATGTCATCCACAACGCCTACGGCTACGGCCTGTTCACCGGCGGTCTCGGCGCCCATTACGGGGCCGAGAAACTCGGTGCGGCGGTTATCCCCATGTCCGGGGGGAATACCAAGAAACAGATCATGATCATGCAGGACTTCGGCTCCACCGTCATCACCTGCACCCCCTCCTACAGTCTCTACCTGGCGGAAGCGGCGGCCGAGGAGGGCCTCGACATCCGCACCTTCTCCCTGCGGGTCGGCATCCTCGGCGCCGAACCCTGGAGCGAATCGATCCGCCAGGAGATTGAGCGGAAACTCAACATCAAAGCCATCGACATCTACGGCCTGTCCGAGATTCTCGGGCCCGGCGTGGCCATCGAATGCATCGAGGCTCAAAAAGGGCTGCATATCTGGGAGGACCATTTCATCGCCGAAATCATCGATCCCGAAACGGGACAGGTCTTGCCGGACGGGGATGAGGGCGAACTGGTGATCACCACCATCACCAAGGAAGGGATTCCCATGATCCGCTACCGGACCCGGGACATCACCCGCCTGATCAGCGCGCCCTGCATCTGCGGCCGGACCCACCGCCGCCTGCAGCGCATGAGCGGCCGCAGCGATGATATGCTGATCATTCGCGGGGTCAACGTCTTCCCCTCGCAGATCGAAAGCATCCTGATGCAGGTCGAAGGGGTGGAGCCCCATTATCAGCTGGTGGTTGACCGGGAAGAGAATCTGGATACCCTTGAGGTGCAGGTGGAAGTGACCGAGCACATCTTCTCCGACGAGGTGAAGGTGATGCAGGGGCTCAGCGATCGCATCCGCAAGGAGATCAAGGACCTGCTCAACATCACCTGCAAGGTGCGACTGGTGGAACCGAAGAGCATCACCCGCAGCGAAGGCAAGGCCAAGAGGGTTATCGACCGGCGCCCCCGGTAGGATTTGCTTTGTGAAAGGAGAGGGCAGATGACTGTGCAGCAGATTTCCATTTTCATCGAAAACCGGCCCGGCCGGCTGGCCCAGGCGACTTCGGTGCTGGGCGGCGCCGGTGTCAACATCCGTGCCCTGTCCCTTGCCGACACCTCGGATTTCGGTATTCTGCGCCTGATCGTCGACCAGACCGATCTCGCCAAGGACGTGCTGAACAAGGAAGGTTTCACCGTCGAAAAGACCGAAGTCGTCGCCGTCCAGGTCCCCGACCGGCCGCTTGGACTCGCCCATATCCTGCAGCAGTTGGACGAGGCGCAGATCGTCGTCGAATATCTCTATGCCTTTGTCGAGCGCTGCGGGGACAATGCTGTCATCATCTTCCGCTTCGACGACACGGCCCAGGCCGTCGCCGCTCTGTTGGAACGGGGGATCAAAGTTCTACCGGCTCAGGCGGTCTATGCCCTTTAGCCCTTACCGTTAAGCGCCATTTCAAACCACGCCTGCTTGTTCTGTCATGAGGTTCTGAATTTCTGCTGGCAGCATCCTGCGCAGGAACCAATCAACCGGAGCTCCGCCCGGTACTTCGCAGTCTTCTTTTCAGCAGCCTGCTGAAGGTTCCACGTTCCACCAAATCGGAAATAACCGAAATACTTCCGGACGGGCAAAGCGGTCATCGATTAAAAAAATCACCCCCTGGTCCTGCTGGTTTCGTATCACCCGGCCGGCGGCCTGCACCACCTTTTGCAGACCGGGATAGAGATAGGCGTAATCATAACCGGCGCCGAACAGCTTTCCCATCCGCCCCCGGATCTGCTCGTTGACCGGATTCACCTGCGGCAGCCCAAGCGTGGCGATGAAAGCCCCGATCAGGCGCTCGCCGGGCAGGTCAATCCCTTCGCCGAAGGCGCCTCCCAGCACGGCGAATCCGATGCCCCGGCTTTCAGGGGTAAAGCGGGCGAGGAAATCCTCCCGTTCTTTCTCCACCATGAAGCGTGCCTGCCGCCAGGCCGGGATGCCGGGATGACGGGCTTCGAGCAGATCCGCCACCTGGGCCAGATACTCGAAACTGCTGAAGAAGGCCAGGTAGTTACCGGGCTGGGCGTCGAACTGTTGGGCCATCAGATCGACGATCGGTGCCAGAGAGGCGTCGCGATCCCGGAAACGGGTCGAAATCCGGTCGACGATATTCACCGACAGCTGGTCGGCGGTGAAGGGCGATTCAACGTCGATGCGGGCGGTATCGGCGGGCAGTCCGAGCAGATCGCGGAAGTAGTGACCCGGCCGCAAGGTTGCGGAAAAAAGGACGGTCCCGTGGGCGAACTCGAAACGGGAGGCCAGGAAGGGGGCGGGAACCAGGTTGCGGATGCAGAGGGTCCCGTTCCGGCGTTGTCCGCCGCCGGGCGATACCCGGATGTCGAAAAGGGAATGCGCGTCCAGCAGCTCGGCCATACGGCAGAAATGCATCGCGTCAAAGTAGAAATCCCGCAGCCCGCTGTCGAGATCGAAGGCATTCTGGTCAAGATAGTCAGTTATGGCAGCGATAAATTTCTGCAGCGCGCCCAGCAGCTTTGCGGGAGTCGTTTCGTAAACCCGGTACTCCTCCTGCTGCTCCTTGTACGCCTCGTTCCAGCAGCGCTGGATCCGATCCAGAGTTTTCTTGAGTTCGGGGGGAGACGATCGTCTCACCGTCCGAAGGGTCGCCTGGTCCAGCTCGGCGGTATATATTCTGCGGGCCCGCTCCACCAGGTTGTGAGCTTCGTCGACCAGCAGGCCGATCCGCCACTGATTCACCGAGGCCAGGGTATAAAGCATAGCGGTAAGGTCGAAGTAGTAGTTGTAGTCTCCGACGATGACGTCGGACCAGCGTGCAAGCTCCTGGGCCAGGTAATAGGGGCAGAGAGCGTGCTCCAGCGCCACGGCCCGCAGCCTAACCCGGTCGAGGCGGCCTTCCTCCAGGGCGGCCAGGCGCGCATCGGGCAGCCGATCGTAGAAACCGTGGGCCAGGGGGCAGGATTCACCGTGGCAGGCGAGATCCGGGTGTTCGCAGGCCTTGTCCCGGGCAACAAGTTCCAGAACCCTCAAGTTCAAATCGGGCGCGCTTTCCCGGATCAGCTGCGCCGCATCCAGGGCCAGTTGGCGGCCGGGGGTTTTGGCCGCAAGGTAGAAAATCTTGTCCAGCCGGTGCTCCGGCATCGCCTCGAGCATCGGAAACAGGGTGCCGATGGTCTTGCCGATCCCGGTGGGAGCTTCCGCCAGCAGGCAGCGGCCGGCGACGACTGTCCGGAAAACCGCTTCCGCCAGCGGACGCTGACCGGTGCGGAAGGACGGATAGGGGAAGCGCAGCGCCCCCAAGGCCGTGTCCCGCTGCAGGCGGTGGGCCTGCTCCCGCTCGGCCCAGTCAAGAAAACCCTCGCACTGCTCCTCGAAGAACCGACGCAGATCTTCTGCCTGGTACTTTTCGCTGAGCCTGGTTTCCCGCTGGCTGGCGATGTCGAAATAGATCAGCGCCAGGTTGACTTCAAACAGACCTGAGGACTGGCAGAGCAGCCAGCCGTAGATCTTGGCCTGCGCCCAGTGCAGCCGGCGGTGGTTCTCCGGCAGGAGGCTCAGATCGCCCCGATAGGTCTTTATCTCTTCCAGCCGGTTCGCTGCGGGATCGTAGCCGTCGGCCCGCCCCCGGACCAGCAGCCCCTTGTACTCTCCACTCAGCGGCAGCTCCCTCCTGTAGTCCTCGCTCCGCCGCGCAGCCACCACTTTATGTCCAATGATCCCTTCCTGAGCCGAAGGCGAGGGGGTAAAACGCAGATCAAGGTCGCCGGCCTTGGCTGTGAATTCACACAAGGCGCGGACCGCTATCTGGTATTTCTGTGGTAGAGGTAAACTCATTGGCTGCGATGCAATTTCGGCTGATGGCTGATGGCTGATGGCTGATGGCTGATGGCTGATGGCTGATGGCTGATGGCTGATGGCTGATGGCTGATGGCTGATGGCTGATGGCTGATGCAAGATAGCAGGGGCGAGGGGTCCGGACAAGCGATTGCTGGTTTTTCTTTTCATCGGGCTTCATTTTTGCTTATCATTCACAAACAAGTCCTGTCCTGTCTTCTCCTGGAGTAAATTATGCAGATGTTGAATGTTTCAGAACTGCTCCTCTGGTATTTCGCATTTCTCGCGGCGATCGTCGCCCATGAAGCCGCCCATGCCTGGGCCGCCCTGAAACTCGGCGACCCGACGGCCCGGGACGGCGGGCAGGTGACCCTCAACCCCTTTCCCCACGTCCGCAGGGAGCCCGTTGGCGCCCTGGTCGTGCCGATCGTCTCCTATGCCATCGGCGGATGGATGATCGGCTGGGCCAGTGCCCCCTACGACCGCGCATGGGCCCTGAGATACCCCCGCCGCGCCGCCCTTATGGCGCTGGCGGGACCGCTGGCCAATTTGGCCGTGGTACTGGCCGCAGCCCTGCTGATCCGCCTGGGCATTCTCCTGGATGTTTTTGCCATCCCCTCAAGCATCAGCTTCACCAGCCTGGTCGCCGCCCCCTACGGCGGGGTGTGGGACGGTCTGGCCATGCTGATCAGCATCTTTTTCTCCCTCAACCTGCTGCTCCTGGTCTTCAACCTGCTGCCCCTGCCGCCTCTCGACGGCAGTGCCATCGTCCCTCTGCTGCTCAGCAACAAGCTGGCCCTGTCCTATCGACGTCTCCTCGACAGTTCCACCGCCGCCATGCTCGGTTTGCTGCTGGCCTGGAAGTTTTTCGGGACCGTCTTTCGCCCCCTGCAGCTGCTGGCGGTCAACCTTCTCTATCCTGGTGTGGGATATCATTGATTCTGTGGGCAACTCGGCAAGTGTCAGCATCCTGAAGCGGGCCGCAGGTTAATTCTTTCCGTTGCCCTTACCATTCCCTTTGGCACCTCCTCCACCGTTGCCCCGGCCGCCAGGGGCATTTTTTGCCTCCCATCCCAAATGTCCCTGTTTTAGAGCATGGAACTCGGCCGATCCCGGCTTGATGCCGAGGCTTTTGGCCAACGCCCCCCATCCCTGACCCTTGCGGCTGCGGTATTCGCGAACCACCATCTCAACAGGCTTGCCGGAGTGTACCGCCAGCCAGAAACAGACCGCGGCGTCAGCCGGGTAGTCGACGGAGCGAAAAACGAGATCTATCTGGGGACCGGAGGCACCAAAATGGGCACCGACCTGTGTACGGAAGCCGCCGATATCCCCCTCAGCGCTGATATTGAGGCTGTGCAGATAGGCATCGAGGTCCGCGCGAGCAATTCCGGCAGTAAGCAGGACAAGGGCGAAGGTCAATAGAAAAGGTCTGATACGCATGGTGTTCCCTCCCAAATCATGAAGAAGAATTTCTGATCCCCGAACCGGCAAGCCGCCGGATGAATCAGCATAAGTCATGCCATTTGCAAAGGAATTGCGGACTGGGTTTTTTCCGCCACCTCCTTCGGCAGCGAGCTGAAATCCTTTACTGCCGGAACAAAAAAGGACAGTGTATGATCGCCATTTGCACTGGAATCTTTTTCAGGTATCACGATTTGGGTACAGGAGAACATTCGTTCTCCTGTCCGCATGCAGCATCCGTTATCCTATCCCAGGCACCCCCCGTTTGCACTGTTGTTTCCCTCGTTGGTGAACTCATCGACCTGATTGTCCGAATCGACTCTGATAGTGAACGAGCAATCGGGGCTGAAGCAGTTCGACGGGACGTTGAACAGCAAATCCACCGAAGCTCCGGCGGGAACAGGGGGCGTGTCGAGGGTGACAGGGCCGCCGCGGAACAACACCGTCGTTCGGGAGGCGGCCGCGTCCCCGTTCCCCTGGTTTCTGACCGTGACCCTCAGCAGTGTCCCCGAATCCTCCAGCCGGCAGAAAGCCAGGGGGTCGGTTCCGAGCGGGCTGAAGGGAACGAGGTCAGGCGCCACTGCGGAAGCAATCGGTTTGATCCCGAGAATCGCGACCTTGTGGGAGAAAGCATGGCCCGGGCTGCCGTCCTTGTCCTTCAGGATGGAGGAAACCTTGTAGCGCAGGGTTCCGGTCGGATCCCCCGCGGCCTTTTCGTACTGGAATTCATCCAGCCAGGTTCCGATCTCGGTCACCTGCTCGTCGTCGCATCCGTAGTGCAGGTCCCACCCGACCAGCATGGGAATGGCGTATTCGAAGGGAACATTCTCGACGGTAACCTCTTCCGTCTTCTCACCGGGCCCCTCGCCGAGGCAGGCTCCGATGATCCCTTTGTCCTCGATCGGCAGGATGGCGAAGGGCGGCTGGATCACTCCGACATCCGGGCCGCCGAGGCCAGAAACCATCTCCCCGAAACCGTAGCCCCTGCGACCGGCGTTGTCTTTGAAAATAGCGTAGGTTTCCCAGCTGACGAAGCCGGAATCGACCTGATGAGTCACTGTCGGAGGCAGCGGGGGATTCTCGATCGGCGTCACCTCCTCGCGAAACCCTTTCTTATAATTTTTCTCGTTTTCGACAAAAGCTTCGGCGTGATCCAGGTTGAAACCGAGCTGGAGCAGATGGTGATCCGTCTCGCAATCGGAACTCCAGCGAAACCCGAATCCCCGGGGGAGAACCGCCACCGTCCTGCCGGAAGCAAAACCCGGATTGAAGAGGAAGGAGGAAAAAGCGGACAGGGCCGTCGTCGTACCCGCGTTGTCGGTAATGAAGAAGTTCGTCTCCGCGGGATCCCGCGACTCGCAGCTTCCATCCCGCTGATCGACGACGAGATTCAGGTTCGCGGGGTTCCAGGCCACCACCGTATAGTGATAGCACCAGCGGTAGCCGTCATCGAAATTCTTGTCCGAGAGCGCCCCCGCTGCCTGCCACTTCAGGGTACTGCCCTCCATCCGGATATTGCTGATCATGGTTCCGAGGCCCCCGACATGGTGGTCGGAGCTGAGGTATGTCATGCGCCAGCCGTTGAGAAACACGGTCGCCCGGGCATAGCGCTGAAGCTCGAGGCTCTCTTCGACCTTCAGCACGTCTTCGATACCCCTTTTGTCGGACTCCGAGCAGCTGAATCCGTGCCAGACGGCGATGGTGCCGGGATCCTCCAGCACCACCATCCGGTTCGAGCTGACCACCTCGGCCTCCGGCACCCCGCCGATAAGATCGCACAAATCGGTGTAGACGACACAGGGGGTGCAGGATGTGCAAAGGGCAGCCACAAGGACGGCGAGAGTCACCAATACGCAGTGGGACATGGAATTTCGGCTTTTCATTCTATCCCTCCCGGTCGCTTTAGCGTTGTTTAATGGAAATATAGAGGAATAAAAAGCTTTTTCAAGCAGCAGGACTTGCCGAGGGACACCAACCGGATTTTCCATGCCGATGTCCGGATCTGGCGAGTATTTCCTGTCTGATCCTGCTAGAATGAGCCCCATGAAACAGCTCGATGAAGACAAATGCTACAACGCCCTGCTGGCCCGCGACCGGCGGTTTGACGGATTGTTCTATACCGCCGTACTGACGACCGGGATTTTCTGCCGCCCGATCTGTCCCGCCCTCACTCCCAGGCGCGAAAATGTGCGGTTTTTTCCCACGGCCGAGTCTGCAATGGCGCACGGCTTTCGTCCCTGCCTGCGTTGCCGGCCGGAAGTCACGCCCGGCAGGCCCGCCGCCGAGGGGGTTCATGCCACCGTGCGTCGCGCGGTGCACCTGATCGAGGAAGGGGCGCTGGCAACCGGCTCCCTGGAGGATCTGGCTGCCCGCCTCGGCATCGGCGCCCGCCATTTGCGCCGGCTCTTCAAGGAACATACCGGCGTCACCCCGCAGGAACACGCCAAAGCGCGCCGGCTGCTGCGCGCGCGGCAACTGATCGTGGACAGCAACCTGTCGATGAGCGAGATCGCCGAGGTGGCCGGTTTCGGCAGCCTGCGCCGGTTCAACGATGCGATGAAGATCGCTTACGGCCATGCCCCGACAGCCTTTCGGCGCGGTTTGCCCCTTGCAGTGCGCGCTCCGGTCCCGGACTCGCCCGGAGCGGCCGCGCTCGACCTATGGGCACCGCGACCCGACGATCTCGTTCTTCGGCTGCGCGCCCGGCCGCCTTTCGATGCCGGCTATCTTCTCTCCTTCTTCAGCGATCGCGCCATTCCCGGGCTGGAACAGACAGGACCCGACTGGTATTGTCGAGGTTTTCGGCTCGGCGATGCCGTGGGGTTGATGATCTGCAGGTTTACCCGGGACGGCCTGGGGGTAGATGTTACCCTGCGCGGCTCCGTCGGTGGCAAGGTACTGGACATCGGCGGACGGGTGCGCCGCCTGTTCGATCTGGATTCCGATATCGGCGCCATTACCTCTGTTTTGGCCGAAGATCCGCTGCTTCTCCCGTTGATTGAAAAACGGCCGGGGTTGCGGGTTCCCGGCTGTTGGGACCGGTTCGAACTTGCGGTACGGGCGGTGCTGGGGCAACAGGTTTCGGTGGCGGCGGCGCGCACCCTGGCCGGGCGCCTGGTCAAGCTTTATGGGGAACCTTTGCCGGAAGACCTTGTGGCCGGTTCCGCTGTCACGCACCTGTTTCCTGCCGCCGAGGTTCTGGCGGGCCGGGATCTGCAGCCGATCGGCCTGACCAGGCGCCGCGCTCTTACCCTTTCCGGAATCGTCGAGCTGTTTGCCTGGCCCCACCTTCAAGATCAAGCGGGAGAAGCGCTTCTCGCTAATCTCGCCCATATTCCTGGAATCGGTCCCTGGACCCTGAATTATTTCGCCCTGCGGGGACTGGGCGATCCGGATGCTTTTCCGGCAGCCGATCTCGGTCTGCTCAAGGCCTCCTCCCTTGGCCTGGGGCCGGACAAGGCGAGGCCGCTGGAACAGCGCTCGCAAACGTGGCGCCCCTGGCGGGCGTATGCCGCCCAGTACCTGTGGTCAGCTCTGATTCCTTGATGATCTATCCGTTCGAGAGGAGAACACTGCCGTGAACACCCGTATCGACATCGCCCGTTATCCCAGCCCTGTTTGCGAACTGATCCTTGCCTCCACCGGAGGCAAACTGGTTCATCTCGACTTCGAGGGGAATGACGATCGGCTTCGAACAATCCAGAGCCGCCGTTTCGGAAAGATCGACTGGCGGGAAGGGGGGACGATGCCGGCCTCAGTTTTTTGCTGGCTCGACGCCTATTTTTCCGGAGAGATACAACCGTTGCCGATGGCCGATATCGAGATGATCGGCACCGACTTTCAGAAAAGGGTCTGGCAGGCGCTGATCACCATTCCTTTCGGGGAGAGCCGGTCCTATAGCGGACTGGCTGCCGCCCTCGGCCATCCGGCAGCCGTGCGGGCCGTTGCCCGGGCCAATGCGCTCAATCCGGTGTCGATCATCGTGCCCTGTCACCGAGTGATCGGAGCGAACGGCAAATTGACCGGCTATGCCGGCGGTTTGGAACGCAAGCGGTGGCTGCTTGCACACGAGGCGCGGATGCGCCGTGCAGAAACTGCATCTTTTCCAGCCCGGGGGTTGTTGCTGTAACCTTTGGCGAAAAACGTTATAGTTGTTTACAGAAAAAGATTTTCATCCCCCTCGATCAGCTTGCTGAAAGGGAACCACTGCATGAACACCGACGAAAGGGACAAGGCCAGAAGGCAATTGGAACGGCTGGCGTGGTTTCTGGACAACCTCATTCCGATTCCCGGACTCGATATCCGGGTCGGACTCGATTCTCTGATCGGCCTGTTCCCTGGGATCGGGGACACCGTGGGCGCTCTTTTATCGAGCTATATCCTGGCCGCCGCCTCCCGCCTGGGCGTTCCCAAATCGGTCCTGCTGAAAATGGCCTTCAACATCGCGGTGGACGCGCTGATCGGCGCCATTCCCTTCCTGGGCGATCTCTTCGACGTTGCCTGGAAAGCCAACAACCGCAACGTGAAACTCCTCGGCGAATATCTGGACCAACCGCGCAAGACCGTCGTCACCAGCCGCGTATTCGTCTGGGTTTTGGCCCTACTGCTGGTGGCCTTCGTGGTGTTCGTCGGCATGCTGGGGTTTTTGCTGGTTCGGGCGCTGTGGCTGGCGGTCAGCAACGGCTGAGCTTTCCGAAGAGATTGTCGCCTCGCATTAGATCCTGAAATTCTTCCAGTCGGTCCGGGCAAAATCGATCAGAAGTGCGGTGGGGATGAAGGTATCGAGCTCAATGAGGGGAGAGCCGAGCAGGCGGGCTGAAAACTTGCGGAAAATAACGATTTCCTCTTCGAAGGTCTTGCGGAACTCCCAGCGCAGCTCCGGCCGTTGCAGAGGATCGACGCCGGGGAAATTCTTCGTGCACCATACATCGGAAAAACTCTCCCCCGAGAAGTCGATGTTCGGCAATCCGTGGAGGCGGCAGATCATCGGCCGCCAGGCGTAGACCAGGCAGGTGCCGTCGGCGCCGAGGAGCGGACAGGGTGTTTCGTCGTCCTCTGGCATCTCGGTCCACTCCTCGTCGGGAATGCCGTTGAGAATGTAGGGGGCGGCAAAGCCCGGCCAGCGGACCCTAAGGTCCTCCAGTCGCCTCCGGGACTTCTCCAAAGAGACCTGGCGGATGTTTTCCGGAAGGTGCTGGAAACCCTGCTGCAGAAGGAAGGCGTCGAGGAGGGAAATGTCGAAAAACCCCCGGCAACAGGCGCTGCACCCCTTGGAGCAGGCGATCCGCCCGGGGCCGGCCGCGGCCACGGATCGTTCGAACCAGCCATCGATGCGGGCAAGGAGATTCTTGTACTCTTCGAGGAGATCGTCCATGGAGAGCATGCTACCCTTTTTCCGCCGTTTGGCGCAAGTCAGACGGAAACTGCTGCTCCGGTGGGTGGAGTAAAACACCCATCGGCGTTACCATGGAGGGCGGCAGCTCCAGGTGATATCTTTTTTGCCTTCCCGGGAACCTTTTACTTCCTCGGAGCATCTAAGGGGTGAAGCCGCAGAAACGGAGACTCGAAAATGGACAAGGCAGGTTTATCCCCCGCAACCCTCAACGAGATGGCAGATTCAATTTGCAAGTGCACCACTCAGGGCTTCATCGAAGACTTCCTGGGGTGTCCGGTAGCCAAGACATTTTCTTGGCCGGTTGTTGAGCTTTTGAACCGCTTTGGCCAGTGTTTTTTCTGATAGGCGGCGGAAATCGGTTCCCTTGGGAAAATAGAAGCGCAACAGACCGTTGGTGTTTTCGTTCGTGCCTCGCTGTCAAGCAGCATACGGTTCGGCGAAATAAACTTTAAGTCCTGTCTGGTCCTCCAGTTCAAGGGGACGTTCTTTACAGTTCAAGGGGACGTTCTTGCATAACCCAACATAACCCAAGGGGACGTTCTTGAAAAATATAAATTTATGACGCGGCAGGACGACTGACCGGCGAGGGCAACTTCCAGGAAGGGCTCATTATCAGGATCGGGGAGTGGGTGCGGGATGGGGTGAGGAAGCGACCGGGGCGGCCCCGGTGCTCGATAAGATCAAGTAGGGCGTCAACCTTCTCTTTTGAAAATTTGAACTTCGGCCGGGGGACAGATACCATGCCTGCAAACGAAATCAGCGCCTCGCCCGACCCTTGTAAGGGGCCCGTCATCGTACTGTGCGGACCTCAGATCCCGGGCAATGTCGGTTCCGTGGCCCGGGCCATGGCCAATTTTGGGTTGAGCGATCTGCGCCTGGTCAATCCCTGCGATCACTTGGCCGAGGAAGCTCGCATGTTCGCCGCCGGCGCGACACACCTGCTTGAATCGGCCCGGATTTTTCCCGCCCTGGCTGACGCGATCTCCGACCTGCAGATCACTATCGCAACAACCCGCCGGGAAGGCCGGCTGCGCGGCCGGCTGCTGGACAGCACCCAACTGCCGGCCCTCTTCGGGTCTTTGCCCGCCGGCACGAAGGCGGGTCTGATCTTCGGCCGTGAGCAGAGCGGGCTGACCAGTGACGAGGTAGCCTTGTGCAGCCATACCGCGAGGGTGGCGACCAGCGATGCAGCCGGCTCACTCAACCTTGCCCAGGCCGTTGTGCTGTTTCTCTACGAACTGGCCCGACAACCCCAAGGGGCCGTATCCGAAGCCGAGGGCGAATTGCCAACCCAGCAAGAGCTGGACAGCATGTTCGCCCAGATGGCTGCCGTGCTGGAGAGAATCGCCTTCCTCAATCCAAGCCGCCGGGAGGCGGGGCTCAACAGGTTGCGTCGTCTGATCTCCCGAGCCCATCCCGACCGGAACGAGGTGGCCCTGCTAAGGGGTCTCTGGAGCCAGCTTTCCTGGAGCATTAACGACTGGCGGGGTCGAAAACGGGGCGGCTGAACCGTCGCCGGGGGCGTTCAAAGCCATTCGCGCAAAGTTCGCTAAGCACGCAAAGAAAATTCAAAGCCAGGTAAAGCCTTTGAAAGGACTTCGCCTTCCTTTGCGACCTTTGCGCCTTTGCGCGAGACAGATTTTGCTGGGCGGGTTGCGGTTGCGATGTTCATCGTGGCATGTTCACCCTCAATTTCGGTCTTTGCCAGCGACGGCACGATTCAATCCGCATCAGGAGCGTTCACATCAAATTTTATCATTCCGCCGACAGACAGACCCCATTCTCCTCTGCTGCCGTCACCGGACCGATGGAATCCCAGGCATGGTCGTGCTGGTTATGGATGCTGGCGCGGTCGCTGGCCAGCAACTGTTCCTGCAGCCGGATCTGCTCTCTGGCGCTGGAGATGTAATCTTTTGTGTCGTGGCGATGCGGAGCAAGATGGCGCATGGCGGCTTCGTCATATTTCATGAAGTTCTGGCCGGCCCGGGTCGCACTGTAGCGCCGGTGTCCGAGGTTTGCCAGAACGTCAACCCCCGCCCGCACGGAGGTGTCGAGAAACGCCCGATAGACATGGTTTACTCCGAGATCCAGCAACTCCTGGGCATCCAGGTTGTCTCCGGCGCAGGCCATGATCTGAAGCTTGGGGAAATGCTTTTTCGCGGTTTCAACGAGATTGTTGACGATCGAGGGGCTGTCTATGGCGATGAACAGGATGCGGGCGCTGCCGGCACCTGCGGAGTGGAGGATGTCCAGCCGGGTGGCATCCCCGTAAAACACCTTGAATCCCATCCTGCGCAGCAAGTCCACCTGGTCGGAGTCGTTGTCCAGGATGGTCGCCTCAACGCCGTTGGCCCGGAGAAAACGGCCCAAGGTGCTGCCGAAGGAGCCGAACCCGGCGATGATGACCGGGTGCTCGGTATCGATGTGGTCGGCTTCCTTTTCCACCTGCTGGAGGGTGCCGAAGCGTGACAGGACCAGCCGTTCGTTCAAGAGGAGCAGCAGAGGGGTCATGGTCATGCTGATGGCGGTGACCGCCATCAGCGTATCTATCCACTTGTTCCCGATAATCCCCAGCCGGCTGATAAAGGCGAAGAGGACAAAGGCGAACTCCCCTACCTGGGACAGGCCGAGGGCGAAGATGCTGTTCTGGTCGAAGGAAAGCCGGAACAGCCGCCCCGCCAGGATCAACACCGCGGCTTTGAGCACGATGACCGCCAGGACCAGGGACAGGATGACAACCGGGCTCTCGGACAGCAGCCTGAAGTTGATGGACGCCCCGACCGCGATGAAGAAAAGGCCGAGCAACAGCCCCTTGAATGGTTCGATGTCGCTTTCCAGCTCGTGGCGGAATTCACTGTTAGCCAGCAGTAAGCCGGCGAGGAAAGCGCCCAGCGCCGGGCTCAGGCCGACCAGCTTCATCAAGAGGGCGATGGCGACGATGATCAGCAGAGCTGCGGCGATGGAAAGCTCCCGGACACTGGTCTTGGTGACGATGCGAAGGATGGGAACAACGATATATCGGCCCATGATGATGACCGCGGCCAGGGCAAAGAGGACTGACCCGGCCTTCAACCAGACCGGCAGGCCTTCCAGCAGTCCAGGAGCGTCGCCATGGGGCGCACCTGCGCCGGCCTGCAGGGCAAGAAATGGGAGCAGAGCCAGGATCGGGATGACGGCGATGTCCTGGAACAGCAGCACGGCGAAGGAGCTGGCCCCTGCTTGAGAGCCGCCGAGCCCCTTTTCCTTGAGGGATTGAAGCACCATTGCCGTGGATGACATGGAAAGGGCCAGCCCGGCGGCCAGGGCGCCCCGCCAGTCCAGGCCCAGCATCAGGAGGCCGCCCGTGAAGGCGAGGGTGGTCAGGACCAGCTGCAGCGTCCCCAACCCCAGAATCCGATTGCGCATCTTCCAGAAATGGGCCGGCTCCAACTCGAGACCGATCAGGAAGAGCATCATGACCACGCCGAATTCCGCGAAGTGCATGATGTCTTCTCCCTCATGGCCGATAAAGCCGAGGCAGAAGGGGCCGATGAGAATGCCGGCCAGCAGGTAACCCAGCACCGATCCCATCCCCAGACGCTTGGCCAGCGGCACGCAGATCAGCGCCGCACCAAGGTACACGACTGCCTGGCCAAGCAAACTGTCTGTCATGGCTGCTCCTTTCCGTTCATGTCCGCAATCCAGTCATTGAGGAAATCGTAGCGCCAGACCGATTCCAGAGAAGGGGACCGTGCCAGCTCCAACAGCACCTGACGGTACATGCTGCCGTAGTTCGCCAGCATGTCGTCTGTCAGACGGTAGGTTCCCTGCACCGCGAAGGGGGGAAGCCATGTCATCCGGCAGAGGCGGGTCGCCTGCCTGAGCGGGAACAGCAGCTCAGACATTGTGTGCCGATTGAATCCGCTGTGGGAGTAGCTTTCCCGTGTGCCGCCACTGGTGATGGTGACGAATAACTGTTTGTCCTCGAGGGTTGTTACCCCCGCACCGTGAGCCCAGCCATGCTCCAGCACAAGGTCCATCCACTGTTTGACCATGGCGGGTGCCCCATACAGGAACAAGGGGTAATGCCAGATGATGATTTGGTGCGCCAGCAGCAGGTCCTGCTCTCGCGCAATGTCGACGTTGAAATCTGGATACAGCTCATAAAGATCATGCACCGTAATGCCGTCCTGACCGTGAAGAGCGCCAAGCAGCGCCTTGTTGGCCCGGGACTTTTCAAAGCGCGGATGTGCGAACAGAATCAGTATGTTCTTCATGCTGTGCTCCTGAACACCCAAAGGAAAAATAATCCCAACCTATGGCACCAGCGACCAAAGGTCAAGCGCTATCCCTTGTCCCTCCCGGGTTTCGTTATGCCTTCGATTTCGACGCGGCCGTCGTATGCGAATCGGCCTTTTATGGGATACGCATCAAGGGGATTGCGCGGAGACGGACACCGGCACACCTCACATTATTTTTACCTGATCTTGTCCCCAAGCTTAGAATTCCCGGGCGATTCCGGAAAAAAATAGTATACTCCTCATATCTTTTCTCATCATGTACCGACCAGTTGAAGTCAAAGCCTCTTTTGGCTTCCTTCATAAAAAACTTCCTTATCACTTTAATAGAGAAACAAGCAATGAATGTTGTAGTGCTGAGCGGCAGTCCCAAGGGCGAACAGAGCATCACACTGCAATACGTTCGCTACTTCGAAAAGAAAAATCCGCAACACAAATTCACCTACCATCATATCGCCCGCGACCTGAAAAGCATCGAACAGGACCCATGTCAATTTGCCGCCGTTATCGACCGTATCAAAAATTCCGACCTGATCATCTGGAGCTTTCCCCTCTACTACCTGATGGTCCATGCTCACTATAAACGCTTTATAGAGCTGATCTGGGAGCGTCAGGCTGCGTCCGCTTTTGCCGGTAAATATGCCCTGGCCATCGCTACCTCGGTCCATTTCTACGACCACACCGCCCTGCAATATATCCGCGCCGTCTGCCACGACCTGGGGATGCGTTTTATCGATGCCTTTTCAGCCGACATGCAGGATCTGCTCGACGCCGAAAAGCGTCGCATGCTGCTGCAGTTCGCCGACAACGCCTTGCAGATTACAGAGCAAGGTCGGCCGACCTTCCATCAGGCCCAACCTGTGTCCGCAGAATCTGGCCCCTATGATCCGGGGCCGGTCGCAGCGACTGTGGATCCCGGCGGTAAAAAGGTTCTCATCATCTGTGACCTTGAGGAACCGGACGGTAACCAGGCTCGGATGGTCAGGCGGCTGCAAATCTGTTTCGGCGGCAAGGCGGAAACCGTCAATCTCCGTGAGCTGCATATCGAAACCAGTTGTCTAGGCTGCATCCAGTGCGGTTACGACAACAGCTGCCCGCTCGAGGAGCGGGACGACTTCATCTCCTTTTACCGGCAGCGGGTGATGGCTGCCGATATCCTCATCTATGCCGGCGACATCCGTGACCGATACCTCTCGGCCCGCTGGAAGACCTTTTTCGACCGGACCTTTTTCCTGGGCCATACTCCAAGCATCATCGACAAGCAGGTTGGCATCCTCGTTGCCGGTCAGCTGAGCCGCAACCCTCATCTGCGTGAGATCCTTGAAGCGTACTGCGAGTGGGCAAAGGCCAATCTGGTGGCGATAGTGAGTGACGAATGCCATGATTCGGCCGCCCTCGACGGCCAGCTCGACCTGTTGTCCCATTGCCTCGTTACCAGTAGCGCCCAGCACTATCGCAGGCCCCAAACCTTTCTCGGCCTCGCCGGCACCAAATTGCTGCGTGACGAGATCTGGGGTCGGCTGCGCTTTCCCTTTGTGGCCGATCATCGCTATTTCAAAAACCACGGAGTGTACGATTTTCCGCATCGCATTTGGCGCATACGGTTTAGAAACGCATTGATGATAATGCTGGCGAACAGCTCCCGCATCCGTGAGGAGCTTTATCATAGTCGGATGAAAGGCGAAATGGTCAGAGCCTTGCGTAAAGTTGTCGAGGAAAGCTGACCTCTCAACATGTTCCAAATCATGTCCAGACTCTTTGCAATACCTTTTGGTCCTTCCCTTACGGGTAAAAAATTACTCTTCCCCCACCAGGAAAATGCCCCGAAATAATTTGGCTCTTACCGCATTTTTTGTTTTGACAGATTTTATAAGTGAGTTGTACCCTTAAAAAACTTTTCAAAGAACATTCTTACCCGATAAAAACTTCTATGGGAATGGAAAGGCTATTATAATAAGGAGGATGGGTTGGTTCCATGCTTGTTTCGATCCTGATCAATAATCATAATTATGGAAAATTTATTGAAGAATCAATAAATTCGGCTTGTAATCAATCCTATTATAATATTGAAATAGTTGTGGTTGATGATGGATCCAATGATAATTCAGTTGAAACAATAAGCAGACTCGCCAAAAAAGACAATAGAATAAAAACTTACTTTAAAGAAAATGGAGGACAGCTTTCTTCCTTCAACCGTGGGTTTGAACTTGCAGGCGGTGATATTATTTGCTTTCTTGACTCCGATGATGCTTATAAACTTAATTATATTCAAAAATTAGTCGATTTGTATTCGGAAAGAAAAGAGTGTGATTTTATTTACTGTGGACTTCAAGAATTCGGCCAAAGCCAGAAACAAATCATTCAACCTTTTACCGATAAAATCACTGATTTAGGATATACTGCTTTTTTGACGTATCTCAGTCATTCCTGGATCGGGGAACGAACTTCAGCTATTTCGATACGACGGTCGCTGGCAAACAAAATATTTCCGATTCCAATGGAGGAAGACTGGCGCATTCGTGCTGATGATTGTGTCATCTGGCTGGCCTCTATTGTGGGCGGGAGAAAGTTTTATCTCGCAGAATCTTTAGTGAATTATCGTGTGCATCAAAGCAATCATTTTTTTGGAAAAAAGGAAGACTTTGAAGCAAAGTATAAAAGAAGTTTCCAGGTTGCCAGATTTTTCGGGTGGGTTGATGAAAATTACCCACAGTTTAGACAGGTCAGGAGGGAAAAGATTTTTCAATTGTTGCTCTTAGAGGCGCTCACCGGGAAAAAGAATGCGCCCCTTTTGCGACATTATGCCCGGAGGATGGGAAAGTACAAAAAATATTTTTCCCTTAAACACCGATGGTACATTCATAACCTTCGTAAAAATCCCGTTGCTTTTCTTAACTCTTGCCAACCGAAGGACAGTCGGTAGCCCCGAATTGAGGGGCGACATGGTTCATCAGGGAGTCGCCGCTGCGGCGCTTTTCGCGTGAGCCAGCTTGTCCGACTTCAGGGCTGCCTTATCGAAGGTATACACCTGCCGGGCGTTGTCGGCGAAAATGCGGTTTTTCAGCTCGCCGACGGCCGAGCCGAGGGGGCGAAATCCGAATTTTTTCTGGAGATTTTCCGGAATTTCCAGGCGGCGCAGGGCCTCGATCTGCCATTGGGGGGAGCCATACCAGACGGAATCCGTCCCCCAGAGCACCCTGTCCGCGCCCATCCCCTTGATCAGCGTGCCGAGGATGCCCGCACAGTAGCGCGGAGCGCTGACGCAGGTGACAGCGAACACCGAGCCCAGTTCCGCGTAGACGTTGTTCACGCCGTGCCGTTCCGGAATTCTTGCCAGGTCGCTCACCCAGGGTATCTCTCCCGTTTCCTCGAAGGTTTGCAGCTCTTCGCCGGTCGGTATGCCGCCCCGGCGGATGGCGGAGTGGTAGATGAGAAAGCGCAGCTGCGGCCAGTCCTTCGCGGCTTTGGGCACGTCGTCCACACCTCCGTAGCGCCAGGTACTCGCCATGCGCTGCCGGTAATTGGAAGGCAATAATCCTTTATGAACGCAGACCGTGGTGATGCCCGCCTCGACCATTTTTTCATAGGCCGGGTACACGAGCTTTTCGTCATCCATGCGCCATGGCCAGCGGGATTCGCCGGAGGGCATGCCGACGGTGTAGCCTTTCCAGGCGTCGGGTTTCATGGCGATGGCCCGCTCCAAATCCTCCATCCACCCGGGGCGTCCGGGAGTGAACAGGGCATGGACGTTGAGACGCCGGCTGCCGGCCTGCTTTTCGACCCGATCTCGCGCCCGGATCAGGTCCTCGTTGTGAAGAAAGTAGCGCTGCGGGTCGTCGGCCGGGGCGCTGCTCAGCACCGCCAGGGCCGTGTCGCTGTTCAGGAAGACTTCCCGGTAAAAATTGTCGTACTGGATTTTTTCCAGGGTCTGGCGCCCCTGAATTTCCGGATTCCAGCGTTTGGCAAGTTCGCGCAGACCGAGCAGGCCCCGCGAAGGGTATTCCGGATAAACAAAATGGGTCTGTACATCGATGACGAGCTGCCCGGCCAGGGCCCGGGATCGTTCCTCGGCTGATTGCGGATCGGCTGCTTCCGCCGGACTCACGTCGAACAGCGGCCCGAACACGGCATTCATGGACAGGAATGCCGCTGCCAGACCGCAACTGCTGCGCAGGAATTGCCGGCGATCCATCCCCAGGGGCGGCCCGCAACAGTCGGCAAGGTTATGCAGATGGGCTTCGACCTTGCGCATTCGGGGCGTTTGCATCTCCCCTGCGGCACCTTCCGGGCGGATGCGGGTGGGCCACGGTTGGATCGAACCCTTGCACGCCCTCGCGCCTTCTCCCTTTTTCATCGCCTCCCCCTTTGTCGGCATACGAAACAGTCTACCCTCTCTGTTTTCAAAGTCGAATTTGAAGGCAGGGGGGGTATAGGTCTGGCTGGAGTATCAAGAACCGGCGGAGGTTGAAAACGGGGAGGCTAACCTGGCAATTGGCTGCATCAGGTTCTTCCACATATCGGCGATAAGATTCACGGTTGATTTGGAGGTCAATGGAAAGCTCGATGGAAGCAAACTCGAGAAAGGCATTCAGGTATTTGAAAAGCGATGGGTGTCATCGCCAGCAGCCGAAACGGTGACACCATTCAAGGGGCGGGTTTAAGGGATTTGCTGCCATTGCCACCTTCGCTCGGCTCCAGCAGGCAGCACTCCATCCGGTTTCGCCCCAGATTTTTTGCCTGATAAAGGAGGTCATCCGCCCGCTTCAGCAGGGATTCCATAGACTCTCCGGTATATTGCACCAGGCCACCGCTGATGGTTGTCCTGAAATTTTCCCGTTCCCATTGATAGGACTGGATACTTTTTCGGATGCGGTGGGCGATTATTTTGCCTTTTTTCAGGTCGGTCTCCGGAAGTATGACCAGAAATTCCTCCCCCCCATATCGGCCGACCAGGTCTTTTTCCCGCAGGCATGATCTGAGAATAGTACTGATCTGTTCCAACACCTTGTCACCGGAATCGTGGCCGTAAGTGTCGTTGATCCTTTTGAAATAATCCAGATCCATAAGAATAATCGACAAATCGCCACCTTGTCGATCAACCGAAGCGATTTTTGCGGCAAGCTGCTTCAACAGAAAGCCGCGGTTGTAAAGCCCGGTAAGATCATCGGTAATGGCGATCTTCTGGAGAACCTGGTTGGTTGCCTGCAGGCAAGCGGTCTTTTCCTCCACGAGTTTGTCGAGGGCGACATTCATTTGCACCAACCGATCCCGTTCGCGCTTTTCCCGGAGCAGCCGCCACCAGCAAAGAACAAGCAGAAGACCGGCGCCCAGACAGAAACCGAGCACAACCCTGTGGTACTTTTCATAAAAACCGGGAGGACTGTTTATAATACGGGCATTTTTCGGCAACTTGCGGGTGTCGATGCGAAAGGCCTGCAGCTGATTGTAATCGAACAGTGGACGACTGCTTGTGCCGGAGACGATCGCTATATTGTGCGGATTTTCCCCTTTCAGAACGCGCAGCGCCAGTTGCGCGGCGATTTTCCCCTGTTCAAATCCCGGAGTTATCAAGCCCCCAACGATGCCTCTACCGAGATAGAAATCCCAGGGACCGTAAATCGGCACCTTTGACGCCTCTGCCAACAGGGCTAATCCTTCAGCATAGGAAATATAATTATCATTGCGATCTCGATTGAAGGTGAGAAGGAAGATCATGTCCTCGGGCCCCAAAGCGGCCGTATAAGAGGCCGCTTCTTCCAGGGTGAAGTCATGCAGAAGTTCGACCTGGGCACGATCATGAAACTTTGCGACTGCTTCATTCAGGGAGTTTTTTAAAGCCTTTCCGGTCGGGGTGCCGTCCAGGATCACCACGATCCGTTTTCGCTCCGGATGCAGCCGCAGCATCAGTTCGAGGTTCCCGGCAATATCCGTTTCCTCGGTAACTCCCGTCACCAACGGCAGGGTATCGATGAGGTCGGGCTGAAAATGATTGATGCCACAAAAGATGAGCGGTGGACCTCCTTTCAGTAAACCATAATTCTTTTTTATAAAAGTAAGCGCATTGTTGTCAGAGATAATCACTGCCTTAAATTGAACATTCTTCATTTTTGCAGAAAAAAGCTCTGTCAACTTTTTGTCATAGTCATCCCCGACATTTCTTTTTGCATCAAGATATTCATAATAAATTTCATAGTTCCTATCGAAAGGCTTGAAAATAGCCTGAATACCTTCTGTGATGCTGTCGGTCCACTCCAGTCCCTGGTGGTAAGAGTGTAAAACCAGGATTCTTTCCTTCCGGGCTCCTTCAGCCAGACACGGCAATCCCCACAAAACAAGAATGATTATGAAAGCCCTGAATTTTACAAAGTGTTTCCCCAATGGCATTTTGTTGAATTCCACTTCTTGAAAAAAGAAACCCACTTAGGGGTATTTTTATCCCAACTGCCGGGAGTCATGTTTATAACCGGATCCCCCCGGAAATACTGTTCTCTATCAGTGTTTTTGCAATTAACGCTCCAGAAAAATTCCCCTCTACGGCAGGACGCAGCTGTTCCCAGGAGATTTACTTCCATAGCTCACCCGATTCCCCAATGACTGTGAAAGCGATCAAGAAGATGTTGACATCCTATAAAACATTTTATATATACTTTTATCTAAAGGAGAAGGCGTATGTCAGTCAAATATGCGATGCTCGGCATCCTGGCCGAGAAAGACCTGCACGGTTACGAACTGAAAAGCTCTTTCGACGAGAAAATCGGGGAATTCTGGAGCCTGAACTACGGCCAGATTTACACAACCCTCGACCGCCTCGAGAAGGAAGACCTTGTAACCCATGACCGTCAGGCGCAGGACAGGCGTCCGGACAGGAAAATCTACAGCATTACCCGAAAAGGCAGGGAGGAGTTGCTCGAATGGCTCTCCACTCCGGTCAGCAAGGTGCGGGCGCTGCGCGATGAATTCTTCATCAAGCTCGTCTTCATGGACAAGCGCGACCCGGCATCCATTCTGGAATTGATAGAAAAACAGAAAGCCCTCTATCTCAAACAGATGACCCGCCTCACGCAGCGAAAGGTCGCCCTGAAGAAAAAACCGGGGAATCCCGATATGCTCACAACCGAGTTGCTTATGGACGCGGGGCTGTTCCATGCGGAGGCCGATATCAAGTGGCTGGATTTGTGCGCCTCGAAGATTAAAAAGGACGTGAGGAGTGAGGAGTGAGGGGTGTGAGGCTGTGAACTGCATGTATTTGTAAACGCATAGAAGGTTGGGAGAGAACCTATGATTGAAGTCGTGAATGCCGGGAAAACCTATCATCAGGGAGCAAAGGAAGTTCATGCGCTGCGGGATGTTTCCTTCAGGATCGAAGCGGGGGAATTCCTGTCCATCATGGGGCCGAGCGGATCGGGCAAGAGCACCCTCCTGAACCTCATCGGCGGGCTGGATCAGCCGACAAAGGGAGAGGTTTTTATCGACAACCGGCCCCTGCACGGCATCTCCGACGACGAACTCACCCTCATCCGGCGCCGGCGGGTCGGATTCATCTTCCAGTTTTTCAACCTCCTGCCGATCCTGACCGCCATCGAGAATGTCAGCCTGCCGCTTCTTCTGGAAGGGATCCCTTTTTCTCGGGTCAAGGACAAGGCGGCCAGTCTCCTGGAACAGGTCGGACTGGGAGGACGCATGGAGCATCGACCGGAACAGCTTTCGGGCGGGGAGATGCAGCGGGTGGCCATCGCCCGCGCCCTCATCACCGAACCCGCGGTGCTGCTGGCCGACGAGCCGACCGGCAACCTGGACTCTCACACCAGCGAGGAAATCTTCCTGCTCCTGGCAAAACTCAACGAAAAGGGGCAGACCATCGTGATGGTCACCCATGATCCCAAGGCGGCGGCCTACGGCACGCGGATCATCACCCTCAGGGACGGCACCCTGTCGGAGGACGTTTTCCTCCAAGAGGTCATGCCATGAACCTCGCCAACCTGCTCCGCCACATCAGCCTCAAGCACCTGAAGCACCAGAAAGCCCAGACGATCATGGCTGTAGCCGGGATAGCCCTTGGCGTGGCCGCCATCGTCTCGATCGGCATCGTCAACAAGAGCGTCCTCCGTTCCTTCGAAGATTCCTTCATTCATGCGACGGGCCGCGCCAGTCTCCAGGTTACCGGCGCCCAGTCGGGTTTCCCCGAGGCGATCCTCGAACAGGTGCAGGCCGTGCCAGGCGTGGAGTATGCCGTGCCGGTCATCGATACCGAAGGGCTTCTCTCCGCCGGCCAGGAACGCTCCCTGATGATTCTCGGCGTGGACGTCCTGATCGATGGCCAGATTCGCGATTACAGCCTTTCCAACGAGAGTGCGGACATCCCCGACCCCTTGCTGTTCCTGGCCAGACCCGACTCCATCATCATCACGAAAACCATGGCCGAGCGGGAGCAGATCGCCCTGGATCAGCAAATCCAGGTGGAGACGGTCCAGGGAACCCGCACCTTTCGCGTCCGCGGCATCCTGAACCCCGAGGGGCCGGCCAAGGTCATGGGAGGCAATCTGGCGGTCATGGACATCTACGCCGCCCAGATGGCCTTCGGCAAGGAGGGGCGCATCGACCGGGTCGACGTCAGCCTCCTGCGGGGCGAGGACCTGGAAACGGTTAAACGGCGCATCCTGGCCGCGCTGCCTGAAGGGTACTCGGTCGAGACGCCGGTGGGCAGGACCCGCCAGATTGAGAGTATGCTGGCCAACTTTCAGACCGGCCTGAACCTGATCAGCTTCTTCGCCATAATCGTCGGCATGTACCTGATCTATAATGCCGTCTCCATCTCCATCGTTCATCGCCGCAAAGAGATCGGCATCCTGCGCGCGCTCGGGGCCACCCGCGGCCAGATCATGCAGCTGTTCTTGGGCGAAACCCTGGTGATTTCCGCCGTCGGATCGGCGCTCGGCGTCGGGCTCGGGATCCTGTTCGCGGGCTCCGTCGTCGGGACCCTGGGCAAGATCGTTTCCCAGTGGTACGCGAGGACGGCGGTCACCGGAATCGAGCTGACCTGGGTCTATCCCGCGGCCGGCATCGCCTGCGGAATCGCCGCCAGTCTTGCCGCAGCCGTATTCCCCGTCCTGGCGAGCAACCGCATTTCCCCCGTCTCGGCCATTCGTTCCGTGCCCTGGCTAGAGGAAGGATTCTTCACCGGGAAACGCCTGAACATCACCGCCGGTATTTTTCTCCTGTTGGCGGCAGCGGTATTCTGCCTGTACAAGTTTTCGGACTTCTCTCCTGTTTTCAAAAACGGAACATTTCTCTTCTCGGCCCAGCTCTTTCTCATCCTCGGGATTTCCTTTTTCACGCCGGCATTCCTAAAAGGCTTTCTTTCCCTGTTCCACCGGTTTCTGGCTTCCCGCCTCGGGTCCATGGGAAGGCTCGCCGGGCTCAATCTGCAGAAGAACATCACCCGCAATGCGGTTGCGGTGGCGGCCATATTCTTCGGCATTTCCGTTTTTGTCAATTCGGCCGGTTACGTCCACAGCAGCAAAGAGTCGGTCATGACCTGGCTGGATGCCGTGGTCCGCGCCGATATCATCGTTTCGGCCGGGCACCCCAGCTCCAGCACCAACGCCCAGACCGTGCCGATGCCGGTGGAGATGTGGCGCGACATCGAAGAGGTACCCGGGGTGCGCTCCGCGGATCCTTGGCGAAAACTGTATATGGATTACAACGGCCAGCGGGTGCTTCTCTCGACCATCGACATCGTACGACGGGGGGAATACAGTCACTTCATCGTCACTCAGGGGGACGGGGAGGAAATCCGGCGTCTTCTGCCGCACCAGGACAATATCGTGGTCAGCGAACCTTTCGCCACCCGGTTCGGCCTCAAACCGGGGGACGTCATAACGCTGGCCACCCCTTCGGGACCTGTCCGGTTCGGCATCACCGCCGTGGTGGTGGACTACCTGTACGACAGCGGCACTGTAATTTTCGATCTGTTCACCTTCCAGCGCCACTGGGGAGACATGCTGGCCGACCAGTTTTCGGTCCGGGTCGTGCCGGGGGCGGACATCCCCACCGTGCGCGATGCCATCCAGAAACGACTGGGAGGCGACAGAAAACTGTTCGTCCTGCCGGTACAGGAATTCAAGGACGAAATTCGCAAGGCGATGGACGGGACCTTTGTTTTCAATTACGCGCTGAGCGTCATCACTATGACCATCGCCTGTTTCGGCATCATCGTCACCCTGCTGGCCTCGGTGCTGGAGCGGACCCGGGAGGTCGGCATCCTCCGCTCCATCGGCATGCTTAGACGGCAGGTCACCGCCGTCGTGCTGATCGAGTCCCTGCTCATGGGTGCCGCAGGGGGGCTGCTGGGGTGCGGCGCGGGCGTCATCACCGGGTGGCTCAACCTCGAAGGCTCGTTCCGGGCCAACTACAGTTCGGCGGCGCAATATTTCATCCCCTACGGCTCCATCGCCTGGGCACTCGTCCTGGCGGCGGGGCTTTCGGCCCTGGCCGGGATATATCCCGCCCGCCGGGCGGCCAAAACCGATGTCGTGGAGGCACTGACCTATGAATAGAAGAAAATCGGGCACAGGGCACAGGGTGCAAGGCACAAGGAGTGAAATATTGAATCGAAAGAATCCCCTTCCCTCTGGCTGGAAAGGAACAGGATGGGGGGGCGCAGGGGCAGACCCGCGTGTCTGCCCACCAGGAGGGCGACACATTGTGCTGATCATATGGCTCGCATGCCTGTTGATCGTTTCTCCGGCAATTTCCGCCCAGGCCATGAGCGGCCGCGAGGTGTATGAAAAGGTGCACGAAGTCCGCTCCCGGGCCCTCGACCGGCAGACCGAGGCCACCATGGTCCTTTTCGACAAGGGCGGCGGCAAGCGGACCAGGACCCTTACCGAGTACAGCAAAAAAGCCGACCCGGAAGCCTACAAGGTGCTGGTGGTATTCAATTCTCCGCCGGACCTGAAAGGAGTGGGTTTCCTGATCCACGCCCACACTTTCGCGGAACGGGACCTCTGGGCCTATTTCCCCGAATACAAACGGGTCCGGCGCATCCCGACCACCTCCCAGGACGATTCCTTCTTTGGCTCCGACTTCTCCTACGACGACTTCGGCGGGCCGCCCAGCCTGGACGATTACAAATTCAAGATCCTGAAGGAGGAAAACATCGACGGCAGGCCCTGTTACGTCGTCGAGGTGACGCCCAAAATCCGGCGCAAATACACCAAATACATCGGCTGGGTGGCAAAAGACCTGTGGGTGCATCTGAAGATCGAATATTACCAGGACGACAAGGTCTACCGCGCCGGGGAATTCACGGATGTCAGGATCATCGACGGCATTCCGACGCCGTTTCAGCTCAAGGTGGAGAACAGATCGACCAGCCACCGAACCGAGCTGACCCTTGAAAGCATCCAGTATCATACAAAGTTTTCGGACGACCTGTTTACCCAGCGGTCACTGCAGCGGAGCGGCAGATAGCGTCCAAAGACCCGGCAAGCGCGCTCCTCTGGGAATCCTATGCGAAGAATCTGCCTGTGCCTGGCCTGCATCTTGCTCGCCGCGAAGCCCTTCACCGCGCCCTGTTTCGCCGGCGACTACTTTTCCGTTTCCGGCAGGCTTGATCTGAGGGGCGTGGCGGCGCTGGACAGCGAAAGCGAGGAGGAATACCCGAGCCTGATCGGCAGGCTGAAGATCGATACGCCTCCATCGAAGTGGCGTTTCCATTCCTGGCTGGAAGGCGGTTGGGACGGAACCGTGGATCTTCCCGCCACGGACAATGCGCTGCTCAAGACATTCGACGAGGTCTATCAGAGCAACACGCCGTTTCTGGAGTTCAAGGAACTGTATGTCGGCTTTACAGCCAATGATCTGGAACTGCGGGCCGGAATTCAACGGTTTGCCTGGGGCAGGCTGGATGAGTATCCCATAAACGACCTTTTGAATCCCTGGGACTACACCCGCTTCATCCTGCGGCCGCTGGAAGACCGCAAGATCGGGGTGCCCTCCCTCTCCGCCAATCTGTACAAGGGCGTCTGGAACCTGGATGCGGTCTGGGTCCCGGCGCTCGTCCCTTACCGTCTTCCCCTGCCTGACGAGCGATGGTTCGGCAGATCGATCCTCTCGGAATTTTCCCGGGCAGCGGATGCCGAAATCGAGCCGGACGAACCCGACCTGCCGGCGCGCACCATCGAAAACAGCGCCGTCGGCCTGCGGGCGCAGCACGTCGGAGACATCGAATGGGCCTTGAACTTCTTCCACGGCTTCGATACGAGGCCGGTCTTCAAAACCACCGCGCTCGCCATCATACCCCAATCCGGCAAGATTTTGATCGATCCGGGATTCGTTCCGGACTTTCACAAAATCACTTCCATCGGACTGGATGCGGCCGCCATTGCCGGTGACTGGAGCCTGCGGGGGGAAGCGGCCTACACCTTCGACCGCATCTTCAACACCCGCCAGGAACTGTGGGGATATCCGGCGGCACCGGCGCCGGGAGTGTTCCCCCTGGCCCCCAATCAGCACCGAAGCGATACGATTGCCTACGGCGTCGGCGCCGATTACCGCATTGTGGAGGACGTGCTGCTGACCCTACAGGCCCAGCAGACCGCCATTCTCGACCGGCCGGACACTCTTTATGACAGAAAGTTCGAAACCCTGCTCTGGGGCAATCTCAAGGTATTCCTGATGAACCAGAAGGTGGAAACGAATTTGAACATCGCCTACAACCCGGAGCACGGCGACGGGATGGCAAAAGTGAAGCTCTGGTACACGTTTACCGATTCCTGGAAAGCCGGGGTAACGGCAGTCGCGTTCACCGGCCCCGCCCAATCCATGTTCGGCAGGTACGCCTGGAACGACCAGCTGGAGGTGGAAATCAGGTATGCTTGGTAGGACGGTTTGATCTTGCCCGCAAGGGTTTGTAGCATTTCCCTCCAAATTGCCTTTTCAACAGTTTATAATCCAGCTTCCGGCGTTTCCGCCGGCAGCCTTCTTTTTTATCTCTTGCGAAAAACTTATCCGTAAGCTGTGAAGGAGGATTAAAATGCATCCGTTCAAACAGAAAAGTTTTTTTCTTATATCCACCTTCGTATTTCTTTTCATGGCAGGCGCTTCTGCTGTGAAAGGAGCCGACCTTTCCGCTGTGACCGTTACAGCCGCATCTTTGGTTCCCGGAGAGGAAACTCGCTATATTGTGAAATTCCGTGCCGAGGGTCCGTTGGATTTATCCAAAGGGGCCGGGATAAAAGTCGAGCTTCCCCAGGGTTTCAGAATTATCCAGAATGACATTCTGGCTGCTGATCCCGGCTGCACCTTGACCAGACTGGAGTATAAAATGCCGCAGGACCGGTTTTACGGGGTGGTTCGCGGCACCATGGATGTAAAAGATGCCATTGACAATGTGCAATGCACATTTACACCGCAAGCAGAGCAATTGGTCATACCTGCGGGCACCGATCTTTACCTGACCCTGCCCGGTGTCATCAACCCGCCTGTCACGGGGCCCATGGTGCTGAACCTGATGATACAGGATATTCATGGTGTTTGTTATCAAGGCGAAGGGCAGTTCAATCTGGGGTTGCCGCCGGCCACTGTTCCCCGGCAGGTGCGGCTTGTGGACGCTACCTCCTATGAAGTAACGCTGGCCTGGGATCCGGTGCCGGGAGCAAAACGATACCGTGTCACATTTTCCTCCCAACCTGACGGATACTTTATCAGCGCTCTGGATCTTTCAAGAGAACCGTATCCGGGGGAAGATTGGCAGCTTGCAGACACGACCCACACCTTTAGCGGGCGCGGGAACGGTGGTCTTTTGCCCGGCAGAACCTATTATTTCAAAGTACAGGCCGGCAACGAGGCAGGTTTTGGGCCCTCTTCGAAGCTATTGCCTGTTACGCTGCCGGAAATTAGGCCGAGAGATAAAAGGATGAGCACCGCTGTTCTACCAGAAAATACGCCTGCTGTCTGGCTGGACCAGCCGGTGAAGATTGCCGATCCCGACGCCATCATAGTTTATGAAAAACCTTCCGGAATCAAGGTTCAAGACGTACAAGTCCTCCTGGACGAGGCCGATGGAAGGATGATCCGGGTCAGTGCCAAGATGCAGCCCGGGCAAGAATATATGGTGGTTTTTTATGAGGGCGCCCTGGAAAGCCGGGTCAAGGCGAATGTTGTTAATAATACTTTTGGCTGGACCGCGATTGTCGAGGACGGCAGTCAGGGGGGTAAAAAATGAAAAAACTCTTCACTCCATCTCTATTGCCTCCGATTCTGGTACTTCTGGCACTGTTGACCTTTCCCGTGCTGGCGGCTTATAAAGCCCATCTTAACATTCTGGATTCAATGCTGTTTGTGGATGCTTATCCCCAAGCCAGGGACACCAAGACGGATAACTGTTTTTTGTGCCATACCGGTGGTGTTATCGAAGGAAGGTATCTTAATGATTGTGATTATTGCCACACAGTCTACGGGTATAAGGCCCCCCACCCCCAGGGCAGTCTCGCCAAGACGCTGAATGCTTACGGGGCGGCATACCTCAAGGCCGGCAGAAACGTGGAGGCCTTCATCACTGTTGGCGCACAGGATTCTGACGGAGACGGCTTCAGCAATGCGGAGGAGATAAAGGGCGGCTATCTTCCCGGAGATAAAAACGACAGTCCGGCAACGCAAGAGGCGCCGGCGGTTATTTACGACAGGACCAGACTCAGCCGGCTGCCGCGCACCAGTCAGTTGATGGCGTTTGATACGGCCAAGTTCGGGGATTATTATGCCGTATATTCCGGAGTAAAGGTTTTGGATCTTTTGCTGGATGCGGGAATCCTGGATTCGGCTACGGATATTACCGTTTACTCCATCAGCGGCTACAGCCGCAACTTTGCCATAAAAGACCTCCAGGAAGGCTTTGCCCAGGGAGTATTTTTCTCACGCTATCCATGGATAAAACACCCTGCGGAGGTCCCATTACGGGATGGGCAGCAGATACCGGGGAAGCAGTTCTTCTTAGTGGCCTTTGAGCGGGATGGTTATCCTCTGCTGGAAGGCAGAATGAAGTCTGACGCCAAAGGTCATTTCCACATGCACGGCGAAGGCCCTTATCGTTTCATATCGCCATACCTGCAACCGATCGTACCTGATCGATCCCAATGGAGCATAGACCGGGACGAACCGCCCTATCCCTTCAATCCCGGCAGGCCGGTAGCCAAAAATGCCGACTATTGCGTTAAATCAATTGTCGCCATTCAGGTGAACACAGAGGACAACAAGTCCTATCGATATAACTGGGCCGAGCAGCAGTTCCAGATGGCCGCAAAAGGAGAACTGGTCGTATACGGTGCCATCAGGCCCCCTGAATAGGCCCTTTTCTGTCGGAATCTGAAACGGATCTCCACCTTTCTGCGCATCCCGATGTTGCGGGACTGATCGAAGTGGATTTGGGCCGAGCGAGAAATCGACCTCTTTTTAATGGCTTCTGGATTACAAAACGCCAACGCCGGCCGATCGCCAACCTTGAGGCTGATTATACTTCCTGGAAAAATAAATGGCCGCATCTCGCAATTTACGCATCTGCTCTTCGATCGATTCTTCACTGATCCGGAATTTATCCGACCCCAGGGAATCGACGATGAAATCATCGATGTGGGGGGAGTAATGGGAGATGTCCTTGTAGTTGTCGAAATTGAAGGTGATCTCCTCACACGCCTGGAAGTCGTACAGTTTCACATTCGGTAAACGACGCGTCAGCTCGAAAACGCCCCGCTTGAAGGCAAGGATAGGCTCTAAAGTGCCTTTCTTATAGGAATTCGCCCAGATCAGGGCTGAATATGGTGGGTAAAAAATATAAAAATCGATCTGTTTATTTTTTTCCAGGATGGGTAGAAAATTCAGCTCGAAGCTGCGGACCAGTTTTTCCACCTCGAAATCGTCAGGCTTCAGCGTCTTGCCGAACTGAGCCCGCGCCCAATCTTGGAACACAGCCGCTTCACTGAACCGGGAGTCTTTCTCCGTAGCCCAAGTACCCAGACTGTCCACGTGTGTCCTGTCCAAGCCCTTGCCCGAAAAATTTGCCCGAAAAAGATATTTATAAAATTGAATGGTATCGAGGCTGAGAAGATAATTGACATCATTGAAAGGATTGTCGTCATACAGGTAGAGCGGCATGCCGGCTTTTCCATTGCTGAAGCGGTCGGGCTCTCCCGTAAAGGAAAAAACATCCAATCCGTAGATGACGTTCTTGACTTTCCCCGTCTTAAGGGCCACGTCGAGAGTCAATCGTTTCTCATAGGCGGTTCCCCCGGAGATTGTCAGCTTGACAGACCTGAACCCGAGCTTTTCCCTGACATAGCCCGGCTTGAAGTTCTGTACCATGGATGTGCCGAGTATCACCGTGTCATAGGGATAATGCCGCGCCACACCGGGGTTGAGGAAACGGGAATTCTTGAAATACGGTTTGTAAAAGGTCGCTTTACGAAAGTGTTGAAACGGATCGATGACGAAGTTACAAAAACCTACCAGAAAAAGTACGGATAGGCAGACGATCATCCAGATGCATGTCCAGCGTTTATGTTGTCTCATTTTTCAGAAATTAAAATATAGAAACTCAGATACCTGCGTGAGCTTGAAGGTGGCATAGGTAAACAGCACAAGCGAAAACGCCAGGTGCCTCTTGTTCGTTCTCATGCAGGCGCCGATTTCGAGCGAATTTTTTGCTGCCACGGCAATCAGGCCGAAGAGAAGAAGCATACTGGCTGCAGTGCTTCCTCCATCGATACCGGCCAGGGCCTCGCCGAATTCGACGCCGTAATTCCCCAGCCAGCCAAAAGCTGCGCCGAGGCCCTCCGGCAGAACAAATCCGCTCAACCCGAACAATCCCCGAAACACCTTGAGGGCATCGTCAAAGCTTTGGGCCCGGAAAAAAACCCAGGCGAAGTGCACAAAAAGAAAAGTCGTCAGCCAGGCCGCCCACTTCGGCATCCGCATACCCTTGTCCTGCCACCACTTGTGCAGGGCCGTCCCGGCGCCGTGCATGCCCCCCCAGAGGACAAAGGTCCAACCCGCCCCATGCCATAAGCCCCCCAGGAGGAAAGTCAAAAAAAGGTTGATGTAGGTGCGGCCGGGCCCCTTGCGGTTGCCACCGAGGGGAATATACAGATAGTCGCGCAACCATCGGCTGAGAGTGATATGCCAGCGGCGCCAGAAATCCTGAATGTTGACCGCCTTGTAGGGGGAGTTGAAATTGATCGGCAGCTGGATGTTGAACATGTAGGCCGAGCCGATGGCCATGTCCGTATAGCCGCTGAAGTCGTAATACAGCTGAAGGGTGTAGCTCAGAGACGATGCCCAGGCTTCAAAAAATGTCAGGACGTCGGCTCCGTCAAAGCCGGCAGTGGCCCAGACGGCGAAAGAATCGGCAACCACGACTTTTTTGAAGAACCCGATGGAGAAAATAAAGACGCCCATAGCCATGTTCTTCCAGTTGAAGAAAACGTTCTTCACCCGTGCAAACTGCGGCATCATCTCCTTGTGGTGGACAATCGGCCCCGCGATCAACTGGGGAAAGAAACTCACGAAAAGGCAGTAGTTGAGAAAGTCGTATTCGGTCGTCTCGCCTTTATAGCTGTCAAACAGGTAAGCAATCTGCTGGAAGGTAAAAAAGCTGATGGCAAGCGGCAGGGCCAGGCGGAAGAAACTAAAATCGGTTCCGGCAAGAGCATTGATGTTTTCTATAAAGAAATCCGAGTACTTATAGAACCCGAGCAGAGCCAGATTGATCGAGATTCCAAAAATAAGAACTGCCTTTGGATTCGCTCTCCCGCCCTTCTCATGCCTTGCCATGGCGGTGCCCAAGGCATAATTGAAAAGCATCGAGGCCACAATCAGGAGAAGATATCTCGGATTCCAGTATGAATAGAACAGAAGGGAGGCAAGGACGAGCCAGGCTTTCGCCGGCTGAACCCACCGCAGGCGGTTAAGAAAAAAGAAGCCAGCCAGCACGGCCGGGAGAAAAAGAAAAATATAAACATGTGAATTGAATAGCATCTGATACCTCGGGAAAAACGATCCTTGAATAACATTTTTCAGATCTGTTTGCCAGCTTAATCCGATCAGCCTGCCGGATAACCCCATCAAAACTATCGTCGCAGGATGCTCTTTTCCACTCATTCCGCTTGACAACAGTTCCCCTTTTTCATTATCTTTCTGAAAACAATTTTCATTTCTATTTTCCCCCAGGAGAAAACATGATCCCCTTGCGTTCGTATTTCCTTTTCTTTTCCCTGCTGCTTCTCATCCTTCCCGCAGCCGCTCTGGCCGAAGAGGTGGTGGTCTATTCAGCGCGCAATGAGCATCTCATTCGCCCCCTTTTTGACGCCTACACGGCTGAAACCGGGGTCAAGGTCACCTTCATAACCGACAAGGAAGGTCCCCTTCTGCAACGGCTCATGGCCGAAGGGAAGAACACGCGGGCCGACATGCTGATCACCGTCGATGCGGGCAACCTCTGGCAGGCGGCGGAAAAGGGCCTGCTGCAGCCCGTCCGGTCCAAGGTGCTGGAGGCAAATATTCCGGATCATCTGCGGGATCCCGAAAACCTCTGGTTCGGCCTGTCGCTCCGGGCCCGGACCATCGTCTACAGCACCGAGCGGGTCAACCCAGGGGAGCTCTCCACCTACGAAGCTCTGGGAGATCCCCGCTGGAACAAGCGCCTGCTGCTGCGCACCTCGAACAAGGTCTACAACCAGTCGCTGGTGGCCATGCTGATCGCCGAGCATGGAGAGGCGAAAGCGGAGCAGATCGTCCGCTCCTGGGTGAAAAATCTCGCCGCGCCCCCCTTCTCCAACGACACTCAGGTGATGGAGGCCATCGTTGCCGGGCAGGGTGATGTCGGTCTGGTCAACACCTACTATTTCGGCCGACTGAAAGAGGACAATCCCGACCTGAAACTGGCCCAGTTCTGGCCCAACCAGAAGGGGAGCGGCGTCCACGTCAACGTCTCGGGTGCCGGGATAACCCGGCAGGCTCCCAATGCCTCCGGCGCCCGCAAGCTGCTGGAGTGGCTCTCCTCCGAAAAAGCCCAGAGCCTGTTCGCCGACGCCAACCTGGAATACCCTGCCAATCCCGCGGTCAAGACCCATCCCGATGTTGCGGCCTGGGGAACGTTCAAGCAGAATCCGATCAATGTGAACAACGCCGGGGAGCTGCAGGCCGAAGCCATCAAGCTCATGGATCGCGCCGGTTACCGCTGATTCATGCCGATCCCTTTTTTTCGCAACCCTTCCCCGAGGGGGGCCGGGGCGCCGCTGGCGATCGTCCTGGCCCCTCTCGGTCGACTTCGCTTCTATGACGGCTGGCGGATTTTCACCATCCTTGTAGCCCTGCTCGTTCTGGTGCCCCTGTCGGTGGTCGGATTCTCCTGGCTGACCCCGGCCGGGGATATCTGGAGCCATCTGCGGGAGAACCTGCTGGCAAGACTGCTGCTGAATTCGCTGTGGCTGGTAGTTGGGGTAGGGGGCGGCACGCTGCTTCTAGGGGTGAGCCTGGCCTGGCTGACCGCCGTCTGTGAATTTCCTGGGCGAAGTTTCTTCTCGTGGGCGCTGCTGCTTCCTTTGGCCATGCCGACCTATGTGCTGGCCTTTGTCTTTCTCGGCCTGTTCGATTACGCCGGTCCGATCCAGAGCGCCTTCCGGGAATGGTTCGGGGTCGGGACACCCTTTCCCAACATGCGTTCTGGCGCAGGGGTCGTCCTGGTCATGTCCCTGGCCCTGTATCCCTACGTCTATCTGTTGACCAAGAATGCCTTCCAAAGCCAGGGCAAGCGGGCTCTTGAGGCTGCCGAGACCCTGGGGTGCGGTCTGCTCGAAGGGTTTTTCCGGGTGGCTCTGCCCATGGCCCGCCCCTGGATCGGCGGTGGACTGCTGCTGGTGCTGATGGAGGTCATGGCCGACTTCGGTGCCGTCTCCATCTTCAACTTCGACACCTTCACCACAGCCATCTACAAGGCGTGGTACGGATTCTTCTCCCTGCCGGCGGCGGCGCAGCTGTCTTCGCTGCTGGTCGCGCTGGTGCTTTTGCTGGTGGCGATGGAACGGAAACTGATTTCTCCCCGGCGGCGTTTCACCACTTCCCGTCAATACGGTTCGGGAGAACGCCTCCGGCTGCGGGGCTGGAAAGGGGTGGCCGCGACGGCCTGGGCCTCGGCGGTGCTGCTGGCCGGATTTCTGATTCCTGTTTTCCAGCTGGGGACTTGGGCCCTGGCGAGTTTTTCGCAAGAATTCAACAGCCGCTACCTCGGGCTGGTGGGACGTTCCCTTCTGCTGGGAATCTCCGCCGCCCTGCTGATCACCGCCACAGCGCTCGTCATCTCCTACGCTTCCCGCCGTCATCCCGATGGTCTGACCCGCACCCTGGTACAGGTGGCCAATCTCGGCTACGCCTTGCCGGGGGCGGTGCTGGCGGTCGGCATCTTCATCCCCCTGGCCGCCCTCGACAACCTGATCATCGATGTCGCCCGGCAGTTATGGGGAGTGCGCCTCGGCCCCCTGCTGCAGGGGACCGTGATCATCATGCTGGCGGCCTATCTGGTGCGTTTTCTGGCCACGGGGTTCAAACCGATCGACAGCGCCATGCACAGGGTAACGCCGAGCATCGATGAGGCCGCCCGCCTCACCGGCCTGCGGGGGCCCGGCATTCTTGTTCGAATTCATCTGCCGATGCTGCGCGGCGGCTTGATGACCGCTGCCACCATTGCACTGATCGACGTGATGAAGGAGATGCCGATTACTCTGATGACCCGCCCGTTCGGTTGGGACACCCTGGCGGTCAAGATCTTCGAGCTCACGTCAGAGGGGGAATGGGAGCGGGCGGCATTGCCGGCCGTGGGCCTGGTCCTGGCCGGACTCGCTCCCATCGTGCTGCTGATGCGCCATTCCGAAAAATCGGAGAAAAGTCGGAAATAAGGCTTGATGTTTGGCAAAAAGTCATTCCCAAAGCGATGTTGATCGGGAATCCAGTCTTTGAATCCTGGAAAACATGGATGCCCGATAGACCCATCGGGCATGACGAATCGAATTTTCGAATGCATAACTGTTTGGATGAGAAGAAAGATATGAAGCAACCGGTTCTACAGATTGACAAGATTTCCCAGTCCTACGGTCCTCAAATGGTGATCCGCGAGCTTTCCCTGCAGCTGGACAAAGGCGAGATCGGCTGCCTGCTCGGAGTCAGTGGGTGCGGGAAAACCACGGTACTGCGCACAATCGCAGGATTTGAACGGCTGCTTGACGGTGAAATTCGCCTGAACGAGCGTCTTGTCAGCAGTCCGCTGCTCCATCTTCCGCCGGCGAAGCGGGGGATCGGCATGGTCTTTCAGGACTACGCGCTCTTTCCCCACCTTTCGGTCGCGCAAAACATCGCTTTCGGTCTGCGGGGGGTCGAACGGGAGCTTAAACCGCTACGAGTGCAGGAGATGCTGAAACTGGTCGGGCTGGAGAAGGAGCGCGACCGGTATCCCCATGAAATTTCAGGGGGGCAGCAGCAGAGGGTGGCCCTGGCGCGAGCCCTGGCCCCCCAACCTGAGCTCCTGCTCCTGGACGAACCCTTCTCCAACCTCGATGTCACCTTGCGGGAACGACTTTCGATGGAGGTGCGCGACATTCTCAAAGCCAATGGAGCTACAGCCCTCTTCGTCACCCACAATCAGCATGAGGCCTTTGCAGTAGCCGACCGGATCGGGGTGATGGATAGCGGCCGGCTGCGGCAATGGGGAACGGCCTTCGATCTCTATCATGCGCCCTCCGACCCTTTCGTGGCCTGTTTTGTGGGGGAAGGAACTCTGCTTCCGGGAACCGTCCGGAAAGATGGAGGGGTGGAAACCGCTCTCGGCATCCTCAGGGGAGATTTTTCCCCTGGACTGGCTGAAGGGCGGGCCGTCAGGGTACTGATTCGCCCCGAGGAAATTGCCTGCAATTCTCACGATTCGGTGAGCGCCGAAATCGTGAGGCGAAGTTTCAGGGGTGGCGACATCCTCTACCTCCTGCGCTTGCCGAATGAAGATCTGGTTCAGGCGCTTGTTCCCAGCCATCTCTCTTACGATGTCGGCGACCTGATCGACATTCACCCCAAGGTGCGCGACCTGGTGGTATTCCCGGTGAAAGAATGATCCTGCAGAGATCGTTCAAGCAGGGGCGGAGGGAGGCTGCCGCTCAAGAGCAAAGAAGGGGCAGGGCTTGCATTCCTTGCGGTCGCTATTTACCCTTTGAAAGCAGGCATCTTAAACGACTGCGAGGGGACCATGAGGTTTGTGCTCTACAACATCCGATACGGGACGGGTTCCAGGTCGCACGGATTTGTGCGGCCCTCAGCCAGAAATCTGAAACGGATCTCCACCTTTCTGCGCAGTCTCAACCCGGATGTGGCCGGTTTGATCGAGGTCGATCTGGGCTCCTACCGCACCGGGTGGAAAAATCAGGCGGAACTGCTGGCGGATTCCCTGGAGTGCTACCATTCGCATTCAGTCAAATACGCCCAGACCTCTCTCTGGTCCCACCTGCCGGTCTTCAACAAGCAGGGAAACGCTTTTCTGGCCCGCGACCGCATCTGCAACGAGACCTTTCATTTCTTTCAAAAGGGGATGAAGCGTCTGGTCATCGAGCTGGAGCTGGACCATGTGGTTTTCTATCTGGTGCACCTGGCCCTCGGGGCGCGGACGCGCCATCAGCAACTGACGGCACTCTACGACCTGGTGAAGAGTACCGGCAAACCTTATGTTGTGGCGGGGGATTTCAATGCTCTGTGGGGCGAACGGGAAATCGACCTTTTTTTGGCTGCCTCAGGCCTGCAGAACGCCAACGCCAGCCGTTTGCCAACCTTTCCGAGCCGGCATCCGACCCGGCATCTCGACTTCATTCTCTACAGTCAGGGGATTAAGGTACGGGATCTCCGGATTCCGCAGGTTCTTTTCTCCGACCATCTTCCGCTGGTCCTCGATTTCGATATTGAAGTCGAACAGGAGAAGCGGGAACGCCCCAGACAATCGGAAAAAAGAGCGTTCCGGGTTCCCTAGGAAACCGCTTGAGATAGAATGTTGGGGAAAAGGAGTTTTTTCCTTCTCGGGGAGAGTCTCAAATGCCCGGACGCTTCTCGCAGGCCCTCTCTCAAGCCGACCTCAAGAACTACTTTGACCTTTTCGAGGCCAAACTGCCGAGGCGGCGATACAATGTTGCGCCCAACACGGTGATTGGTACGGTGCGCGCCGATGCCGAAGGGCACCGCCTGCTGGCGATGCTGCGCTGGGGGCTTATCCCGGAATGGGCCAGCGATCCGAAGATCGGTTACTCGATGATCAATGCCCGCAGCGAGACGGTGGCGCGAAAGCCGGCCTTTCGCCGGGCTTTCCGCTCGCGGCGCTGCCTGGTGCCGGCGAGCGGTTATTACGAGTGGGAAAAGAAGGGGAAAGAGCGCCTCCCCTTTCATATTACCCGGTGGGACGGAAGTCCGCTGGCTTTTCCCGGGATCTGGGAGAGGTGGGAGGGACCGGAGGGGCCGGTGGAATCCTGCTCGATCCTGACCACCGAGCCGTGCCCCTTGATCCGTCCCATCCACCACCGCATGCCGGCCATTCTGCAACCAGTGGATTTCCCCCTGTGGCTTGATCCCACCGTCTCAGATGCGGACCAGCTTTTACCCCTTCTCGCCCCCTATGACTGCGGCGACCTGCTGCTGACAGCCGTCAGCACCTACGTCAACAAGGTCGGCCACGAGGGGCCGGAGTGCTTTACACCGCGCAGGCCAGATTCGGATTGACCGGTGGAAACGCCTAACTTCCCCGCAAATGCAGCTCCCTCCTTGCCAGCGGCTCCAGAGCCGGACCTTCGATCACGCTGCCATCGGGAGCGAAACGGCTGCCGTGGCATGGACAGTCCCAGCTTTTTTCCAAAGGGTTCCAATGGACGACGCAGCCGAGATGGGTACAGACCGGCGAGACGGCGCTCCAGCCGTTCTGTTCGTCGCGGTACACGGCGACCCTTTTCCCTTCGAAATCAGCCACCTTGCCGCTGCCTGGCGGTATATCCCCCAGTTGCTTCTTTTCAGAAGGGGTCAGGTAATCCTTGAAGAAATGCTTCACCACATCGACATTTTCCTTGAATATTTTTTGACCCCCTTTGCCAGGGGCAAAGCGGGTGGAACGATAGACCTGTTCCCATCGGTTTTCCCGCCCGTGGATCACGTCCGAAATAATCATCGCCGCCAGCGGTCCGTAAAGCAGACCGCTGGTGCTGAATCCCGTTGCCATGTGGACCTTCCCCGACGCCGCCGTGCGCCCGATGTACGGCAGGAGGTCGGCCGGTCGGTAGTTCTGGGCCGACCAGCGGAAATCGATGGCTC
Source organism: Syntrophotaleaceae bacterium (assembly GCA_041390365.1). NCBI lineage: Bacteria > Pseudomonadati > Thermodesulfobacteriota > Desulfuromonadia > Desulfuromonadales > Syntrophotaleaceae > Syntrophotaleaceae bacterium. The sequence goes on along the minus strand of JAWKQB010000003.1, from coordinate 452,396 downwards.
CTATGTCAAAACAGTCGCGGCCGTACTCCTCGAGCCGCCGGAAATAGTCCGACTTCGGATCGTGCTGGCCGGTCTTGTGCTCTTCGCCGATGACCATGAAATACCTGGTCCCTTCCCTCTCAAAGGATCGAATGGAATGGCTCATCTCCTGCATGGTCCAGAAGATTCCATCGGGGACCGTGCCGGAACGCAGCCGGCCTGCAATGCCGTACTCCCGATTGGGCCTGAGTTCCGTCTGCACCAGGTTGAATCCCTTGGGAGTGTGGGTCGCCATGATCACGGCAGCCGCCCGAACCTCGCCCGAGTCCGTCTTCACCCTGACATGGAGTTCGTCGATCTCCCTGACCGGTGAGTTTTCGAAGATCCGGCATCGATCCGAGGAGATCCTGCCGGCCAGTTGCTGGACGAACAGCAAAGGATGAAACTGTGCCTGCCCCTCGATGATCAATCCCTTCCGTCCCGAGAAGGGAGCAGGCAGGTCCGTGACTCTGGAAACCATCAGGCCCGCCTCGTCCATGGCTGCATGTTCCTCCTCCAGGGGCTGCAACTGGGAATCGTCTGTCGCAATCAGGTGATGCGGCCGGCGGCAGAAACGGCAATCGAGATTGTACTCTGCCACAGTCGACTCGAGCAGTTTCAGAGCCTCTCCGCGGGACTCCGCGACAAGCGCCATCGCCTCCTTTCCCCACTTTTTCCTGATGGGATGGAGAGTCTCGTCCGGCACAATGTGAAGATTGCCGGTCGAACGCCCGGTGGAGCCGGAACCGAGCCGCTTCGCTTCCAGCATCACGACCCGTTTTCCTCCTTCAGTGAGCAGCATGGCCGCCATGATTCCGGTGATGCCGCCACCGATGATGACCACATCGGTTTCAATAGACCCGGTCAATGATGGAAAAGCCGTGCCGTCCGGGGACGTCGCCTCCCAGATCGATTTCGTCATTGCCCACCTCCCGTGACTGGTTTTGATTTGAAAACACTAACAGGTGTAAAACCAATGGCAAACGGCTGCAGATACCGGAACCTCCACTCTTTCTTCAGCTCGGCAAAATCCTTGAAAAAACCTCCATCTCGAAGCCTCATAGAAGGACGGAGAAATTTCTGATGACTTTTTCGCAAATATTCTTTAAAAGGAAGTTTGATTCTGACGGACTGATATGTCTCCGCTGATTCGTTTTTTATGGGGGGCCTGGACGTTTTGCCAGGTGATTTTCAGAATGCCAGACATGAGCAGAAAGTTTCTGTTGGTGATCGCTTTCACCTTGTGGGCGACCACCGCCTTTGCCGAACCCGGTGCCGGAGATCAGGCCTATACCCTGCAGGTCGGCGCCTTCGCCCTTGAGACCGCCGCTGAAAAAATCGCTTGCAAGCTTGAAGATACCGGTCTGAACCCCTTTGTCACTCCCAACAAAAAGGGGTTGTTCGTCGTACGGTTGGGCAACTTCGTTTCCCGGGATCAGGCCCGGCAGACGGCCGCCAGACTGAAAGCCGAAGGGGTTGTAAAAAGCAGCCTGATCGTGAAAACCACCCTTCCCACGCCCGAGGTTCCCGCCGAATCTCAGACATCCGGTCAGCCGATAGAGTCTGCGGACGTTGTCGGCGAGGTCCCGCCGGCCGCAGAAGAGGCGGTGCCCCAAACGGTGGAACCGGCTGCGATCGAAGCAGCGATTGCGGTTCCTGCGGAACCGGAAATGACGGTACGAGCCATGGTCGCCAGCGAGCTGAAGGACCTGGCCCGGCATCCGCTGGGCCCCCAGAATCTCGGATTCCGGGCCGCCCGGATCGCCCTCGACTTTCTCGGCGTGAAATACCGCCTGGGAGGCATGTCGAGGGAAACCGGCATGGATTGCAGCGGGTTCGTCAAAACGGTCTATTCCCTCTGCGGCATCAACCTGCCGCGCACCTCTTCCGAGCAGTACCATCAAGGGAAGCCCATCGAGCGTACCGAGCTGGCCGCCGGCGACCTGGTCTTCTTCGGCAAGAATCAGCGGGTCAACCACGTCGGCATCTACCTGGGGGAGGGGAAGTACATACATGCCCCGCGCCCGAAGGAAACAATCCGCATTTCGAATCTGGAAGAAAAATCCACCTTGCGGAGATTTCTTGGAGCTCGTCGGCTGCTGTCCGATGATTGAGGATAGACATTCCTGCTTTTAGTCGAAAAGGGGCCAAATCTCATTCGGGATTTGGCCCCTTGATTTATTGTGGAATCGGTTCGAGCAGAGTTCGCGGCGGTCATCCATCTTTCAGGATCAGATGTTCCAGAAGCAATACGGCCCCGGTACCGACGACGAAACCGTTGCCGAGCACCGGACGCAGGACAGGCGGGAAGGTGGCGACGGCCTCCGGAGGCAGGAAGGCGATGATGGTCCCGAGAAGGAGGGGCAGGCCGAGGATCAGCCCATGACGGAACTGGAAGGGCCCGGACTGCTGGAGAATGTCAAGTCCGGCCGCGACCTGGGCGGTAAGGATGTAGAGCAGGATGCTGCCGATCACGACATCGGGGAGCAGACCGGCCAGGGAGATCGCAGCGGGAAAAAACGACAGGACCAGGAGCACCAGGGCCGCCGGCAGAATGGTATAGCGGGAGGCGCAGCCGGTGGCGGCGACCACGCCCGGACTGATGGAAAAATTGACCGGGCCGAGGACGCCGAAGAGCCCCGACAGGGCATTGCCCAAGCCGGTCAGGGTAATTCCGCGGCGCAGGCGGGCGGGCATGTCGGGCGGCCGCAGCAGGGAGCCGATCGACTGGATGGAGCCGAGATCGTTCACCGACAGGGCGAGAAAGCAGAAGAGGAAAGCCAGAAGGACACCAAGGTCCGCGACCGGCTGCAGGACGAGGCCGCGCAAAAAGCCGCCAACTGCGGGGATGGGCGAAACCGGCCGGGGCTGGAGGCCGAACAGGGCGGCATAGGCTATTGTCCCGGCAACCAGTCCCCAGACGATGAGGGTGGAGCGCCACAGCCCGCCGAGCCGTCCATAGGCGATGAATAGGGCCATGAGCAGACCCATGGCAAAAAGGAGATTGGCCAGGGGGGAGGCTCCTCCGTCAGGAATCAGAAGCCGCAGAATGGTCGGGGTAAGGGTGAGGGCGATCAGCAGCAGCACCGCGGCAACGACGCGGGGGGAAAACAGTTTCTGCAAATGGTTGAAAATCCCGGTGGCGCTGAGGATGGCGAGGAGCAGCCCTCCGGCGAAAATGGCCGTGTAGACGGCGGCGGGAGCCGCTCCCGCGCTGGCCACCGCCCCTATCAGCATCACGGCGGCCGGCCCTGACACCAGCGGCAGGCGATGACCCCAGAGGATCTGGACGGCCATGGTCAGGGCCATCACGAAGCAGGTTTTCTGCAGGAAAAGGATCTGGTCGAGGTAGTCGGGAAACTGGAGAATGCCGACCACCCGGCCAATGATCAGTATGGCCGGAAAGGCGATTCCCAGCCACTGCAGACCGAAAAGCGTCGTCTCGCGAAAAGGGGGCAGGTCATCCAGCCGGTAGCGAAGATCCATGAGGCGGCCTTCTCCCGGTCACTTCCCGCAGCACTTCTTGAACTTGCTGCCGCTGCCGCAGGGGCAGGGATCGTTGCGCCCGACCTTGCTGGAACTCAGCGGCTGCTCCTTGACCATGACACCTTCGGCGAAGAACCATCGCTTATTCTTGCGCTTGAACTGGCCGCGCTCGTGGTAACTGTGCACGCCGCCCTTGTCCCGATAGCGGGCGATGAACTCGACTTCCCCCGCCTCGTCATCGGGGCCTCCCTGGGCCGTATCGAGAATCTGCAGACCGTGCCATTCGGCCTTTTCCGCCCAATCGCGGGTCCCCTTGTGATCGTACCCTTGCCGGTGGTCGGGATGGGTGCTTTCGAAGAGGAAATCGACCGCGACCTTGACATGGGCCGAGTAGCGCGCCCGCATCAGTTGTTCCGCCGTCTCGGCGGGTGTTTTTCCGGAAATGATCGGTTCACAGCAGGCGGCGTAGTCCTTACCGCTGCCGCAGGGGCAGTTGTTCATGGAGAGACTCCTTGATCGGCATGGATGCCGGATTATGAAAAACTTAAAGTATAATCAAAATAACGATTTCGATCCCGATTTCGATTTCGATTTGGAGAAACCTGATCGGTTGTAACCAGACTCACCGCAAGGGCTCGAAGAGGTATTCCAGCCCGTTGACCTTTATTTCGTAGACGATGCCCAGCATCCTGCCTAGTTTCCCTTCCGGAAACCCCTGCTTGGCGAACCAGATGACATAAGGTTCGGGCAGGTCGATCAGCCGCAGTCCGGCGTGCTTTCCGAAAGGCATGCGCATCTCGGCCAGTTCCAGAAGGGCCGCGTGGTCGAAGGGAAAAGAGGGTTTCATAAGGGCACCGGGAAGCAGGGCAGAAACATCGCATCCTTATACCCGCGTCAGGTTCTTTTTGCAAGCATGTGAACCCTCGGCATGACTTCTCTTGTCATTTCTGCCTTTCAATTCTCCCGATCCCTCATCATCCCCACCCGTAACCGCCGATGATCAGCCCGGCCGTGATCGTCTACGACCCGGACCACGTAATCACCGGCGACCGGCGGCCAAAAAAAGGGTTCGTCGGATTTTGAGGAGCTCACATAGCGGTCGTCGACGAACCAGAACAACTCCCGCACGTCGCCGTCGGCCACGGCACTGAAGGGAATCCTTTCCTTTTCCAGCTTTTCGCTCCGCAAGCGGTATTCCAGGTTGTCCACCGGGGACTGGATGCTCGGCGCCGCCCCGCTCTGACTCTGCAGGTCGAGACTGCAGTCGGCGGCGAAGGGGGGCGGGCTTTTGAGGGCCAGGCCGGCCTGGCGGAAGATCTGCTGCAGGTCGGAAGGCCAGAATTCGTACACCTGCATTTCAGTCGTTCCCGGCTGGGGCCGACAGGCGCGCAGGCCGGTTTTTTTGTCGATCGGTACGGCGCGATGGACGGTGGACACCTTGATCGGCGACACTCCGGGGATGAACCAGGATTCGGCGGTGCGGGGGCAGTAGCGGCCGGGAAGATCGCCGGTGTCGGCGCACATGGGGACCTTCTGCAGGTTGAGCAGACCAGGATTGAGGGTATCGGCGGCCCGCCAGGGGCGGCCATTGGCCAGATTGTGAAAGACCTCGAACAGCAGCGGACCGGCGGCATCCCGACCGACGAAGGCCCGGTTGCTGGAACCGTCGAAGTTGCCGATCCAGACGGCCACTGTATAGGGGCCGGAAACACCAACCGCCCAGGCATCACGAAAGGCATGCGAAGTGCCCGTTTTCCAGGCGACCTGCGGCCCGGAAACCTGCTGACCGGGAAGGGCGGGGCGGATTGGCGGAGGATTGTGACGCAGGATGTCGAGCACCAGGAAGCAGGCTTCGGGACTCAAAGGGGAGGGCCCTTCCGTAGTGATTGGATCATGTCGCAACAGGCGCAGGGGCTGGAGAAGACCGCCATTGGGCAGCATGGCATACAGCTTCAGCAGATCGAGCATGGTCACCTCGACCCCTCCCAGGGCCAGGGCCAGGCCGTAGTAATTTTCCTCCCGGAGGTTTTTCACCCCGGCGGTCTGCAGCAGTTCGTACAGCCCGGGCTTGCGGAGAGCGGCCTGCAGATGGGCGGCCGGGAGGTTGCGGCTGTTGATCAGGGCATCGCGGGCCAGCATCGGGCCGAGGAAGGCCTGATCGTAGTTTTCCGGAGCGAACCCGGCGAAGCGGCGCGGCGCGTCCTTGAGCATGGTCATGGGATGGATCAGACCCTGATCCATGGCCAACCCGTAGACGAAGGGCTTGAGGGTCGATCCGGGGGAACGGGGTGCGGTGCAGCCGTCGACCTGTCCGTCGATTGTGCGATTCCAGAAGTCGGCAGAACCGACCAGCGCCTCCACCTCCATGGTCTGGTGATTGAGAATGGCCACGGCGCCGTTGACGATGCCGACATTTTTATGCCGCGCGACATAATCCTTCAGGCGCCGTTCCGCCAGGCTCTGCAGCTCTCCGTCGATGGTCGTGGCGATGCGCCCTCTCTGCGCCGGAGGCAGCTGCTGGTCGAGGCCGGAGACCAGGTGGGGGGCGCGAAAAGGCAGATCCTCCGGAATCCGCACCTGCAGGGGCAGATCGAAAAAGGGCTGCAGACGAGCAGCTTCGGGATAGCTCTCCTGCCAGCGCCGGAACAGCTGATCCCGGGCGGCCTTCAGGGCGGCGAATCCCCCGGGAATGGTGGGATTGCGTTTCACCGGGTTTTGCGGAACGACGCACAGGCTCAGGGCTTCGGGTAGGGTCAGATCCTTAGCGGACTTGTTGAAATAGATCAGGCTGGCCGCCTCGACCCCCTCGATGTTGCGGCCGTAGGGTGCCAGATTGAGGTAGGCTGCGAAAATCTCGTCCTTACTGTAATGACGGGTCAGCTGCAGGGCCCGCAGGATCTGCAGGAATTTGCCGGGCAGGGTGCGGGTCTGCAGGCGCCAACGCACCCGAGCCACTTGCATGGTGATGGTGGAGGCGCCGACCGGGCGCTCCCGCAGGATGTAGCTGGTCCAGAAGGCGCGCAGCAGCGCCAGGGGATCGACTCCGGGATGACGGTAGAAATCCCGGTCTTCGTAGAGCAGGGTGGCTTCCCGTAACTCCGGGGCGATTTCCTGCAGGGGGACGGGCAAACGGTACCGCTCGTCATCAGCCAGGGTCAGGCGCAGCAGCCGTCCCTGGCGGTCGAAATAGGCCCGCGAGGCACTGCGATACTGCAGCAGGTCCGGTTTGGGGATGATGAGGATGCCGGCTGCGATCACCAGCAGGAAGATCGCGGCCGGCCGGAGCAGTTTTTTCATGTTTTGGCATTAGCCATGGATCAAGACCTTTTTATTGAACGCAGATAACGGCGGATAAAAGCGGATGAAATCAAACCTGCTTTTGACATTATCTGCGAAAATCCGCCTTTATCTGCGTTCGATTGGGGTGGCTTTCTTTGTTACTGTTTTTTCCGCCCCGAATCGTCACTCAGGAGTGACTTTGATATGCCCCGCCTCTCCGGCAGCCTTTACCGCCCGGTCGTACATGGCTTCGGCCCAGGGCGGCGGCACGATGAATTCACCGGCGCTGGTGACCTTGGCCCTGTAGGTGAGCTCCCGTACCGAGGTGTCGAAGCTGCCGTAGAAGATCACCCTGTCCTCCCTTACGTCCACATAGTCGGCCCGCCAGTTGTAGGCGGTGCGGGGCACCGAGTCGCGCAGCACTTCGAAACCGCCCGGCATCAGCTCGATGACCGCCACGTTGTCCACCCTCTCCTTCAGGGCCCTTATCCGCAGGCGCACGGTGACGTCCTGTCCCTGGCTCAGTTCGGTGGCCGGTTTGCCTTCGCCATCAAGGAAATCGCGGCTGATCTCGAGCCCGTTGCGAACCACGGCGGCGGGCGGTTCTCGGTCGAACCCGGCCTGGGACAGGAGATAGAACAGGGCCCGGTCCGCTTCCGCCAGCACCCGGGCCGTGCCCGGGTTGATGGAAGCGCGGGGCAAAGGCTGCGCTTTTGCCGTCAGAACCTTTTTCCCTCCCTTAACGTCGATAGCCGTGAACCGGATCGACTCCGAACCCTCGTCATGCTGCAGCTTGCCGTAGGCGCCAAGGGCCAGAATGGTGTAGGCCGCGGAAATGGTGTTGTAGCGGCCGCGGAACACCGGCTCGATCAGGGGGAGCAGGTTCTGTCCGTCGAGTTTTGCCGCCTGCGGCGGGAAGTGGTTCGCCAGCAGATAGACGAACTGGGCGTCCCGGGTCAGGGGCGAGTGGAATACCCCATCCTTTTTGTCGCCGGCCTCGCCGAGCCGGTAACGTCCTATCAGATCGTCGGCTTCGCCATTTTTTCTGAGCAGCTTGTAGGACGCGGCCATGTAGGCGGCCGCCAAATCCTGACGCCAGGTTTTCGAATGGTTTTCCTCGAGCCAGGTCTGCAGGTGAACCAGATGGTTCGTGGTGACTTCTCCCATCCGCGTCAACAGATAGACGGCGTAGGCCCGGACCCTCGCCTCCTCCAGAGTCGAGGGGGTCCGGCCGACATATTCCCGCAGGTAGTCCTGCCCGCGGATCATGAGGTCTTCGGGAACGGCGTAGCCGAGCTCCCGCACCTCGTGAAGAAAATGCATGGCGTAGACCGTGGGGAACTCCGCTGTTTCACTGCCGCCGGGCCAGAAGCAGAAGCCGCCGTCGGCCATTTGCCGCTCCCGCAGACGGGAGATGAGGGCCGCGAAGCGGGCCTGGTTGTCGGCCGAGTGGGGCGCGAAGGCCGGATGGCTCATCAGTCCGACCAGGGGAAAGACCTGGCTGACCACCTGTTCGGTACAGCCGTGGGGGAAGTGTTCAAGATAGGATGAGAGGCCCTCGATGAGCACCAGCGGGCTGCCCGAAGCCGCTAGCTGCTGATCGGCCAGGTCAGGATAAAGGCTGCGGGGCACCTCGATCTCCACCCGTCCGTCCTTTTCGAAGCCGCTGATCATGCTGGTGGAGTAGGGGATGGCCGGGCGGATGCTCAGGGTCGCCCGGCGGGCGGCCTGCTCTCCGGAAGAGCTGACCAGGAAACGCACCTGGGCGGCACCGAGCCGATCGCCCGCTTGAAGCTCGAAGTGCACGGTCTTTTCGTCCCCTTCGCTGATAGTCAGGCGCTGCTCTTTGGCGCCGACGATGCGGAGATGTTCGGAAGCTTCCAGCCGCACTGTCACAGGTGCATTTTTTCCGGAACCTTCCAGGATGTTGCTGATGTTCGCCGAGGCCCGGAAACTATCGCCCGGCGCGGCCTGGGTCAGAAGACTGGGGGTGATGACGAAGGGCCCCCGTACCAGGCTGGAGCTTTGGGCTACGCCGATGGCGCCGTCCGCCACCGCCACCGCCATGACCTGAAGGGTGCCGGAAAAGGTGTCGGGCACCGTGAAGTGGACGGTGCGGCGGTCGCTGTCGGCCTTGAGGATACCCGACCAGAACACCGCCGGCTTGTCCAGGGCCCGGGCGAAGGGATTGAGGTTGGCGGCCAGAGCTTTGCTCCGCTCCGAAGCCGCATCCCCGCCGCTGGCGGACACCTCGCGGATGAGGTCGAACTCGGGCAGGATCAGGTCGAGCATCTGCAGGGTGTCGACCTGCAAGGCGCGTTTGCGCAGAAAATGATCCAGGGGCTGGGGGGTCCGATAGCCGGCCACCTGCAGAATCCCTTCGTCGACGGCGAACACCGCGATGCGCGAGGGTTTCGAGGCGTTGTAGGCGATCTCCATCCGGGCCCCGGGCCGAACCTTTTCCGCAACTTCGAGACCGACGTGCAGGGTCCTCCGGCCCCGGTCGATGGTGAAAGGCGCCACCGCGTAGCTCAGGGGACTGGTGAATATCTCTTTCGATCCGGAATCACGAACGAAGGCCACGTTCACATAGGCGTTCCCTTCGAGATCGGCCGGCACGGTGATGGTCTGCAGGGTACTGGTGGTGTCGGTGGTGAAACGTTTCCAGGCATGCACCCGGTCGCTTTCTATGGTGATCAGACCACTGCCGGTGTAGGGAGCGGTGATGTTCATCTCGATGGTGTCGCCGGCCTTGTAGTCGGACCGATCGAGCTTAAGCTCCAGTTCGGCATTCTTTTCCAGCCGGCCGAGCAGGTTGCCGTGCCCGGCCACGCTGAAGCGCACCCGGGCCAGCTTCAGCCCCTGCGGTTCGATCAATTCCCAGACGTAAGTGCCCGCCCGGTTGGTGGGCAACCGGTAGCGGGTGCCCTCAGCGGCGATGGCGAAATCTGTCGTGCTCAGCTCCTGTTCCTTTTCCACCGACTGGTAGGCAAAGGTGCCGTTGGGCTGCCTGACCAGGGTCGAAAGGGTGCGGATCTCGATCAGCCGGGCTTTCAGGTCCTTCAGGGCCCGCCTCTCGAGGTCGGAGCCGATGGCGATTAGGTCGATAAAACGTTCGGCTCCCTGGCTGACATAGTCCAGCCTGCCGTCCGGGCGGATGCCGACCAGGGTCTCCAGGGGGGAGAGGAGTACCCGATTGCGGGCGGAGACGCTGCGCCCGCCGCCCGGTTCGAAACCTTCCGCTGTCAGGGTCAGCAGGTAGGTCCCTTCGGCAAAACGGTCCAGCGGCAGGGTGAATTCCGCCCGGCCCTCCTCATCGATCGTCTGGGCGGGCAGCTCCTCGTTGACCTCCAAAATTGGCTTGTCCGGATCGTACCAGGGATCGGCGAAGATGAAACCGGGGTACCGCTCGAAATCGAACCGGGCGGTCCGGACATTGAGAAAACCTGTCACCTTGCGCCCCTGGGCCGGGGTACCGAACAGGTTGCGCAAGGTCACCTTCGCCGTGAGGCGTTTCTCGGTGCTCCAGCCTTCATCCCTCACCCCGGCCAGGGTGCTCTGGATCTTCAGGGTATCGGGCTGGAACTCCTCGATCCGGAAACTGCCCGAGCCGATCATCCGCTCCCGGTACTTCTGGTCCCGCACCAGGTAGAGGGCGACCTGGTAGGTGCCCGTCTCCGAGGAAGGTTCGGTGACGAAGGGATAATCGAAAAAACCCTTCTCCGGCAGGTTGAGGCGCCTGCTCGCCACTTCATTGCCGCGGGGGCTGCGGATGGCGATCTCCAAAGGGACCCCTTCGACGTTGTCGAGCAATCCCGACTTGACGATGCAGCCCACGGCGACCTTTTCACCCGGCCGATACAGACCCCGATCCGTGAACAGATAGGCGTTCAGGCCGTTCCCCTCCTCCGATTGGCGATCCCGTGCGCCGCCGACCTCGAAGCGGGAGAAGTTCAGCCGGCGGGAAGGCCGCTCGAAGGGGATGAAGGCCATGTCGCCGCCCGCCCGGACGACGTAGACCGTCGGCTCCTGTTCGTTTTCAAACCCTTTGGTGCTCGGCAGCGCTGCATGACCCCGCTGGTCAGTTGAACGGGTCAGCAGCGGCAGGCCGTTGCGCCCCAGCAGGGTGACCTGGGCGCCTGCCACCGCTTTGCCGGTGGCGACGGACTGGACGAAAACCTCATGACTTTGGTCGGCATTGTCCTTGGCCAGCAGGCCGAGATCGGTCACCAGGATCACCCTCCGGTCGCTGATCCAGTCCATGGGGGTCCGGTGTTCTTTGTCCCAGCCGCAGACCTCGATAAAAAACAAGCCGAACCGCTCGTCGCCGGCGGGGAGGTGGTTTGTCAGATCGACGGAGGCGTAGTTGGCCTGTTTGGGGTGAAGGGGTTTCAGGTCGATCACCTGCTCGGCATACTCGACGAGATTGTTCTGGTCGAAGGAGAAGCCCTGGAAAACGGGATCCCGGATATCACCGCGGGTCTGGCTGATGAGGTGCTGCAGCTGGCCCGGCAGCAGTTTTCCGATCCGTACCCGAAAGGCGCCCAGATTGCGGGTCAGCAGCCCCAGCTGGTGAGCACCGCCCAGGGAGAGGAGGGCTCCGTCGGCGGCGAGCTTGATCTCCTGAGGGTATGCGGGAGGCTGGATGAGGGTGTCGTAAAGGGACGCGTGGACGAATCCTCCCAAAGAGGTCAGGCCCGGTTCCAGACGCAGGTAGAGGGTCCGTTCGGCCGGCACGTCGAAGGGGATGTGGTATTCGCGGGCAAATCCCTTTTCGGTCTCCAGGGGAGCGAGATTCAGCGCTTCCGACTGTCGCAGAACGGCCTCGGTGACCTCCCGGGGCCCGCTCCAATAGCGGTTGCGATGGCGGGGATTCTCTTCGGGCAGCAGCCAGATCCGCAGCTTGCCCTTCAGTTCCTCTTCGGCGATGTCGTCGGTGAAGCGAAGGAAGAGAACCTGCTGCGGCTCGTCCTGCTGGTTGCGCACGATGTCGGCCCGGGCCTCCTGCACCTTGAGATAGCTGTTGCGGTCGGGAATCAGCAGGTCCCGGTAAAGATCCTTGTCCGAAGCCTTGCCGCCGATGGCCGGTTCGACTCCGGAAGCGACCGTCAGCCGCAGATAGTTGGAACGCTCCGGCAGCTCCAGAGGCACGCTGTGCACATAAGCCTCGCGCCGGTTCCGGTCGAAGGTGACCTCGTATTTCACCTCCTCCGGCGCAGCTTCCGCCCCTTTATCCGCAGGGCGCATGGTCATGGTCAGATGTTTTTTCAGGCTGCTTTCGTCAACCGGATGGGAGAATTTGAGGGTGGCAACGGCCTTGCGGATCTTGCGGTCCCGGGGATCCTGGTAGAACTCCGGATCGTCCAGGGTGATGGTGAAGGCGGGGGTTTGAAAATCGTAACGCAGCTCGCTGAACCGGATTTCGGGAACGAAGATTTTTTTATCGAGGCGAACGGTGAAGGAGCTGCCGGCCGGCCATTCCCGCTCGGGAACGAAGACCAGCGTCCGGTCACCCTCGAAGCTCCAATTGCCGGTCATCGCCGGATCGAGGCGGATTCCGTCTTCCAGCCGCTGGTTTACCAGATCGATGCGGGCCACCGATGGCGGAGACTCCGGAACCTCCTGACCCGGACCAAGGCCATCGGTCTTATAGGAGAAGATGATGCGCAATGGATCGGGTCGGGGATCTTCGACGTTGGGGGTAAGGCCCGGTTCCTCGATCGATGCCGACACCATCAGAGGCTTCGGCAATCGTAGATATTGGAGATAGCCGGCAATCCCTCCCGTCAACAAAATCAGCAGCAGGAAAAGTCCGCTCCAGAATCGGCCCGGGCGCTCTTTGCGGCGGCGATTCAGGGCGGTCGCCCAGGGGGGAGGGGTCCAGGAAAAGGTTCCAGCCAGTTTTTTGCCCACGGACCCGAAGCTGTTCAACAGATTCCCCATTTTCTCCATCCTTTCAGAAAAATCAGAGACCGGCCAATCACTTCTTCATACCCGTCCCGGCGACAGCGATCAAGCTTTTTCCTCCAACTGTATCCGCCGTTTTTTTTTTAAGGTCATAAGGAGGACAAAAAGGTCTTCGCTAGACCCGCTGGTATCGATCACCGGGGAATCTGGAGGGGGATTACGCATTTTTGACAGCTCTGTGGTAGAATTTTTTTGATTTTTACGACAGGAACGCCGATTAAAAAGAGAACAAGGAGACCCATGAACGATCAGCTTGAAGTGGCTACCCTGGCCGCAGGTTGCTTCTGGTGTGTGGAAGCCGTTTTCAGCCAGCTGAGAGGAGTCATCAATGTCGTTTCAGGTTATGCCGGCGGAAACCTGCCCAATCCCGGATACCGGGAGGTGTGCAGCGGCCGAACCGGCCATGCGGAGGCTGTACAGATCCGTTTCGATCCGCAGATCATTTCTTTCGCCGAGCTACTCGAAATTTTCTGGAGATCCCATGATCCCACCACCCTCAACCGCCAGGGCGCGGACGTAGGCACCCAGTACCGCTCGGCCATCTTTTTTCACAATGAGGAACAGCGTAAGATCGCTGAGAAGTCCAAGGCCAACATCGAAAAGATCCTCCTCTGGCCCGATCCGATCACCACTGAAATCGTTCCTTTCACCGCTTTCTACCCGGCCGAAGATTATCACCAGGACTACTATCGGCTGAATCCCGACCAGATGTACTGCCGGATGGTCATCGATCCGAAAATCCAGAAGCTGCGCAAGGATTTCGCTGAAAAGGTCCGATAAGACCTTTTGGCGGCAGCCTTTCACCCCCACCTTTTGTCCCAAGATCCGGCCGGTCCCGTGACTTTCCACGGGCGACGTTTCCTTTTCCCGCCGCCATGACCCTGCGCTGCAAGTCCTCACCTTCATCCCGGCAGCCTTGTGTTGCAAATGCAATCGTTTTTTTCTACACTGAGTCCACCCCTTTTCCTGTTAAAGGTTGTTTTTCATGTTATTTCCAAGGAGATTCACCGATGGGAAGTCGTTTGCGTATGGTTGCGACCGGGGCTTTGCTTATGGTTCTGCTCGGAGGCTGTGCCGGCCGGGAAGTCCTTCCCGAAATCGCCCTGGAAACCAATGATCCGGTTCAGCAATTCAACGGCCTGAAACAAGACCTCGCATCGGCGCGGGCAGAGCAGTTTGACGTGCTCGCTCCCGAGTCCTTCGTCCGGGCGAACCAGCTGTTCGAGGAAGCGGGCAGGATGTTGGCCCGGGAAGAGAAGATCTCGGACATCCTGCTGAAAGTAACCTCCGCCCGGGTGGAGCTGCAACGCGCCGAACAGGCGGTGCAGATTAGCAACACTGTCCTGGCTAATGTGATCAAGGTCCGGAACAATGCCATAGAGGCCGGTGCCATCGCATTGGGGGAAGATTTTGCCGAGGCGGAGGAAGAGTTCCTGAAATTGACCCGGGCCATCGAGAGCAGCGAGCTCACCTGGGCTCAGCGCCACAAGGCGAAGGTTTTCGATGCCTTCGACCAGTTGGAATTGCGTGCCATCAAGGACCGGCATCTGAACGAGCCCCGCTCTCTCCTGGCGGCACTGGAGCAGCGCAGGGCCGCCAAGCAGGCGCCGCTGACCCTCGCCGAGGCTAGGGACCAACTGCATCAGGCGGAAATGTTTATTTCCGAAAACCGGTACCAGACGGATGAGATTCGGAGAAAATCGGCCGCCGCCCTGTTTCAGGCGCGGCGGCTTGAAACCGTGATGCAGGAGAGCGAAAGACTGAAGACCCTGAATCCCGAACAGATCGCTCGTGAAATGGAGCACCAGCTTTTTTCCACATCGAGCCGGCTGGGCGCCCCGGATCAGCGGGATCAGCTCTTTGCCGAGCAGCTTGAAAGCATACTGGCCACCGTCGAGGCCTGGGAGGCGGCCAGTCAGGCGTTGAACGACGAGGTCATCGCCCGGGAGAGGGAGGTCGGCAAGCTGCGGGAGGAGATCGCCACCCTCGAAGGGGTGACCAGGGAAGAACGGGAGGCCCGGGAACGGTTGGCGGAGGAGAAACTGGCCGCCAGAAAGCACCTCGAGGAAGAGCGCCGGATTCAGCAACTCTTTACACAATTGCAGGATCTGTTCAAGCCTGGGGAGGCTGAAATCTACAAACAGGCGGACCGATTCATCATTCGTCTCAAAGCGCTCACCTTTCCCGTCGGCAGCTCCACGGTGAGTACCGAAAACTACCCCCTGCTGGGCAAGGTGAGGCGAGCCATACGGCTGTTCGACCGCCCCGAAACGATTATCGAAGGCCATACCGACAGCACCGGCTCTGAATTCAAAAACCGGGAACTTTCCCAGAGCCGGGCAGATGCGGTGAAATCCTACCTGGAGGCCAGTGAAACCCTGCCGGGTGGAAAGATAACCTCCATCGGCTACGGTTCCCAGCGGCCGCTGGCTTCCAACGCCACTGCCGATGGGCGGACTCTCAATCGCCGCATCGATCTGGTCATCAAACCGGTCCTCCCGGTTCAGCAGGAAAGCCTGTAAAACTGGCAGGCGGCTATCCGGGAGCTGCGCCTTTAACAACCTGATCGACAGCCTTACGCCGGCTGACAAAAAGCTCGATTCGGTTGACTCTGTCAACGACCGTCCTGGCTTAATTTTGATACAAAGTGAAACTTTTTGATAAATTTTCTTGTATTAAGATAGCCGTTGTGTTAACAACTCAAACAGATCCCATTCCTGCTTTTGTGAAAAACGATCCTTTTGGTTGCAATGTGCCCCGTTTTTGGCGAGAAAAACGGGCGATTCCTCCTAGAGTGTGTCAAATAGCCCCCCTCCTTACCCCACACAAACAAGGCGGCGGCGGCTTTTTTTTGTTCCGACGTCCTCTCATTCATTTTGCCAAGGGAGTTCATATGGCAAAAGGCCGTCTCATTTTCGCAGCCTTGCTGGCTTTGCTGGCCACCACGGTTATCCTGCAGAACACCCAGCCAGTTGAAACGAGAATCCTGTTCCTGAACATCATTTTGCCTCACGCTCTTCTGCTTCTGGTGACACTGCTCACCGGGTTTGCTCTCGGCGTCATCGTCACCATGCTTTACAGCCGTAGCAGAGGCAAAGGGAAAGCCTCGAAAAAATCCTCCGGATCTCCCTAAATACCAAAAACCACTAGGTTGTAACTTTTTGTTGGTTCCAAGTCAGAAAGTTTCAAGAATGTAATCGGCGATTTTTCTGGCCTCGCCGTCAGGGATGAGTTCCGGGCCGAAGGGGGTCATGCCCGGGCCAGGGTTGCGAAGGGTGTCGATGATGCCGTCGACATCGTCAATGCCGTTGGCTGCCAGAGTCTCTTTATCCAGCGTTTTTGCGGGGTTGATGATATTGCCTCCGTTGGGATGGCAAAGGGCGCAGTGCTGTGCGAACAGGGCCTTGCCGCTTTTGTCGGTGGCCTGTTCCGCCCAAACGAAGGAACCGCCCGTCAGCAGGGCGATCAGCAGGCACATAAGGAATATGCACAACGGTCTTTCTTTCATTCTTGCCCTCCCTGGTTTTCCCCTGGAGTATATCACCTGAGAATTTGACGACAACGCTGCCACTATCAGCGGCGACCGCCCCCCTTGCCGTTCCGTTCATGGCCGTTTTCGTCGAAGAACTTTCGACGGATCTCCTGGCGCCGCAGGCTGCGTTCATCGGGGGGGAGTTCCTTGAGCTGCTGCCAATCCCTTTTCAACTCTTCCTGCTGCTGTGGGGTAAGTTGCTGGATGCGCTGGTGGCGTTCCAGCATCTCCTGCTGTTTTTGCGGGGACATGTCCTTGAATCGCTCATAACGCTGTCGCAGCTTCTGCTGCTCCTCGGGCGATAGTTCCCGAAATTTCTGATATCGTCTCTCCAGTTCGCGGCGCTGGTCAGGGGTCATTTCCCGCCGGTCTTCATGCCGGTATTGACCTCGGTCGTCGTCTGCCCTGGCTATTCTCCAGGATTCGAACGACTCGAATTTGTCGAGGTTTTTAGCCAACGCCAGGTCATGAATCAGAACCAGACCGAAAACCAGAGCGAGTACGGGCAGCAGGAAGCGTTTCATTTTTCTTTTTCCCCATTGGTCGGGATATCATATCCCCATTCAGCCTTATCCATCGAATTCCTGCAAAAGATCAAGCTGTTCGAGCATTTCCATTTTCTGCAGCAGGTCCATTTCCTTCAAAAGGGTGGATTCCGCCACTTTATTCGAACTGTCGCCTGGCCCCGGCCGCAGAGCGGGGGGGCGAACCGACAGCATCAGGGCGAGCAGTCCTGCGGTGGCCAGGGTCCCCCCCCAGAGCCAGCCACGGGACAATCTGCGCCGTCCGGCACGCCGGGCCACCCGGGCTGCAAAATCGAGCGTTTCCTTGTGGGACAGAGTCACGCCAACCCGAGGTACGGCTCCCAGAGTCCGCAGCAGCGACCGCCAGATGTCCCCGCATGTCTGACAACCGGCGATATGGCTCTCCATCCGGGATCTCTCCTCGCGGCTGGTTTCGCCGTAATAGTGGAGCAACAGGTCCTCTTCGCTGTAATGTTCTCTGTGGTGGCTGTTCATGGCTGATCCTCATGCAGATCTTGGAGTTCGACGCGCAGAACACGGACCGCCCGGTGAAGATGGGCTTTGACTGTTCCTTCCTCCAGTTGGAGCACGGCCGCGATTTCCTTGAGCGGGAGCCCTTCCTGATGGCGCAGAACGAATACTGCCCGCTGCCGCCCAGACAGGCGTTTCAGCGCCTGCTTCAAGCGGCTCTCCGTCTCCCGGGCCTGCAGAATATCGACACTGGAAGGACCCGAGTCGGGCACCAATTCCAGGGGGTCGGCCTCTTCGTCGCTCTGGCGGAAGAAAAACAGTTTGCGCCTTAACTTTTCCCGCCGCAAGTGATCGATAGCCAGGCGGGAAACGATCCGGTAGAGCCAGCTGGAAAGGCTGCATTCGCCGCGGAAAGTATCCAGGGTTCTGTGCATTTTGAGGAAGGCTTCCTGGGCAATGTCCTCTGCCTCCTCCCGATTGCCTACCAGGCGATAGGCGAGATTGATCATCTGTGGCGCCTTGGCCTGCACCAGCTGCTCGAAAGCCAAGGGATGCCCGGACCTGATCTGGTCGAGCAGAATCTGCTCGGTTAGAACACTTTCTGTTTCCAAAACCTCAGAAACCTCCGCAAGACGGTCCGGATCGATAACAGTTGCGGCGGCATTCAAATTCATCAGCCTTCCCCTGAATCTACTGGTCTGTTTGCGAATTCTGACGTTTCAGCAGAAAAAAGGTTTACCCGGGCAATGCGACGATCGGAACAATTTTTATCTTTTCAACAATTGCACCACAGCTTCGATGACTTTTTCCGGCGTAAACCCGAAATGCGACATCAACTCTTTTGCCGGGGCGCTGGCACCGAAACCGCTCATCGCCAGGATACGGCCTTTCCGGCCGACATAGCGCTCCCATCCGAAGGGCGAAGCCGCTTCCACGGCTACCCGGACTTGACAGGTAAGCGGCAGGACGTCCTCCTTGTAGTCCTCCGGTTGATCCTCGAACAGTTCCCAGCAGGGAAGGGAGACCACACGCGTGGGGATGCCCTGTGGCTCCAGCTTCTCCCGGGCGGCCAGTGCCAGAGCCACCTCCGATCCGCTGGCCAGCAGAATCGCTGACAAGGGTCCCTGCTCCCGTGCCAGGACGTAGCCTCCACGGGCCAGGCCGGCGGCGGGGGCGAATTGGCTGCGATCGAGGATAGGCAAGTTCTGACGGCTCAGAATCAGGGCCGTCGGTCGCCTTCTGCTGGCGATGGCGACCTGCCAGGCGACTGCCGTCTCGTTTCCATCGCAGGGGCGGATGACCTGCAGCCCCGGCACCGCGCGCAGGCCGGGAAGCTGTTCGATGGGCTGATGGGTCGGTCCGTCTTCGCCGAGACCGATGGAATCATGGGTGAAAACATAGATTGTCCCCAGACCCATCATGGCTGCCAGACGGATCGGCGGACGCATGTAGTCGGAAAAGATGAGAAAGGTTCCGCCATAGGGGATAAGCCCCGGGGTGTGGGCCAACCCATTGAGGATCGCGCCCATGGCATGCTCGCGCACTCCGAAATGGATGTTGCGTCCACTGGTTCCGGGAGCGAAGGCACCCTGCCCCTTGATCATTGTATTGTTGGAAGGACCGAGATCAGCCGATCCGCCCAAAAGCAGTGGCAACCTCGAGGCGAGGAGGTTGAGAACCAGGCCGCTGGCTTTACGGGTGGCCATGGGGCCGTCCTTGGGAGCGAACTCAGGCAGAGCCTGCTCCCAGCCGTCGGGAAGATGCCCTTCAGCGGCCTTCCACCAGATCTCCGGCAGCGCTTCGCCGTGACGCTCGGCCAGCTTTGTGCGCCACTGGTGTTCCAGTTCTGCGCCCCGCTGTACCGCCTCCGCCATATGTCGTGCCACATCTTCCGGTACGACGAACATCTGATCCGGGTCCCGACCGTATGCCCGCTTGGTCTGCCGGAGTTCCTCGGATCCGAGAGGAGCGCCGTGAGCCTCTTCGCTATCCTGTTTGCCTGGTGAGCCCTGGGCGATATGGGTTCGGAGGACGATCAGGGAGGGGCGGGGATCCCCCTTGGCCCGCTCGAGAGCGGCGTCGATCTCAGGAAGGTTTTCCCCTTCGGCCCTCTGCACATGCCATCCATAAGCAAGAAACCGGGCGGCGACCTCCTCGCTGAAAGTCAGGTCGGTTTTTCCCTCGATGGTGATACGGTTGTCCAGGTAGATACAGATCAGATTGCCCAACCGCAAATGCCCTGCCAGGGAGGCTGCTTCAGCTCCCACGCCTTCCATCAGGTCTCCATCGGAGCAGAGAGCGAAAATTCGGTAATCGAACAGGTCGACATCGATCTGCTGGGCCAGGAAACGGGCACCCATGGCCATGCCGACGCTGACTCCGACCCCCTGGCCCAGAGGTCCGCTGGTGGTTTCCACTCCTGGCGTATGGCCGAACTCGGGGTGCCCCGGAGTCCGGCTGCCAAACTGTCGGAAATGGCGGATATCGTCCAGGGACAGATCGTAGCCGGTCAAAAACAGGGCACCGTAGAGAAGCATCGAGGCATGGCCGCAGGAGAGTACGAAGCGATCACGACCGGGCCATTGGGGGTTTTTGGGGTTGTGGCACAAATGATGGCGGAACAGCAGATAGGCGACCGGAGCCGCTTCCATGGGGGTTCCGGGGTGTCCCGAATTGGCTTGCTCCACGGCGTCAGCCGCGAGAAGTCTCAAAGTGTCGATAGATGCCCGGATGAGTGGGATATCGGTTTTGGCGTCTTTCATACAGCAGATTCTCCGCTTTGCTTTGGGCACCAACAGGTCCGGATCAGTTTACTACCTCCAGGCCCTGCAATTCAAAGACCTTTTTTAGTTAGTACTGATGTGCCGGGTTCCTAGGAACAAAAGGAATAACCACAATGCTCCCTGAGCAGGGAAAGCTTTTCCGCCCTGGACCCCTGCCAGCCAGCCAGCAGCCTTTCGGCCAGGGTCAGACCGCTCTCCGCTATTTCTCCTATCTGATCGAGAAATTGGCTTTCATCGGGCCGATCCAGGCCCTGCCGGTGTTGGCGGCGCAGCCCATCTCGGGCAAGGGACAGGATATCCAGGGTCACCTCCCTCAAAGTGCGGTTTCCGAATGGCGTCTTGAGGCCCATTTTCCATGAATTCCGGTAAACTTGGAGAAACTTTTCCACCCCCAGTTCCTCGAATATCGAAGCGACTGCCCTGCGGGACTCCCGATCGTACAACAGCCCCTTGGCCAGGGCCGCTACCGCCAGAGCGAGACGGGGCGGCAGGCTGTCGGCGCTCCGCAGTTCTATCTGCGGGCGCAGGCGGACCTCGGGAAACAGGGTGGAAAGATGCAGGTCCCAGTCAGCCAGGGTAGGGCGAGCCTCGTCAAACCCCTCGGCCAGGTACCGGCGAAAGGAAAAACGCTCCCCGGTCATATCCAGCATCCGGCCTTGCCGGTGTATGAAGTACATGGGAACATCGAGGGCGTACTCGGCGTAGGTCCCCAGATCGGCATTTCCGGCAAAAAGCCCGAGCAGCAGGCCGGTCCTGTCGGGATCGGTGCGGGACCAGATTTCTCCACGAGTGGAAAGAAAACCGGTTGGTCGGTCGTCCATGATCGGCGAGTTGGCAAACAGGGCGTAGAAGAGGGGAGACAACCACTGGGCAACGCGCATTTTTTCGATGCAGTCCTGCTCATCGGAAAAATCGAGGTTGACCTGCAGGCCGGCACTCTGTTTCATCATGCGATGCCCCATGTCGCCGGTTTTACTCATATAGGAACGCATGATGTCGTACCGGGCCTTGGGCAGCCAGCCGATGTCATCGGGATTGGAAAAGGGCTGCACCCCCAGACCGAGGAACAGCAAACCGAGGCTTTCAGCCTGCTCGACGATCTGTGCCGCGTAGCGGCAGAAGTCCCCAAGGCAGCAATAAAGGTCCGGGCAAAGGGCACCCGAAAGCTCCAACTGACCGCCCGGCTCAAGGGTTACGGAAGAATCGGGTCCTCGCAGCGCGATCAATCGCCCCTGCTCATGGATTCGCTTCCATGGGCCAAGGGAAGCCAGGCGTTCGAAAAGGACCTCGATCCTCTCCAAAGCAACCGCCTCTCCGGAATGAACATCCAGGACCAACTTTTCCATTTCGACCCCGACCCCCCATTTTTCCGGAGGACGGGCGCCTGACTTCAGGTAATCGACCAGGTCCCGTACCCCGGTCACGGGGTGGTCGAGCCCGGTTTTCAGCATTGTGGTCATGGGTTATCGAAACCATCCTTCCCAAGAGAGGAACCGAAGCAAAGCAGATGGTACGCCGGTATCTTTGCCATCCATCCGCGCAGGCTTCAGCAGGTTTTTCGAATTGTAAGCAGTTTCCCCAGTCTGTCAAGGTGTTTAGCTCAGGAACCAGGGCAGGGTTCCTTGCTTGCCTTTTTCCCGGTGCAAGGCTATCATCCGGAATATTTTGTTTCACCGGAGAGGACATGAATCCGGCTCGCAATCTTAAAATCTCCCTGCTGGTCCTCGTCACCACCATAGTGCTCGGCACCGTTGGCTATGCCACGATCGAGCACTGGTCCTACCTGGATGCCCTTTACATGACCGTTATCACGGTTTCAACGGTGGGCTTCAAGGAGGTGAATACCCTTTCGGAAGCAGGGCGTATCTTTACCATTCTGGTTATCGTCTTCGGAGCCGGGACCATCGCCTATACCATAGGAAGCCTCGCCCAGTCGATGGTGGAATGGCAGCTGCTGCGGATACTGGGGAGGATGAAATTGGAAAAAAAGATCAATCAGCTTCAGGGGCATTACATAATCTGCGGTTATGGAAGAATAGGAGCCCTGATCAGCAAGCAGCTTCAGGGCAGGTTACCCTTCGTTGTCGTGGAAAACAATCCGGAACTCTGCCAGCAATTGCGGACAAGCGATATTCTGTTTGTCGAAGGGGACGCCACGGAGGACGAATCTCTCATCGAGGCGGGCATTCAGAGAGCCAAAGGCCTGATCACCGCTGTCAATTCCGAAACGGCCAATGTCTACATCACCCTGACCGCCCGCGGACTCAATCCGGATCTCTTCATCCTGGCGCGGTGCGGGGAAGAAGGAACCGAGGTCAAACTGAAAAGGGCGGGTGCCAACAAGGTCATTTCTCCCTATCAGATCGGGGCCAACCGTATGGCATGTGCAATTCTGCGCCCTTCGGTGGTCGATTTCATCGACATCGCGGTCGGTGGGGAAAACCTCGAGCTGCAGCTTGAAGAGATCCGGGTGGCCCCCGGATCCTCCCTCGTGGACAAGACCCTGATCTCCTCCGGCATCCGCAAGGAATGGGGAATCATGATTATCGGCATCAAGAAGGCGGCCGGCAACATGCTGTTCAACCCCGCTTCGACAACGGTCATCGATGCCGGGGACATCCTCATTACCCTGGGAGAGCAACCCGCTATCCAGAAACTCGAACTGATCGCCGCCGGAGGAGAGGATCATGGGTGACCGGCTCCATGTCCACGTTCCCTGCCATATGCTGAAGGAGCACCTCGGGCTGCTTCTGGAAAATCGGCTGCAGCCGGAAATCGGTCTCAAGTGGGATGATCTGGAGAAGCCGGTAGGAGAGTTGATCGACTGCTGCCGTCAACTGGAAGAGGAGGGTCTCGGGATTATTTTCCATGCCCCCTTCATGGATCTGAATCCCGGCGCCCTCGAACCCCTGGTGAGAAAAGCCAGCAAACTCCGCTTCCGTCAGACTCTTGACCTGGCCGGGAAGTGCCGGGCAAGCCTGGCCGTGTTCCATCCCGGATACGATCGCTGGCGATATGGCGGCCGCAGCGAGCCCTGGCTCGAAGCCAGCTTGGCTTTCTGGCCCGATCTGATCAACCAGGCCGGTGAACAGGAATGTCTGCTGGCCCTGGAAAATATTTTCGACGATGAGCCGGAGCCCCTTGCGACCCTGATTGAAGAACTCGACAATCCATGGGTGGGCCACTGCTTCGATATTGGCCACTGGAACCTGTTTGCCAAAGTGCCGCTCCGGCAATGGCTTTCAGCCTTCCGCTCACGACTGATCCATCTGCATCTGCACGACAACGACGGGACCAGCGATGCTCATCTGCCGGCCGGGGAGGGGAATATCGACTTCGAGGACCTTTTCCAGCAGATCGATTCAATGCACCGGTTACCGACGGCCACGCTCGAGATTCACAGCAAGGCCGGTTTACTTCGAACCATCCCCTTTTTCGCGGCCCGGTTTCGGCCCTGATGGCCCTTCCAATAGCGATGCCCTGCGGATTCCATCAAATCCAAATCGCCCCCTAAGACTGTCTACGGCCTGATCAAGCGCCATCTGTCGCTGGCGCGACTCGATTCCGAAAAGTTCCGTCTGTCCATCACCATGGTTCTGCAGCCTGCCGAGGCTGATTCCCAGCAAACGGACGGCCTTTTCACCGGCCGCTGTCCGCCCCATCAGTTCAACAGCCTGATGATAGATATCCATGGCATGGTTGATTCCCTGATCCAGGGTACGGCTTCGGGTCACCGTCGAAAAGTCCGCATACTTGACTTTGAGTGTGAGGGAGGCTCCGCACAACCCTTTCCGTCGGAGGCGGGCGGCAACCCGCTCCGCCAGATCGAGCAGGGCTCGGTGCATTTCCTGCCGATCCCACAGATCCCGCTCGAAGGTGTCTTCGTGCCCGACCGATTTGACCTCCGAAAAGGGCTCGACCGGCCGGCTATCCTCCCCTCTGGCCAGGCGATAGAGATGTTCGCCCATGGCTCCGAAGCGTTTCTGCAGACTCTCACGGCTCATCCGCCTCAAATCGGCCACGGAGCGCAACCCCTGATTTTCAAGAGATTTGAGCATCACCGGACCAACACCCCAGAGCCGCCCCAGCGGCAGCGGCAACAAAAACGATTCCGGTGGATCCGGCACGATGAAAAGACCATCGGGCTTGGCCTGCTCGGATCCGAGTTTGGCCAGAAACTTGTTCCCCGCCACTCCGGCACTGATGCTCAATCCGATCTCCGAAGAGACCGTCTTTCGAATTTCGGCCGCTATTTTCCCAGCCGGACCGAACAATCTTTCGCAACCGGTGACGTCCAGAAAGGCCTCATCTACCGATAGGGGTTCAATACAGTCGGTATAACGGGCAAAAATTGCGAAGACCTCCCTGGATACTTCGCCGTAGCGTTTTATTCGCGGCGATCGGACCACGGCCTGGGGACAGAGACGCATCGCTTTTGCCATGGCCATGGCCGAGCGAACTCCGTATCGCCGGGCCGGGTAGGAACAGGCGCAGACCACCCCGCGATCCCGACTTCCGCCAACGATGATGGGAAGACCGCGCAATTCCGGATAATCCAGCTCCTCAACCGAAGCGTAGAAGGCGTCGAGATCGAGATGAATGATAGATCGCTCGGCCTGCATCAGATTCATTCCACCCTTCACTATGAAACGACTCATTAAAAAGGCGAAACCACCAATATAGCGGTTCCGCCTGATATCTTACTTCATGCAATTGTCTTAAGTCGATGCGAATATTTTCCGATGCTGCGTCCGACCTCGTTCTCGATCAAAATTCAGGGGATCGGTTGAAGGCACTGGATTGGCCATATGGCCGGGTTAAAGGGGGGAGGGTGACAATTAGGGGCGTCATTCCTTCTGGTTGATGGCGGCCACAACCTTCGGGCTTTCTTTTAACCCTTCCTTGCGCATTGTGATGGTGCTGTTCAGCACCACCCCTTCCTCGACTGCCAGGGAGGGGCTTTCTATGGTCCCCTCGACTTCCGCGGGGGCCCTCAATTCGACTTTTTTCGCCGCTTTTATGGTGCCTTTAAAACGGCCGCTGAGAATCAGGGTGCCCACTGTGACATCCGCATCGATTTTGGCGGTTTCCCCGACGATGAGAGTGTCCTTCGACGTAATCTTGCCGCTGAAGATGCCGTCCATCCGGACGATCTCATCAAAAATCAAGGTCCCTTCGAACTGGCTGCCTGCACCTAAAAAAGCCTTAATTTCTCCTTTTTCCGTACCGGATTCTTTGCGCATGGTTGTTTTGTCCTTTTTTTTCAGCATGATCGCGTGTCCCTAGAGCACCCCGAGCACCTCCAGCAATCGATTGAGGTCGTCTGCGGAGAAATAGGAGATTTCAATTTTTCCGCCTTTTTTTCCGGGCGATATTTTGACCTGTGTACCCAGTGCTCTTTGCAATTCTTCTGCCAAATGGACAATTTCCGGGGCAGGACGAGGTCTTGGCTTGCGGTTCGGAACGCCGCCGAAGCTCTTGATTTTTCTCACCAGTGCTTCGGTCTCCCGCACGGAGAGTTTCTTTCGCAACACCTGTTCCCGCGCTTCGAGCAGATCCGCATCATCATCCAGTGAGAGCAGGGCCCTGGCATGCCCCATGGTCAGTCGAGCTGAAGTGACATCCTCCCTGATCTCCGCGGGCAACCGGAGCAGGCGCAAGGAATTGGTTACGGAGGATCGATCCTTTCCGACCCTTTTTGCGGCCTCTTCCTGGGTGAGTTCATAGCGGTCTATCAAATGGCGGTAGGCTTCGGCTTCTTCGATCGGGTTGAGATCCTCCCGCTGAAGGTTTTCAATCAGGGCCATTTCGAAGGCTGTATCCTCCGTGACATCCTGTATGACCACCGGGACCTCATGCAAAGCCGCTTTCTGGGCCGCTCTCCACCGCCTTTCCCCCGCAATGATCTGATAATGGTCTTCGGTCCTGCGAACAACCAGTGGTTGAATAATCCCTTTTTCCCGGATTGAGGCTACCAGCTCGGCCATTTTCATATCATCGAAGGTTTTTCTCGGCTGCTCCCGGTGTGGACGAAGTTCTTCTATGGGGCACATAAAATACTTGCTCCCGTTATCCGATGAAACCGAAGTCAGGAGGGCGCCGATTCCTTTTCCGAGTGCGGGTCTTTTAACCATTTTCATTTCCTCGTGTGGATAATTTCTTTCGCCAGCGCCAGGTAGGCGGAAGCTCCGCTGGAGGCAATGTCATACATCAGCACGGGGAGGCCATGACTTGGAGCCTCAGAGAGCCTGACATTGCGGGGAACGACCGTTTGAAAGACACGGTCCGCAAAATATTTGCGCATCTCCTCGCTCACCTGGTGGGAAAGGTTGTTCCGGCGATCGAACATCGTCAGCAAGATACCGTTTATCTCCAGCCGGGGATTCAGATCCCGCTGGATCAGACGGATGGTCTTGGTCAATTGGCTCAAGCCCTCCATGGCGTAGTACTCGCACTGCAGCGGGATCAGCACCGAGTCCGCTGCGGTAAGGGCATTGACGGTCAGAAGTCCGAGGGAAGGGGGACAGTCGATGATGATATAGCGGTAATCATCCCTCAGCTCGGATAGAACCGAACGGAGGCGGGTTTCCCGCTCCTTTTCTCCGACGAGCTCAATTTCGGCGCCGATAAGGTCGGTTGTCGCGGGGAGAATCTGCAGATATTCGATGCATGTCGGCTGGATGACATCCTGGACGGGAACCTCGCCCAGAAGAGCATGATAGGTTGTTTTGCGCAGGGAGGTTCGGTCGATGCCGATACCACTGGTGGCATTGGCCTGAGGGTCCATGTCAACAAGCAAGGTGCGCTGTTCGGCAATTGCCAGGCTGGCGGACAGATTGACCGCCGTCGTGGTTTTACCGACCCCGCCTTTCTGGTTGGCCACTGCTATAATCTGGCCCATAACTCAACCCTCCCGAAGAATTCACATTGTTGGAAGCTACCACATTTTCTCCCTTCGATTAAAGGGAAAAGGTGTCGTCTATATCTTCAACATACCGCTGGTTATGGAATCAGGACTGGACGAAAACTCACCGGGACGGGCACCAGTACCATCAAAAGAGAATGTTTTATCGGTTTTTCCTGGAAAAGAAAAACAGAGTACGGGAGGCTCCGGAAACCGGCAGTTGCAGGGAGTGTTGACCTGAGCAGACCATCTCTGCTGCTGCCAGGGCAGGAGCCGCTTCCGCCAACTCCCTGTCCCCATCGGGACCTTTCATGGCGACAATCATCCCTTTTTCTGAAAGCAAAGGCTCAGCCAATTCAAGAATCGGGAGAATCCCTGAAAAGGCTCTTGCCACGATCATGCCGAATTTCGGAATATGCTTTACGTCCTGCAAATTCTCTGCCCGAAGGCGGCAGGCCTTGAAGTTCTGCAGACTCAATTCCCTGACCATATGGTTCTGAAAGGCGATTTTCTTACCATTGGAATCGATCGACCATACTTCCAGATCCGGGCAGACTATTTTAATCGGGATACCAGGGAAGCCCGCACCTGACCCCAGATCAAGCAGGTTGCCGTTTTTCTCAATGAAGGGGAGAAGAGTCAGCGAATCCACCAAGTGTTTTTCCATGGCCTCGTCTGGATTCTTTATCGCCGTCAGATTGATGGTGCTGTTCCATCGCAGCAACTCATTGCGCAAGTGTAATAATTGGGTAATGGCTTTTTCAGACACCGAAATACTCAGCGCCGCCAACATTTCAGATAGTTTTTCCCGGTCAGACATGGCTGTGTTTTCTCAGCATTACGGACAGAATGGCCAGGGCTGCCGGGGTCACTCCCGGTATCCTTGATGCCTGGCCCAGATTTTCCGGTCGGGTCCTGGAAAGCTTCTCCTTTACTTCAGAAGACAGGCCCGAAATGGTCGTAAAGTCGAAATCCTCCGGAATCAGGATACGTTCAGTTTTTTGAAACCGGCCGACCTGGTCCAGTTGTCGCTTAATATAACCCTCGTATTTAGTCGCAATCTCCAATTGCTCAAGGACGGAAGGGTCGAGAGCGGACAAATCTGAATCCAGTGTTGCCAGCTGTTCGATAGTCACATCCGGTCGGCGCAACAACTGTTCCAGGGTTGAGCCGTTCTTCAGGTCTGTCAGGCCCAGATGATCCACCGCCTTTCGATTACCGGGTTTTATCCTTGTCTGTTCCAACAGGATTCGCCCTCGAGCCAATTGGTTCATTTTTTCGGAGTAGTGCCGCCACCGCTCTTCCCCAACAACGCCTAAATGATAACCCTGTTCCGTCAACCTCTGGTCGGCATTGTCCTCGCGCAATAGCAGGCGATATTCTGCTCTTGAGGTGAACATGCGATAAGGTTCTTTGGTTCCGTGGGTCACCAGATCGTCGATCAGTACTCCGATATAACCTTGGTCACGCCCGACAATCAATGGACTCCGACCATAAACCTGCAGGGCGGCATTTATCCCAGCGATCAAACCCTGAGCTCCGGCTTCTTCATACCCGGAGGTACCGTTGATCTGTCCCGCATGATACAGACCTTCTATCTCCCTGGTCTCCAAAGTCGATTTCAGCTGGACAGGATCGACGTAATCATATTCGATTGCATAACCCGGCCGGGTTATTTCAACCTGTTCGAGTCCCGGAATGGTGCGCAGAAAGGCCAGTTGAATATCTGGCGGCAGGGATGTCGGTACTCCATTGGGATACATTTCCGACGTATCCAGACCCTCCGGTTCCAGGAACACCTGGTGATATTCTTTTTCCGGGAAACGAACCACCTTATCTTCAATTGATGGGCAATAGCGGGGACCGACCCCTTCGATGACACCGCTGTAAAGTGGAGACCTGTCCAGGCCCGACCTGATTATTTCATGGGT
This sequence comes from Syntrophotaleaceae bacterium, assembly GCA_041390365.1. Taxonomy (NCBI): domain Bacteria; kingdom Pseudomonadati; phylum Thermodesulfobacteriota; class Desulfuromonadia; order Desulfuromonadales; family Syntrophotaleaceae; species Syntrophotaleaceae bacterium. The sequence continues at coordinate 423,501 of JAWKQB010000003.1, read as the reverse complement.
GCGGGGATTGGTTCCGGTTATAAAGCAGGGCACCTGAGGCCCTGTTATCTCCCTTGTCAACAGGGAAAAAGGACGGGGAGGCACATCTCCCGGCTGAGGCTCTGTGCGGGAAAAATCAACCGTATTACCATCGATTCGTGGGGGAGTGCCCGTTTTCAAGCGGCCGACACGGAATCCCAACTGGCGGAGGAAATCGGATAAACCTTCCGAGGGAGGTTCCCCTGCGCGACCCCCGGGAAAATTTTTGAGACCCACATGAATCAGGCCCCGCATAAAGGTACCGGTGGTCAGCACGACGGCCTGTCCCCGAAATACCAGACCATCCCTGGTTTCCACCCCCTTGACCCTGGTCCCTTCCAACAGAAGCTTGACAACCGCCGCCTGTTTTAAATCCAGGTTCGGTGTCCTCTCGAGACATCTTTTCATCCAGGCCTGGTATTTCCTGCGGTCGGCCTGGGCTCGTGAGGCCTGTACCGCCGGACCTTTTTTTGTATTCAGGATACGAAACTGGATCCCTGTCTCATCGATGCAACGGGCCATCATCCCATCGAGGGCATCGATCTCTTTAACCAGATGACCTTTTGCCAATCCTCCTATAGCCGGATTACAGGACATCTGGGCAACCGCATCCAGGCTCATATTCAGAAGAAGGGTGGTGCAGCCCATTCGGGCAGAAGCTAAAGCGGCCTCACAACCCGCATGACCAGCACCAACGACTATCACCTGATAATCTTTTCCGTACCCATACATGGTAATAATTCCTTGAAATCAGCCGGGAATTGAAAAGGGATGTTTCACGTGGAACATTTTAGAGGCCTCTCTATAATCCGAATATTTCTATTTCCCAATACAGAATCGGGAAAATATATTTTCCAGAATAGAGGCAGGGGTTGTTTCCCCGGTGATCTCTCCAATGGCATCAAGGGCATCCCTGATTTCTACTGCCAGAAGTTCCGGCGCTGTTTGCGCTTTTAATCCCAGCAGGAACCTTTCCAAGGCTTGTTTTCCCCTCACCAGTGCTTCACGATGCCGGGCATCGGACAGTGCAACCGATTCACGAACATCGGCACCAGATCCTCCTCCGAATATTTTGGATATGTATGCCTCTATCTGATCCAGTCCATCACCGACCAATGTGGACACATGGATTTTCGGAAGCTGTGCGAAAGGAGGAACAAGGTCGACGACACCCAGGTCCTTCTTGTTGACGATCAGCAGAACACGCCTCTCTTTACAAGCGTCGAGGGCGAAAAAATCATCCTGATCCAGAGGGCCGCTTCCATCGATGACCAGAAGAACCAGATCAGATTGGCTCAGTTTACCCCTGGCCCGTTTAACCCCTTCAGCCTCCACGGGATCGACGGTTTCCCGGACTCCGGCAGTATCGACGAGTCTGAGAGGGATACCTCCCAGGACGAGGCTTTCCTCGATGGTATCACGAGTCGTGCCGGGAATCTCGGTGACAATGGTCCTGGCCTCACCGAGCAAACCGTTCATCAACGAGCTTTTCCCTACATTCGGTTTCCCAAAGATAAGGATCCCAAGACCCTCCTTCAACACGCGCCCTGATTCAAAGGTGGCGAGGACAGACTCCATATCGGCGAGCAACAGGGTCCCCCTGTCATAGAGCTCCTGCCCTTCCTCGGTTTCCAGATCCTCTTCAGGAAAATCGATCCCGGCCTCTACCTCCCCCAGCAAATACCCCAATTGATCCCTGTACTGGTGAATTTTCTTGGACAGTTTCCCCGTCATCTGCCCGAGAGCTACATGAAAAGCAGCCTCGGACCTGGACCGAATCAGGTCGATAACGGCCTCAGCCTCGGCGAGATCTATCCTGCCATTGAGAAAGGCGCGCAGAGTGAATTCACCGGGCCGTGCCAGACGGGCTCCGCTATCCACAAGCAGGTGCAGAATCCGGGTTTGAACCACTCTGCCGCCATGACATTGAATCTCAACGACATCTTCCCGGGTGTAGGAGCGGGGCGACCGCATGACAACGGCCAGAACTTCGTCGATCATTTCACCTTCCGCCCCAACAATTTTCCCATAGTAAAGTTTGTGAGACTGAAGGGATTCGCCGGGCATTCCCGGCTGAAAATGCTGCAACAGCAGGTTCTCGGCCTCGACACCGGATAGCCGGATGACACCTATTCCTCCTTCTCCGGGAGGAGTGGCTATGGCGACAATGGTATCCTGATCCGCCAGCTCCATAAAAATCCTTTTGATTCCTGTTGTCCTGTGGGCATCTCGGGGTTGAGAATCCGAAGGCCTATTTGTTATTCCGCTCTCAGCAAAAAAGGATGGGAGGCACCTGAAAGGGCCTCCCAACAATTGACGCTAAAACTGTTTACCGGAAAATCAGGCCGTGGCCGGCTTGCTTTCCCGGTTGATAAACCATTGCTGCAAAATGGTCAATAGATTGTTGACCAGCCAGTACAGAACCAGACCCGACGGAAAGTTGAGAAACATAAAGGTAAAAATGATCGGCATGAACATGAAAATTTTAGCCTGTGCAGGATCCATGGTACTGGGACTCATCTTCTGCTGGATAAACATGGTGGCTCCCATTATAAGCGGCGTGATGTAGTAGGGATCCTTGGCCGCCAGATCTTGAATCCAGAAAACAAAGGGAGCGTGCCGCAGTTCGATGGTACCCAGAAGAACCTTGTAGAGCGCGAAGAAGACCGGGATCTGAATAAACATAGGGAGGCATCCACCCATGGGGTTGACCCTTTTGGTCTTGTAAAGCTCCATGATCTCCTTGTTCATCTTCTCTTTGTCGTTCTTGTGCTTCTCCCGAATTTTCTGCATTTCGGGTTGCAAGGTCTGCATCGACTTCATCGACTGGTAACTCTTTCTGGTCAAGGGCCAGAAGAGCAGTTTGATTATAAACGTCAGTAGAATGATGGCCACACCGTAATTGCCGACATACTGGTAAAAGAACTTGAGTACACTGAGCAGCGGCCGGGCAATGACCCCGAAAAATCCAAAATCGATAGCCTCTTCGAGGGAATGGCCGACCTTCTTGAGAATTTCGAGATCGCGGGGGCCGTAATAAAGGAGAAATTCAAACGCGGTCTGTTCCCCGGGATTGACAATCCGGACATCGCTGACAATGCTGTTTTCCACGGCCTGCCCCACCTTGGCCAGGCGGTAATTTTCACCGGCCCCGGTAAGGGGGACGGCTGCGGCCATAAAATACTCCTTCTCAAAAGCCGTCCAGCCCGCACCTTCCCCATGTTCGACGGCCTGCTCCTCGATATCCTCGACCTTATAGGTGTGAACCTTTTCATCCTCGAAAACGGCCGGTCCGGTAAATGAATATCGCGATTTGTCCATGGAATCGTCCCAGGGTTGAACCAGGGCGAGACTCAAAGATCCGCGGCGGGGCTGCGAGGAGGTATTGGTCACTCTGACTTGGAGGTCGAAATCGTACCGGTCTCCGTAAACCGTAAAGACCTTGTCGACGCGAAGGCCGCTGTCCGCCTGGGTACTGAAGACAATTTCCTTTTGCTCACCGGGTCCCAAAACCAGGAGGTCCTCTTGGGTGGCCATGGAAAAAAGTGTTTCAGAGGAAAAACCGAAATCTCCGAGACCGGATGTCCTCAGAGTGGCCAAATGATCATCCTTCACCGAAACCAGTGAGACCAGGGGAGAGTCCTTTTTGGGAGTCTGCCTGTAATCTTTCAGGGTAAGAGATTTGAGACGACCACCGGAGTTGGTGAAAACAGCGGTAAAGAGGTCGGTTTCCACAACCAGCTCTCTCGATTCCAAGGCGGCCGCGGATTCCGGTAAAGGAAGAGTCGTTTGTTTCAATTCCCTGTCGTCACTGACGTTCTTTTCACTGAAGGATGTCTCTGCTTTTTCCCCGGATGTCTGTACCTCAGCAGATCCTCGATCTGCCTGGGGCACTGGTTTTGCCGGGAAGAGCAGGCTGCTGCCAAACCACACGCCCAGAATGAGGATGAAAGCTATAATAAGGTTTCTGTTTTCCATATATATGCGTTCTCTCCGCGGTTAACCGCTCGAAATCTCTTTCGGTTATTTGACCGGATCATACCCTCCCGGATGGAAAGGATGACAGCGCAGCAACCGGCAGAGTGTCATAAGCCCTCCACGAAGGGCGCCATATCTGGTGATCGCCTCAAAAGCATACTGGGAACAGGAGGGATAATATCGGCAGGAAGGCACCAGTAGGGGGGAAATCAGCCGCTGATAGGCTACTATCAACACGAGAATCAGTTTTTTGAACATCGTTTTTTCACAGCGGAGAGGCCGAAAACCGTCTTCAACTCGGAACAGACCTGGTCAAAATCCAGATCCGGGGCTCCTTTTTTAGCGACGACGGAAATATCGGTGTTTTCCGGCAAATGTTTTAAATGACGGCGAAAAAACTCTCTAACCAGTCTTTTGACCCGGTTTCTCTGAATGGCCCCTCCGACTTTCCGACTGACGGTTAAACCGAGCCGGGTGGAACATTTATCGGTATTTCTCAACAAAATGACTAGAAAGTGCGGGCTGTTCCGCCTTTGCCCCCGGCGAGAGGCGAGAAGAAAATCCTCCCGCCTGCAGATTCGCCTTTCCCTGGGAAATTCCTCCCCCATCGATCCTTGAAATCCTACTTGGTGGGTATAGTAGGCACCAGGCTCTTCCGACCACGGGCACGACGGCGCTTCAGCACCAAACGGCCGTTCTTGGTCTGCATCCTGGAACGAAATCCGTGGGTTCTTTTCCGGCGAATTTTGCTGGGCTGATAAGTTCTTTTCGACATTTTCTCAAATTCTCCTGTTCTTTATAATGGTTAAGGTTCAACCGGACCAAATCCGGCCGATCCCTTCGGACGGCACAAGCCGCTACATCCGGCTGAAGGCTTCTTTCCCGAAAACGGGGACCGGATTCCAATTCTGGCCGTCCTTGCACCAGACTGCTGTCGGAACGGAAACCGGCAAATCGCATTATTAATCACGATAGCGAATTTTTGTCAAGCAGGAAACCCTCTTTCCCTTGTATAAGGGGCAGGGTGCCGTTTGCCGGTTTTTTAAAAACATCTTGCAAAAGACTATCACCTCTGTTAGCTTGAATTCTCTTTTTTAATGGCCTGCAGATCGGGTCTCAGCTCCCGCCGAATTTAAAGAAATCCATTTATCCACAGCTGTTAATATCTCTGTGGATATATGTTTTTCTCCCGGAATATATAGATTTCCATAAATTTGGTTTTGTCAGACGATGCCGATGAACGGAATTTGGGAAAAAACCCTGACCCAACTGGAACAAACCCTCACCCCTCAACATTTCTCCACCTGGATTAAACCGATCAATTTTATCGGCGTGGAAGAAAATGTCATTTTCCTCGAGGTACCCAATCGTTTCGTCCTGGACTGGATCAGGGACCATTACACCCCGCTGATCCAGGAGATTCTTTCGGAAATCACCACTGAATCCTTCCGCATAAACCTGAATATCGCCTCGGCAAAGAATCGGCAGGCATCTTCCCTTCCTCCAAAAGAGCGGGAGGAACCAAACCCGGTTGCTTCCCAGGAAAAGGTGGTTCCGACCCGATCCCGAAACAACGGGTTCAACCTGAATGTCAAATATACCTTCGAGGAATTCGTTCTGGGCTCCTCCAACCAGTTTGCCTGTGCTGCGGCGATGGCAGTTGCCAACAATCCGGCCACTACCTACAATCCCCTGTTCATCTATGGAGGGGTGGGGTTGGGCAAGACCCATCTTATCACGGCCATCGGCAATGCCATCCTGAAGAACAATCCGGATATGAAGGTGTGCTATTACACCTCGGAAAAATTCATGAATGAACTCATCAACTCTCTCCGTTATGCCAAGATGGATGAATTTCGTAATAAATTCAGATCTATGGATGTTCTGCTTATCGACGACGTCCAGTTCATAGCCGGCAAGGAGAGAACCCAGGAGGAGTTCTTTCATACGTTCAACGCGCTTTACGATTCCCACAAGCAGATCGTGGTCACTTCCGACAAGTTCCCGAAGGAGATACCGGGCCTGGAGGAGCGGCTCCGTTCCCGGTTTGAATGGGGATTGATCGCAGACATTCAGGCGCCGGACATGGAGACCAAGCAGGCCATTCTGAAAATGAAGGCCGAACAGAACGGAATAGATCTCCCCGAGGAGGTGGTCTGTTTCCTGGCCAACTCCGTCAGCAGCAACGTCAGGGAACTGGAAGGTTACCTGATCCGCATCGGCGCCTATTCCAGCTTGACCGCCACCCCGGTCTCCCTGGAGATGGCACAGGATATCCTCAAGGATATTCTTATCGAAAAAAAGCGGGAGTTGACCATCGAAGAGATCCAGAAACAGGTCGCCACCCATTTTTCCATCAAGGTTTCCGACATCAAGTCCTCCAAGCGGATGAAGGCCCTGGTACTCCCCCGGCAGATCGCCATGTATCTGACCCGGCAACTGACATCCCATTCCTTTCCTGAAATCGGCGAAAAATTCGGCGGCAAGGATCATTCCACGATCATTCATGCCATCAAAAAGATTGAAAAAATCATGGACGAGGACTTCCAGGTCAGGTCGACCATCAATGCTCTGAAAAAAGATCTGACGAGTTGAAGAGTACCGGCCTGCCAGGACCGAAAGAAGTTATCCGGGAAGGGACTTTTTGGTAAATTTAGCCTCTTCGAAAACTGTGGGCGGTTCCGGGGACAGCCGTGGGTAAATTTTGAACTCTGCTGGTTATCAACAAAACGGGGTCTTCTGACCACAGCCGGAAAGGTTTTTTTTCAACAGATCAACCTGTTGAAATACAAAAAGAAAACAGAGATATACCCAAATTCACAGGAAACTGTTACTATCGACTGTCAAATAGATTATTAAAAACAATAAGAGTAGTTGCCTGTATACAGGAGGCGTCATGCATTTTTCCATTGAAAAAGAAGTATTCCTCAGGGGGCTCGCCCGGGTTCAGGGAATCGTGGAAAAAAAGAACACCATCCCCATCCTCTCCAACGTCCTTATCGAGGCGGGTGATGGGGAGATTCATCTGACGGCGACCGACCTCGAGGTGGGAATGAAGGCCACCTATCCGGCCAATGTCACCACCGCCGGAAAGATCACTGTTTCGGCGAAAAAGCTGTTTGAAATCATCAAGGAGCTTCCGGAGAAGGAGATCGATTTCAACGCCAAGGACAATTGCTGGATCGAAATTCGCTGTGGCAAGGCCTTTTTCAATATCGTAGGGCTGTCCGCCGAGGAATTTCCGTTTTTTCCAAATTTTCAGAAGGAGCAGTTCTTCCGCATCGACGGTGGTGTGTTGAAGGAGATGATCGACAAAACCAGTTTTTCCATTTCCACCGATGAGAGCAAGTACAACCTTAACGGCATCTACTTCCGCTCTCTGGAGGTGGACGGCAGACCCTGCCTGCGTCTGGTCGCCACCGATGGACACCGGCTGGCCCTGGTTCAAAAAGATATCGATGTTTCCCACATAGAACAGTTGTCGCGAGGTGTTATTTTCCCGCGCAAAGGCATTCACGAACTGCGAAAAATGGCAGATGAAAGCAACGGCGATCTGCAACTGGGTTTTCTCGACAACAATGCGGTGATCCAGAAAGAGCAGACGGTGGTCGTCATGCGTCTGGTAGACGGGGAATTCCCCGATTACGATCGGGTCATTCCGAAGTCCAATGAAATGGTTGCGGTGATCCCCACCGATACCTTCCTGCATGCCCTGCGGCGGATGTCTATTCTTTCCAGTGAAAAATCCAAGGGGGTCAGGATCGTTCTGCGAACCAACCTTCTCGAAATGTCCTCCTCCAATCCCGAGTTTGGTGACGCCCGGGAAGATTTCGACATCGAATACAACGGAGAGGAAATTGCCGTGGGCTTCAACGCCAGGTATCTGATCGACATACTCAATGCGCAGAGTGAGCCGAAAGTGCGGATGGCTTTGAAGGACAAGCTTTCACCAGGAATGGTCACCCCGGTGAATACGGCGGATTTTCTCACGGTCATCATGCCCATGCGGCTCTGATGGGACGACCGCTGAAGGGACAGGAGCTTTTCTGACTCCATGCATCTGCGCCGCCTGGTATTGCACAACTTTCGCAATGTCACTCAAGCCGAACTGGTACCAGGACCGGGCTTAAACATTCTCTGGGGAGAAAACGCCCAGGGAAAAACCAATATCCTTGAAGCCATCTATCTGCTAGGTCATCTGAAGAGCTTTCGCGGGGCCCGCAATGACGATATGATCCGGCGGGACACTCCCTTCGGCCGTCTTTGCGCCGAGGTGGAAAAGGGGAATACCCGTCACTCCATAGGACTGACCCTCCAGGAACAGGGGAAAAGCGTTCAGGTCGACGGCAAGGGGATTTCCAGCAGTTCCGATTTTCTCGGCTGGTTTTCATCGGTCCTGTTCGCTCCCGAGGAAGTGAGCCTGGTACGCGGGTTCCCTGCCGGCCGTAGGGCGCTGCTCGACCGGGCCGTTTTTCAGACCGATCCGGTTTTTTTGCAGGAGGCCCGCAATTTTCATCGTCTGCTCAAACAGAGAAACCGGCTGCTCAAGGAAGGGTGCCATGGAGATCACCTGATTCCCTGGACCGAGGGACTGATCGCCGCCGGCGCCCGAGTTCGTCTGCGGCGGAGCCGGTATTTGCAGCGATTGGTGCCTTTGTTGCAAGCGACTTACCGGGCCATTACCGACGGACGGGAAGAGGCCGACCTCATCTACCCGGATCAGGGTGAGGATATAGGGCAGCTGGAAGAACGCCTGCGCGGTGAAATAAGGCAGCGCTCTTCCCGAGAGAGGCGCCTGGGAACCACTCTCGCCGGGCCCCATCGGGACGATCCGGTTTTCACCGTCAATGGTCATTCTCTGCGGGTGTTCGGTTCCCAGGGGCAGCAGCGTTCCTTCATGCTGGCCTTCAAGACGGCTCAGATCATGGATCTGGAAAGCCATGCAGGCATCCTGCCGGTGTTGCTGCTGGACGACATGACCGGTGAACTTGACCGGACAAGACAGGAATTTTTCTTCCAATTTTTACGCAGCCGGCGAGGACAGGTTTTCGTCACCACCACCGAGCTGCATTCCATGATTGACAAAGGGTTCTGCGACATGCGGTCCTTTCGCGTAGTTCAGGGGACGTTGCTGGACTGCTGCATTCAATAGAACGAGGAATACATGAGTCTACAAGAGGAAAAAGATTACGGCGCGGGAAGCATCAAGGTTCTGGAAGGGCTCTCCGCCGTTCGCAAGCGGCCGGCCATGTACATCGGGTCCACCGGGGTCCAGGGGCTTCATCACCTGGTTTACGAGGTGGTGGACAACTCCATCGACGAGAGTCTGGCTGGTTATTGCAACGAAGTTGAGATCACTATTCACCTTGACGGGTCGGTGACCGTCGAGGACAACGGCCGCGGCATCCCGGTCGACATGCATCCAACGATGAAAAAATCGGCAGCCGAGGTGGTCATGACCGTCCTCCATGCCGGCGGCAAGTTCGACAGCGATTCCTACAAGGTGTCCGGAGGGTTGCACGGGGTCGGAGTCTCGGTGGTCAATGCCCTGTCGGAAAGGCTCGACCTGGAGATCCGTCGCAACAAACGCAAGTACCGGCAGAGCTACTGTCGCGGCGTGCCCCTGGAGCCGCTCAAGGAGGAGGGGGAGACGGGAAAAAGGGGCACCAAGATCACTTTCTGGCCTGATCCGGAAATCTTCGAGACCACGGAGTTTTCCTTCGAAACCCTGTCCCGCCGCCTGCGGGAACTGGCTTTTCTCAACGCCGGCGTCCATATCCGCATCCAGGACGAGCGGAGCGAAAAAGAACACGTTTTCGTGTATGAAGGAGGGATCGTTTCCTTCGTCGAGTATCTCAACCGGGCCAAGACACCGCTCCATACACCGCCTATCTTCTTTAAGGGAGAGCGGGAAGGGGTCGAGATGGAGGTGGCCTTCCAGTACAACGACGGCTACGACGAGCGGATTTTCTCTTTTGCCAACAACATCAACACCCATGAGGGGGGAACCCATCTGATCGGTTTCAAGGCGGCCCTGACCCGGACCATGAACCATTATGCCACCGCCAACAACCTGCTCAAGAACATCAAGACCTCCATCTCGGGAGACGACCTGAGGGAGGGGATGTCGGCAGTCATTTCGGTCAAGCTGCCCGAACCCCAGTTCGAGGGGCAGACCAAGACCAAACTGGGCAATTCGGAGATCAAGGGGTTCGTGGAGACGCTTGTCAACGAAAAACTGGCCACCTATCTCGAGGAAAATCCCCAGGTTGCCCGCAAGATCCTCGAAAAAGGGATCGAAGCGGCCCGGGCCCGGGAGGCGGCTCGCAAGGCCCGTGATCTGACCCGGCGCAAGGGGGCTCTCGACAGTCTGTCGCTGCCCGGCAAGCTGGCGGACTGCCAGGAAAAGGATCCGGGGCTTTGTGAAGTCTATCTGGTCGAGGGTGACAGCGCCGGAGGCAGCGCCAAACAGGGCAGAGACCGCCGCTATCAAGCCATTTTGCCTCTCAAGGGCAAAATTCTCAACGTCGAAAAAGCCCGTTTCGACAAGATGCTCACCTCCAACGAGATTCGCACCCTGATCACAGCTATGGGCACCGGCATCGGCAAGGACGATTTCGACATCAGCAAGATCCGCTACCACCGGATCATCATCATGACCGACGCGGATGTCGACGGCTCCCATATCCGTACCCTGCTGCTGACCTTCTTTTTCCGGCAGATGCCGGAAATCATCGAGCGGGGCTACCTCTACATCGCTCAACCCCCCCTGTACAAGGCGAAGAAGGGCAAGAGCGAGATCTATCTCAAGGACGAGGAGGCCCTGCTCGACTATCTGCTCGGCCAGGGGGTGGAAGGGATCACCCTGCAGTTTGAAAAAACGGAAAAAACCCTGCGGGGCAAACAGATTATTCCGACTCTGCGCAACATCATAGAATATAACCGTTTATTCGACAAAATGGTGCATAAGGGGATACACGCTGAACTGCTGAAGGTCTTCGTTCAGGGCAAACTGGCCAACAGCTTCGCCGACCTGGTCACTCTGGAACCCCTGGCGGAAAAACTGCGGCAGCTGGAGCCCCGGGCCACCTTTCAGGTCATGGAAGACCCGCAGCGGATACTGTTTACCCTTGGGAACATCAGGGCCCGCATCGATCAGGCTGTTCTGGAGGCACTGTCGACCCGGGAATACCAGCTGCTGCTGCAGGCCTACGGCCAGGTGGAGGATGTCTGCAAGGGAGAGAAGGCCTTTGTCTCCAGCGAAGGACAGGAAGAGGCCACCGTAGCCGACCGCCAGGAACTGCTCAATCTGTTTCTGACCAGGTCGCGCAAGGGCCAGTACATCCAGCGCTACAAAGGTCTCGGCGAGATGAATCCGGATCAGCTCTGGGAAACCACCATGGATCCGGAAAAACGGGTTCTGCTCCAGGTGAAGATAGAGGATGCGGTGGAAGCCAACGAAATTTTTACCGTGCTGATGGGAGACCAGGTCGAGCCGCGGCGGGAATTCATCGAGAACAACGCCCTCAACGTTGCCAACCTGGATATTTAATGGTTTGAGAAAAGGGGTTCGGAAGTCGGATCTTCGAACAACCGGCTCGTCTCCAATCTGAATTCCCGACAGAACCGCCTCGGCAATGAGATATCACGATTAGCAGGAAAAATTTGCGGGATGTCATTCTATCCCCGGAGGAAATAGATGCTTTCGGATCAGAACAAGCAGAGCGTCAACATCGAAGATGAGATGCGCAAGTCCTATATGGACTATGCCATGAGCGTCATTATCGGAAGGGCCCTGCCCGATGTCCGTGATGGACTGAAGCCGGTGCACCGTCGGGTGCTGTACGCCATGAGCGAACTGGGCAACGATTACAACAAGCCCTACAAGAAGTCAGCCCGCGTCGTCGGTGACGTCATCGGTAAATACCATCCCCACGGCGACACGGCCGTGTACGATACCATTGTCCGCCTGGCCCAGGATTTCTCCATGCGCTATCCGCTGGTGGACGGGCAGGGCAACTTCGGCTCCCTCGACGGCGATTCGGCGGCGGCGATGCGTTATACCGAGGTGCGCATGGACCGTCTGGCCCACGAACTGCTGGCCGACCTGGAGAAGGAGACGGTTGATTTCGGTCCCAACTACGACGATTCGCTGCAGGAACCGCTGGTTCTGCCATGCAAGTTCCCCAACCTCCTGGTCAACGGCTCGGAGGGGATTGCTGTCGGCATGGCGACCAAAATACCGCCCCACAATCTCGGCGAGGTCATCGACGGCCTGATCGCCATCATCGACGATCCGACCCTGTCCTTCGAGGAACTCTGGAAGCTCATACCCGGGCCCGATTTCCCCACCTCCGGCTTCATCCTCGGCCGGGAGGGGATCCGCCAGGCTTACCAGACCGGTCGCGGCATCGTGCAGATGCGGGCCCGGGCACTGGTGGAAAAGGATCGCAGAACCGGCCGCGAGAAGATAGTGGTCACCGAGATCCCCTATCAGGTCAACAAGGCCAAGCTGATAGAAAAGATCGCCGACCTGATCAAGGAGAAGAAGCTGGAGGGAATCTCTGACCTGCGGGACGAGTCGGACCGGGAGGGTATCCGGGTGGTTATCGAGCTGAAAAAGGACGTCATTCCCGAGGTGACCCTGAACCAGCTCTACAAGATGACGGTCATGCAGTCCTCCTTCGGCATCATCATGCTGGCCATCGTCGCCGGTCAGCCGAGGGTGCTGACCCTGCGCGAAGTGCTGGACCGTTTCGTCGATCATCGCAAGGAGATCGTCACCCGGAGATGCATCTACGAACTGAAAAAGGCCGAGGATCGCGCCCATATTCTGGAAGGTTTCAAAATCGCTCTGGAAAATCTGGACGAGGTGATCGCCATCATCAAGGAGTCCGCCAGTCCGGCGGAGGCCAAGGAACGATTGATGGGGCGGTTCGCCTTTTCCGAGCGCCAGGCCCAGGCGATTCTCGATCTGCGTCTGCACCGTCTGACCGGCATGGAGCGGGACAAGATCCTCGCCGAATACCGTGACATCCTGGCCCTGATCCAGCGTCTCAAGGAAATTCTGGCCAGCGAGGTGGAGATCCTCAACATCATCAAGCAGGAACTGCAGGAGATCAGGGACCGTTTCGCCGACAAGCGGCGTACCGAAATCATCGAGCAGACCGGCGAACTCTCCCTGGAAGACCTGATCGTCGACGAGGACATGGTGGTCACCGTCTCCCATTCAGGGTATATCAAGCGCAATGCCGTTTCCCTCTACCGTGCCCAGCGCCGCGGCGGCAAGGGAAAAACCGGCATGCGTCCCAAGGAGGAGGATTTTGTCGAGCAGCTGTTCATCGCCTCGACCCACTCCTTCGTGCTGGTCTTCACCGACCTTGGCAAGGTCTACTGGCTCAAGGTGCACGAAATTCCCCAGGGGGGTCGGGCGTCCCGCGGCAAGGCGATCGTCAATCTGCTGCAGTTGGCCAGCGGTGAAAACGTCACCAGCATCCTGCCGGTGCGCGAATTCACGGAAGGCAAGTTCATCATTACCGCAACCCGCAACGGCATCATCAAGAAAACCGACCTGATGGCCTATGCCAATCCCCGGGCCGGCGGCATCATCGCCCTTACCGTGGATGAAGGCGACCGTCTGGTCTCGACCCGCCTTTCCGACGGCACCATGGATATTCTCCTGGCCAGCCGCAACGGCAAGGCGATCCGCTTCGACGAGGAGGAGGTGCGTCCGATGGGTCGTACTTCCCGCGGAGTCAGAGGGATGCTCCTTGAAGGGGACGACTGCCTGATCGGCATGGAAGTCGTCTCAGACGCCACCTCCGCCACTCTGATCACCGTGACGGAAAACGGCTATGGCAAAAGGACCGATCTCGGAGAATATCGCCTGCAGGGACGGGGCGGCAAGGGCATCATCACTATCAAAACCTCTCAGCGCAATGGCAAGGTGGTGGATATCAAGCTTTTGAGTGAAGATGTCGACCTGATGTTCATCACCGACCGGGGAAAAGTATTGCGGACCAGGGTTTCCGATCTTTCCATTATAGGCCGAAACACACAGGGAGTGAGGCTGATGGTCCTGGAGGCGGAGGAAAGGATCGTGGCCGTCGCCAAACTGGCGGAAAGAGATGAAGGCAATGGAGATACAGAAACTGAAGAAGAAGATACTTTGGGAGGAGAAGAAGAGGAGGAAATCTAAGTCAGGGCCCGGATGGACCCGGAAGCTTCTCATCGGTCTTATCGGAGCACTGCTGGTGACGGGGGTCGCCCTCGTTTTCTATCTGCGCAACCTCGACCGGATTCTCGAAACCCAGTTCCAGCGAGCGGAAACGTTGCTTGAGGAGGGCGAATACAGCAGGGCCCAGGCAAAATTCTACCGGCTCTATGAAAAGCATCCGAACTTCAACCGTTCGGCGGAAGCGCTGTTGATGTCGGGAGAAATTCTTCATCTCTATCTGCAGAGGGAAAAGGAGGCCTTGCTGGCCTATCTGCTGCTGGAACGGGATTATCCCGACGCAGTGGAGTGCCAGCGGGCCCAGTATCGCATTGCGGAGATTTACAAATATCGGCTGGAAGATTATGATCGGGCTCTACCGGCTTTTCAGAAGCTCATCGACAGCGACTACGCCGAGGCAGATCGGGTTCAGTATGAAATAGCTGACACTTATTTCCGGCAGAAAAACCGGGAACAGGCGCGGATAGAATTTGAATACCTGGTCAAAAACTATCCCCGGAGTCCTCTGATCCCCGAGGCCCTCTTCCGGATCGGCTCCACATCGGCACTGGAAGGAAATTTCGGTGAAGCCGAGTTCGTATACCGGAAAGTCATGGAGGAATATCCCGACAGCCCTTTTGCCCAGGAGGCACAGTTGGGTCTGGTAGCGGTTTTTGAAAGAAAGGGAGAGTTGAGGGCCGCTCTGCAACTGCTGGAAACAATGCGTGGGACCTATGACAAGCAAGAAATCCTTGAAAATAAAATTAAACAGATTCGGAACCGGATGCTGAAAAAGAAAAAAGCGATCTGACAGCCAGTGGAAGTCTGTTGCCGTATTTCTTTACACCGGCTAAAGATTGAAGCGGATTTCCTGAATTTCTGTCAAGGGGAGTGAAGATGAAAATAGGGGTGATAGGGGCTGGCAGCTGGGGTACAACTTTGGCCGATCTGCTGGCCAAAAAGGGCGAGGATGTAATTCTCTGGGCTTTCGAAAAGGAACTGGCGGAGCAGATGCAGGAAACCCGGAAAAACGACCAGTTTCTTTCCGGTTTCACCTTGGATAAAAAACTCTCCTTCACCTCTGATCTCCTGGAGGCGGCCACGGGCCGTGATCTTCTGGTACTGGTCTCCCCGTCCCAGGTCATGCGCCAGGTTTTGCGGCAGCTCGAACCCTGCATCACGCCGCAGACCATTCTGGTCTCTGCCGCCAAGGGGATCGAAAACGAGACTTTGATGACCATGTCGGAAGTTCTGGAGGATGTGCTGCCCGAAACAAAACGGCAACGCACAGCCTTTATTTCCGGCCCGACCTTTGCGCGGGAAGTTGCGGCGGAAATGCCGACCGCTCTGGTCGTCGCTTCCACCTGCCAGGAAACGGCCCGCCAAGTCCAGGATATATTCAGCTGCCACTATTTCCGCCTCTATCGTCAGGGTGACGTCCTCGGGGTCGAACTGGGCGGCTCCCTCAAGAATGTGATGGCTTTGGCGGCCGGGGTTACCGATGGCCTCGGCTATGGCTACAATACCCGGGCCGGACTGATAACGCGGGGGCTGGTGGAAATGAGCCGCATAGGCCAGGCCAAGGGCGCCAGGGAGAGCACTTTTTACGGCCTTTCCGGCATGGGAGATCTGGTTCTGACCTGCACCGGCGATCTTTCCCGAAACCGCTCCGTGGGTCTCGAGATCGGTCGAGGGCGGAAGTTGACGGAAATTCTCTCCGGGATGAAAATGGTGGCAGAGGGAGTGAAAACCACCCTTTCCGGTTATCAGCTGGCGCAGAAACTGGGAGTCGAGGCTCCCATCATCGAGCAGATGTATCTGATTCTGAATGAAGATAAGGATCCGCGCAGGGCCGTCAGTGACCTTATGCAGCGGGAATTGAAGGCCGAATCGGACTGACCGGAACCAGACAATTGTCCTGAAGGGGGACGAGTGTACGCGATCCGGATAATGACCTACCATATACACCGCTGTCAGGGCGGCGACGGACAGACCGATCCCGAGCGGATTTTAGAGGTGATTCGCCAGGTGGCGCCCGATCTGGTTGCCTTGCAGGATGTCAACAGCGGCGAGGACCTCGATCAATTGGGTTTTCTTGCCCGACAGCTGGGGATGGCGGCCTACGGTAAGGAGCGACCAGGCGGCAACGCCTTTCTTTCCTATTATCCGCTGAAGGGGGTGCAGGAGTACGATCTGGACGGGGAGGGCTGCTGTCTGCGGGCCGATCTCGATATCGCCGGGCGCAGGGTCCACCTGTTCAACGTCCGTTTGAAGGGACTCTATTTCCGGCCCCGCCGCCAGATTGCTAACCTTCTTGGTCTGGAACTCCTCGGCAAGAGTTCCGTTGCCTGTCCGGTGCTGATCCTCGGTGATTTTGCCGGGTTTTCCCGAGGGGCGGGCGATTTTGCTCTGCTTCCCTCCCTGCGCCGGGCTCCGAGACCGCTCAGAAGCGCAACCTATCCTGCCTGTTTTCCCCTGCTTTCCCGCGATCGGGGCTATTTAGGTGAGGGGCTGAAGATCGAGAAGGCTTCCGTTCAGCGCACCGACCCCGCCTCCAGGGCCTCCACGCATCTGCCGATGATCTATACGGTCAGAATCAGTGATACCCGCCGCTATCTGCCCGTTGAAAAGTTGAAAGGACGCTGGGTCGAGATCGCTCCCGGGTGAACCCCATCACCCGATGGAAGAGTTGATCCGGATTGTGGAAAAACCTGTGGAAAGGGTTGATAAGTGTCCGCGGTAAAGACATCCCACCGGAAAAAGAGGTCCTTGGCGGGCCGAAGCTCCCCCGAAAAAGCCCTTGAAATGCTTGAAATTCTCCGAAAACTCTATCCAAACGCACATTGCGCCCTGATTTTCGACAGCCCCTTCCAGCTTCTGGTCGCCACCATCCTCTCAGCCCAGTGCACGGACGTTCAGGTAAACCGTGTCACACCGAAGTTGTTCACTCGATATCCTGATCCTTTGGCGATGATGTCAGCCGATCTGGAGAGCCTGGAAAACCTGATTCGTTCAACCGGGTTTTTCCGCAACAAGGCTCGTAACCTCATCGCGTGTGCGAGGCTGCTGGTGGACCAATATCAGGGAAGGGTACCCGACACGCTCGAAGAGTTGGTGCGCCTGCCCGGGGTTGGAAGAAAGACGGCCAACGTGGTCCTGGGAAACGCTTTCGGGATTCCCGGCATGGTGGTCGATACCCATGTCAAGAGATTGTCCCGCAGAATGGGATGGAGCGATGGGACAGACCCGGAAAAAATCGAGCAGCAACTCTGTGAATTGCTGCCCGAAGAAGACTGGACCCTGGCGGGTCATCTGCTGATCCTGCACGGCCGGGAAATCTGCAAGGCCCCGGTCCCCCTCTGTTCAATCTGCCCGCTGCAGGCACTCTGTCCGAAGATTGGCGTGGACAAGGCGCGCTGAAAAGACACTCGCTTTTATTCTCAGCGACGCCACAGCGGAGCGGTTGTCGTTGTCGTACTCGTACTCGGGAAAAATCCATGCTACGAGTACCGGCCCATGCGGGCCTGAGTATGAGTACGAGGATTCCAGAGTACGAAAAAAATTCCCTCAGCTATTCAGATACTCGGTTATACTCTCCCCGATGGTTCTGAAAATCCGCGTGAATTCCGCTTCGTCCTTTTCCAGCAGCGTTATCCGGAAACCCTGCTCCTCGGTACAGAAGGAGGAGAGGGGGACAACGCAGATGCCGGTGGACGCCAGCAGGTAGTAGACGAACCGCTTGTCCGGCGCGATGCCTGGGGCGCTGACCAAACCCTCCACCAGGCGCCGGACTTCATTGTTCTCGATCGGCAGGGTCTGGTGCTCCTTCAGAAGTTCCCGATTGAAGACCACGCTCATGTAAAAAGCGCCGTTGGTGCGATTGACCTTGATCCCCGGAATTTCCCTGAGTTGGTCATAGGCGATGTTGCTGTGTTTCTCGTAGCGGCTCTTGCGCTCTTCGAGATAAACCGGAAACTGAGGATGGCTCAGAATCAGCGGAATGGCTTTCTGCGGCAGGGTGGTGGAGCAGACCTCCACCATCTTCGCATTCAGGATGCTTTTTACATATTTCTGAAACACCGGATCCTTGTCCGCATTATAGACTTCGATCCATCCACAGCGGGCACCGGGCCAGGGCAAATCCTTGCTGATCCCCTTGAGAGCCATGGCCGGAACATCGCCGATCAGATCGGAAATCGGTTTGGTGGATTGTCCGTTGTAGACGATGTTGTGATAGACCTCGTCGCAGATGACAAAGAGATCGTATTGCCGGGCAATAGCGATCATTTCCCTGAGGATCCTCTCTGGATAGACTGCCCCCGTTGGATTGTCGGGATTGATGATCAAAATACCCGAAATGGTCGGATTGTATTTGACCGACAGTTCCAGATCGTCCAGGTCCGGGTACCAGTTGTTGTCCGGGTCGAGGCGGTAGGAAATCGGCCGGGTGCCGGCATGGGCCGCTTCGGCCGAGGAGTGGGTCGAATAGGTCGGAGATGGACCGATAACCCGTGCTTCCCGGCGCAGAAACCCGTAAACCTTCTGGATGGCGTCCCCCAGACCGTTGAAGAAAATGACATCATCCGGCGAAATCTGGGCCTTGCCCCGGCTGTTGGTACGGGCAGCGAGGAATTGCCGGGTTTCGAGAACGCCCCGGGTCGGGCAGTAGCCGTAGGAACAGTCCTGCATCACCAGATCGGCGACCACCTCTTTCATCCACTGGGGAATTTTTTCCCCCTTGGCCACGGGATCGCCGATATTTTCCATATTGGTCTTGATGCCCATCCCCTGAAGCTTGTCGGCAATCTCGACGATGGCCCGTATTTCATAAGTCAGTTCGCCGGCCCCGATATGAACGATATTATTTCGCATAGCATCCTCTCCCAGCATTCGATTGCCGGTTGTTAGCCGGATAAAGATAAAAATAAGAAGGCCATGGACCCGCGAGCCCATGGCCTTACTGCTGAATTTTCAGGAAGCCGATTTTTCAGTCAGCAAGACAATGAGCGAAGGCGCATCCCCGCCGCCTTGCCCGCTCGAACCGCCGCTGCATACGCCGACTGTAAATTCCCCTGTCTGGCACCGAGTTTCGACATACGTTTTTTCCTTTGTTATCCTCCCCGCTTGGGTAGCATAGTGCCGGGACAATGTCAACACGTTTCCCTTTTTACAGGCCCTTTTGCCCTCTCCTGAAATGTGTTATAAAACAACGATAATTTCGGGAGATTCCATTCTATGAATATGACTAAATTAGCACGTATGGCACTTTTCTCCCTTTTGGGAGGGTTGCTGGCCGGAGCCATCGGTCTCATCGCGATTTACTTCATGGTTTCGGCCTCACTGCCCAGGGTCGATTCCCTGGCCGATTACAGACCACCTGTCATCACCCGGATCATGGGGGATGACGGGACGGTGGTGGCGGAATTTTTCAGGGAGAGGCGAATCGTCGTTTCCGTGGACAGGATGCCCGAACAGCTCATACGGGCCTTCGTTGCCGCGGAAGACAGCAATTTCTTCGACCATCAGGGGATTGATTTCAAATCCATAATCCGCGCGGCGATCAAGAACCTGCGTGCCGGCGGGATCGTCCAGGGGGGATCGACCATCACCCAGCAGGTGGCGAAAAGTCTTCTGCTGACGCCGGAACGGAAATTTTCCCGCAAGTTCAAGGAGGCCATTCTGGCCTGGAGGATGGAGAAGAAGTTGTCGAAAACGGAAATCCTCTACCTCTACCTCAATCAGATCTATCTCGGCCACGGAGCCTATGGAGTGCAGGCAGCCGCGGAAAATTATTTCGGCAAGAATGTTGAGGAGCTGTCCCTTGCCGAATCGGCCATGCTGGCGGGCCTGCCGCAGGCACCCAGCCGGTATTCCCCCTACCATCACTACAAGAGGGCTGTCGAAAGGCAGAAATACGTTCTGGGACGGATGCTGCAGGAGGGATTCGTCAGCCAGGAAGAGATCGACCTGGCCCTGGCCGAGGAGTTGGTGATCCATCCGCGGCCCCGTCTGCATATACCCGGCGCTGCTTATTTTACAGAGCAGGTGCGCCGTTATCTGGAAGCCCGTTACGGGGCGGAACAGGTTCAGGGGGGAGGTCTCGAGGTGCACACCACGATAAATCCCGCCATGCAACAGGCTGCCCAACTGGCGGTCCAGGAAAACCTGCGCAGTTACGACCGCCGCAGGGGCTATCGGGGACCAATGCGGGTTCTGTCAACCGAAGAAGAGGCGGGCTTCCTGGCGGAACAGACCGAGCAGCTGGGCGCAACAAGGCCGCCGACCGGCTCCTTTATCGAGGGGGTTCTGGTGGGCGGAGAAAAGGGCGATCTGCTGATCCGGTGCGGAGCCTTTACGGGACGAATCCCTTCAGGAGAGACCGGATGGGCCGGTCAGATCCGAGTGGTCGAGCGGGGCAGGCCGGTGAAGATCAAATCCAGGCCGATCCATCTGCCGGCCGGATCGGTACTGCTGGTCGGTGTGGAGGAACACCTTGCCGACGGCACCTTGCGCCTCAGCCTGCAGCAGGAGCCCGAGGCCCAGGGGGCCCTGGTCGCCCTCGACCCGCGGACCGGCCAGGTCAAGGCGATGGTGGGCGGTTACGACTTCGGCAAGAGCCAGTTCAATCGTGCCATCCAGGCCCGCAGGTTGCCCGGCTCCGCCTTCAAGCCGTTTATTTATTCAGCGGCCATCGACAAGGGTTATACCCCGGCCACCATCGTTTTGGATACGCCCCTGATCTACCGGCAGAAGAACGATCAGGGCGGAGAAACGGAATGGAAACCGAAAAATTACCGGGGCTCTTTTACCGGCGCCACATCCCTGCGTAATGCCCTGACCCACTCCTACAACGTGGTAACCGTCAAGATCCTGGAGGACATCGGGGTCGGCTACGCCATCGGCTACGCCCGGAAACTCGGTATCCAGTCGCCCCTGAACCGGGACCTGACCCTGGCTCTCGGATCATCCGCCGTATCGCCTCTTGAACTGGCCACGGCCTACTGCCCCTTTGCAAATGGGGGGGTGCGACCAACGCCGGTCTATGTGACCAAGGTTCTGGACCGAACCGGGCGGGTGCTGGAATCGGTCGACCCCGCCGATTTTCCCAACGGGCCGGAAAAAGGCCAAAATCTGATCGTCAAATCTCCGGAAAGGGTCATCTCCCCGGAAACGGCTTATCTGGTGACCAATATGATGGAAAGCGTGGTTCGTGATGGAACCGGGATGGCTGCCAGGTCCCTCGGTCGCCCGGTGGCCGGCAAGACCGGCACCACCAACGATCTGAAGGACGCCTGGTTCGTCGGCTATGTTCCACAACTTCTGGCGGCGTCCTGGATCGGTTACGATCAGGAGCGATCGCTGGGCAATAGGGAAACCGGCTCCCGCGCGGCTTTGCCGGCCTGGCTGGCCTTCATGCAGAAGGCGGTGGAGGAGATACCTGCAGAGGATTTCACCGTCCCCGACAATGTGGAGTTTCGTCCCATCGATCCAGTGACCGGATTGCTGGCACCGGAAGACAGCGGAGAAATTACCATCGAGGTTTTCGCCCCCGGCACCGCCCCCACCCGCTACGCCCTTGAACTTGAAACCCCTGAGGCCCGGGATTTCTTTATGCTCGACATGGAGGATTTCTGAACCCACTCCTTGATGACCTCGCATAAACCCGCATCCGCTGCATAACGAAAGCAATCCCTTTGTATCCCTGTCCCGAACGGGAACCGGCGCACTTTTTGCTTTCATCCCATTGGGCTGTTTTCGGTAAAGGCCTCTTCTCTGAAGGCCCGCTTCCAGAAAGGAAGGAGCGGAAACACCCTACACAAGCCGGGAAAGGTTTGGTTTGCAAAGATTCAATTGGGGATTGCCCTTCACTCATTCCTGCAAAACCAGCGGTGCGGCATGAAAGCCTGTCGGAATATTGACCGGACCAGATGGTTGCCGGTGGCGCTCGATACGTTTCTCTGGGGCCGTGCGGTTCCCTGCGATCTGTATCTGCGCCTCAAGGACGGGGACTTCGTGCTTTTCGCCAGGAAAGGGCTTGTTTTTGACGAGAACAGCCGGAAAAGACTTCAGGAAAACCGCACCGACTACCTCTACATTGTCGAGGAGGAAGGCGAGTTCTATCGGGAGTATCTGAAAAAGGCTCTGTTGGGGATTATCCATAATCCGGCCGTGAGCGCAAACAACAAAGCGGAGGTTGTGCTGAATGCCTGTCGCCAGGCGATGAACCGGGTTTTTGACAACCCGCGCCCGGTCGAGGTCAAACATGCCTGTGAAATCATCGAACCGACGGTCGATCTGATCCTCCACGACCACCAGGCCACCCGGCAGCTGATAAAACTGTCCGCCTACGACCATTCCACGACCGTCCATTCCACCAACGTCGGCATCTTCAGCATGGCGTTGTCACGAATTTTTTTCGGGGACGATTGTCGGCCCGACATGCACCGTCTGGGAATCGGCTTTTTCTTTCACGATCTCGGCAAATGCCGGATACCCATCGAGATCCTGAACAAACCAGGGCCTTTGACTCCGGAAGAAAGACAGATCGTCAACCGCCACGTCATGGAGGGGTACCAAATGCTGGAAGGGAACGGTCTGGTCACCGAGGAAGCCCAGACCATACTTCTTCAGCACCATGAGCGGGATGACGGCGGAGGCTATCCCTTCGGCAGAAAAGGTTCCGACATCCACCCCTATGCCCGTATCTGTCGCCTGGCCGATGTTTACGAGGCACTGACCAGCGACCGCCCCTATCATCAGCGCAAAACCACTTTCGAAGCTCTCAAGTTCATGAAGGAAAAAGTGGTTACCGATCTGGATGAAAATCTCTTCGCCCGTTTCGTAAAACTTTTTATCGATTAACTCAAAGACCGGTTTCCGCCTGGCCCCCCGATACGGTTTGACTTCCGCAAAGCCATGTGATACCTCAGGCTATTACGGAAGGACAGGGCCATCAGGGTGAGAAGGGACCATGGGCGAAGATAAAAGAAAGCTTTACAGATCTCTGGGATTTCTCTCCAGCATGGGCATATCGATGGTGGCGGCAACCTTTATCGGTCTTGCCATCGGCTACAATCTCGATAAATGGCTGGAGACCAGTCCCTGGTTGACCCTGATCTTTCTGGTTTTCGGTATAGTCGCGGGATTCCGCAACATATTCATTCTGACCAACCGGGAAATCAGGCGCCAGGAGGAGGAAGGCAGGGGCAACCATGACGAATGACGAGCGCCTGCTGGCCGATATCGCCCGGCGCAACTGGCTGATTCTTATCGGACTGGTGCTGCTCAGCCTGCTGGCCAAATCCTTCTCCTTTACCCTGGGAGTCGCAGGAGGAGGCGTCGTGGCCATTGGCAGCTATCATTGGCTGCATGCTTCTCTGGCAGGCCTGCTGAAACCCGGCGAGCCGAAGAGCCGTATCAAATATCTTCTGACCTACCTGACGCGGCTGCTGGTGTTGGGGGTGGCCCTCTACCTGGTGCTGGTCCCGGGCAAGGCTCATCCCGTCGGCCTGGCCGTCGGCGTTTCGGTGGTGATGCTCAACCTGACCTGGACCTCGGTGACCAGACTGCTTGGGAAGAGGGATGGTGGTTCCTGATAACGGCACAGAGAACAGGAACTCTAGGGGTGGTTTTCTTCAAGGAGACCACCCTTTATTTTTAGAAGGCGAAAAGCTTGGAAGCGATGGGTGGGAAGGCATGGGTGAATGGCTGCACGGAACGGGAACTTTCTTCCGCATTGGGGGTTAGTGCTATAATTTAAGAAAAAGCTTTTTGACAGAGCCATTTGCACAAGGGGGAACCGATGCGGAACGATCCCAATATTCGTGCCATGCGGAACGAACACAAGTCGACCAACAGCGGCAAGCGGAACAGAGTCCAGACCAGTACCGATCCCTATATCGAGGAAGCTGGCATGCCGGAACCGTCCCGGTGCACGAGCTGCGGCGCCGTTTACCTGAACAAGCGCTGGTATATCGATGCTCACGCGGCTTCCATCCAGGTTGAGAAAATCGATCGCACCGTCATCTGTCCCGGGTGCCGCAAGGTCCAGGACGGGTATGCCGAAGGTTATGTCGAACTGAGCGGGGACTATCTCTGGCAGCACGAAGAAGAAATCCGCAACAACATCAGGAACGAAGAAAAAAAAGCCCAGGATAAAAATCCCCTGGAAAAGATTATCTCCATGGAGCGCCAGGGAGACCTTCTTGTCATCGAGACCACTGAAGAGAAACTGGCCGAACACATCGGCAGGTCCCTCAACAAGGCTCATCAGGGAGATCTGAAAATCAACTGGGCCGAGGACCATGCCATCTGCCGGGTGTACTGGTCCCGGTCTCATTAAATGAAGGGGGAAGAAACATGAATTACCGGCTTCTGGAGCATACCGCCGATATGGGCATCGAGGTCACAGGGAACACTCTCGAAGAGCTGTTTTTTGCCGCCGCCCTCGGGCTTCGCGAAATCGTTTTCGGCGACCAGGCGGTCGAGGGCGGGCAAGAGGAGTTTCCTGTCGAGGTGCTGGGCGGCGATGCCGAAGAGCTGCTGGTGAATTGGCTCAACGAACTGCTGTTCCTGATGCAGGACCGATCCGTCTTTCCGAGGGATTTTCATCTCCGGCTGACGGATGAACAGCATCTGCGGGGGAGGGTTCTGGGTTTTTCCCGGCCTTGCATAGAGCCGGTACGGGAGGTAAAAGCGGCCACCTTTCATCAGTTGAATATCACGCAACGGAACGGGCGGTGGCAGAGCCGGATTTACGTGGATCTCTAAGTCATTGGCAAGGTTTCCACCATGGGAGTCAAAGTGGAACAGATCGACCAGGTGCGCTGGCGGATCCCGAAAGAGGGGCCGATGCGGACCGATGGGCTGGTTTTCGCCACCCGCGGAATGATGGACATTCTGCGCAAAGAGCAGGCTCTGGAGCAGGTGCGGAATGTCGCCACCCTGCCCGGAATTGTCGGCCCTGCCATCGCCATGCCCGACATCCATTGGGGCTACGGCTTTCCCATCGGAGGCGTGGCCGCTTTTGATGCCGATCAGGGGGTCGTTTCTCCGGGCGGGGTTGGCTACGATATCAACTGCGGCGTCCGTCTGCTCCGTTCCGCTCTTTGCGTCAACGAGATCCGGCCGCAGCTCAAGGAGCTGGCCGACGCTCTGTATCGCAACGTCCCCTCAGGGGTAGGCTCCCATCGCCGGGATCTGAAACTTTCCCTCGAGGAGGAACGCAGGGTTTTACGGGAAGGGGCCCGCTGGGTCGTGGATAGGGGCCACGGCATCGAGGAGGATTTGCGGCACATCGAGGAAGGCGGCCGGATCGAGGGCGCGGACCCGGAACTGCTCTCTGACCGGGCTCTGGAACGGGGGCGGGCGCAGCTCGGCACGCTGGGCAGCGGCAATCACTTCATCGAAGTGCAGATGGTGGAGGAGGTTCTCGACACTTCCGCTGCCGAGGCGCTGGGCCTGTTTCCCGGACAGATCACGGTCACCATCCATACCGGCAGCCGGGGGTTGGGATACCAGGTGTGCGACGACTACTTGCGGCTCATGCTGCAGGCCAGCCGCAAGTATGGCATCGAGCTTCCGGACAAACAGCTGTGTGCGGCGCCCCTGACCAGTCCTGAAGGCCGGCAGTATCTGGCGGCCATGGCCTGCGCGGCCAACTACGCCTTCGCCAACCGGCAGTTCATCACCTCCTGGGTGAGGGAGTCCTTTGAAGAGGTGTTGCGGAAAAGCGCGGCCGAGCTCCAGCTTTCACTGATCTACGACGTCTGTCACAATATCGCCAAATGGGAAAACCATCAGGTGAACGGCAAGAGCCGCCGTCTTTGTGTACACCGCAAAGGGGCGACCCGGGCCTTTCCTCCTGGACACAGGGAGGTTTCGGAAATCTACCGGGGCGTCGGCCAACCGGTGCTGATTCCGGGGGATATGGGGCGCTACTCCTACGTGCTGGTAGGCACCCGGGAAGCCTATGATGAAACCTTCGGTTCCACCTGCCACGGCGCGGGCCGCGTGTTGTCTCGCCATGCGGCCAAAAAAGCGGCACGGGGCCGTAATATCGAGGCCGAGCTGGCCTCCCGGGGAATCCTGATTCGTGCCGCCGACCGGGCAACTGTTGCTGAGGAGATTTCCGAGGCCTACAAGGATGTGCTGGAGGTTGTTGGAGTGGTCGCCCAGGCCGGCATCGGCAGGATCACGGCCCGGCTGAAGCCTCTGGCGGTGATCAAGGGTTAAGCCCAGTTCCGCCGCCGGCAGAGAAAGACCGGAAGGACTTCTGGGACTCAAGGGACTCCAACCTGGAAAACTTTTCTTTTCTTCCTTCCTTTCCTATAATGACCCGACTTTTCCCCTGGAGCAGATTTCATGGAACGAAGTTTTTCCCCAGAAGCCATTGGTTTGATGCGTCAGGCCATTCAGGGCGCCGGTGGCCGCGAGGTCTTTTTTCTCGGCCGGACCGATGGGGAATTGCGGGTGGTGGAAGTGGACGTGCTGGCCCGAGGAACGGAGGAGGCGGTTCCGGCCATTCTCCACACCTGCCGCTATGGCGACGTGGTTATCCACAACCACCCCTCCGGAGGCTTGCAGCCCTCCCGTAACGATCTGGAGATTGCCGGCCGCCTGGGCAACCTCGGGGTGGCCTTCTATATTGTGGACAACCCTGTGAAAAATGTGTACAAGGTGGTGGAGCCCTTCGTCTCCCGCCAGGTACAGGAGGTGGAGGCCGGTCGCATCGAGGCCCTGCTGGGACCCGGTGGAGCGGTGGCCGGCAACCTGCCCGGATATGAGGATCGTCCCGAACAGCTGCGGATGGCGCGCGCCGTGGCAGAGGCTTTCAACCACGGCCGGCTCGCGGTCATCGAAGCCGGGACGGGAACCGGCAAGAGCCTGGCCTACCTGGTTCCCGCCTTGCTCTGGGCGTTGGCCAACGAGGAGCGGGTGGTGGTTTCCACCAACACCATCAACCTTCAGGAGCAGTTGATCCGCAAGGATTTGCCTTTTTTGCAGCGAGCCACCGGCCTTAAATTCCGCGCGGTGCTGGTCAAGGGGCGCGGTAATTATCTCTGCCGGCGGCGAACCGAAACGATCCGTCTGGAACCGGGTCTGTTCGACGACGAGCTGGCCGGAGAGCTTCATTCCCTGCTGGAATGGGCCGCGACGACCAGCGACGGGTCAAAGGAGGAACTGCCCTTTGTCCCCCGTCATGAGGTGTGGGAAGAGGTCTGCTGCGAGATCGATCAGTGCGTCCGGGTCCGCTGCAACCATTATGGAGAATGTTTTTTTCATCGGGCCCGCCGGCAGGCGGCCCAGGCCGATTTGCTGGTGGTCAATCATGCCCTGCTGCTGTCGGACCTGGCCCTGCGCCAGCAGACGGAAAACTATTCGTCCGCTGCCGTACTCCCACCCTTCGACCGGATCGTCATAGACGAAGCCCATCACCTGGAGGATGTCGCCACCCGGTACTTTTCCTCTCAGGTGACCCGGTTCGTTTTTGCCCGGGTTCTGAACCGCCTGCGCCATTCCCGAAAGCCCGAAAGGGGTCTCCTGCCTCGCTTCCTGAGCCTGCTGGCCCGGGAGTTGCCGGATCAGGAAGACGACCTATATCGTGAACTGTACGAGCAGGTGGAAAGGCTGTCAACAGCCAGGCATCAGCTGCTCGACCACGCGGTGCGGGTGCTGGAGGAGATCGGCCGGAATCTGGCGCTGCATCTGAACCGGCAGATCGGTGATGGGGAAGAATTGAAACAGCGCCTGATCCCGGACTTTGTCGCCGACGACTGCTGGCAGATCATGGTCGGACAGGTGCGGGAGCTGGCCCGGGAAACCGATGATGTGGCCAAGGGGGTCGCTGCCCTGCTCAGGGGGTGCGACAAACTGCCCGAAAAGGTGGCCGAAAAGCTTGTGGCGACCCTGACCGATCTGCGCGGCATCGGCGGAAGGCTGGCAGGGATCGCCGCCGACATGGCCTTTTTCATCTCTACCGATGAAAAGACCTGTGGCTGGATCGAGGTTGTTTCCGGCCGGGTCGGGCGAAGCAGCGGCATCGTTACCCGGTTGTGCACCGCCCCGCTGACCGTCGCCGGCCGCCTGAAAGAGGCTCTTTACGACCGCTATCGAACAGTGGTCATGACCAGTGCCACACTGGCGGTAGGCCATTCCTTCGGCTACCATAAAAGCCGTGTCGGACTCGACCGGGCCGAACCGGCCAGGGTGACGGAGCTGCTGCTCCATTCCCCTTTCGATTTCGCGCGTCAGGCCCTGCTCGGCGTGCCTACGGATGTCCCCGAACCGGGGCGTGCCGGTTACGGCGAAATGGTGCGGGACCTGAGCGAACGGGCCATATTGACCGCCGACGGCCGGACGTTTCTCCTGTTCACTGCGTATTCCCTGTTGCGGCGGGTGCATGGAGAACTGGCACCGGTGCTCTCAGCCAGGGGTTATCGCTGTCTGCGCCAGGGTGAGGAAAGCCGCCACCGGTTGCTGAAGACCTTTGCGGCGGAGGCTACCAGCGTTTTGTTCGGCACCGACTCCTTCTGGGAAGGGGTCGACGTGCCGGGGCGGGCCCTGGAGCAGGTCATCATCACCCGGCTTCCCTTCAAGGTCCCGACCGAGCCGGTGCTGGAAGCCCGCGCCGAGGCCATCGAGGCAGGGGGCGGAGACCCCTTCATGGAATATACGGTGCCCCAGGCGGTGCTCAAGTTCAAACAGGGTTTCGGCCGGCTGATCCGGCACCGTGCCGATCGGGGAGTGGTCCTGATTCTAGACAGCCGTGTGGTCAAAAAAGGCTATGGGTGGATTTTTCTGCGCTCTCTGCCCGAGGTCAGGGTGGTGACGGGGGCCACGGAAGAAGTTCTCGCCGCCCTGGAAAGTTTCATGAGCGGCACCCCCGCAGGGGTGGCCGCGCATATCGAACCATCGTAAAGAAAGGAAGCAGAGATGATTATTGTCACCGGAGGGGCCGGCTTTATCGGCAGCAATATCGTGCAGGCGCTCAACAGACGCGGGCGCGAGGACATCATGGTGGTGGACGACCTGACCGACGGCACCAAGTTCGTCAATATCGCCGATGCCCGACTGGCCGACTACCTGGACCGGCACGAATTCCTGCAGCGGATCGAGGCTGGCGACAATTTCGGCGGTGTGGAGGCCGTCATTCATCAGGGCGCCTGTTCCACGACCACCGAATGGGACGGCCGCTACATGATGGAAAACAATTTCACCTATTCCAAAGTTCTGCTCCACTACTGCCTGAGCCGGCGGATTCCCTTCATCTACGCCTCCAGCGCGGCCGTTTATGGTGGCGGCACGGTTTTCCGGGAGGAGCCCCAGTTCGAGCGTCCGCTCAATGTCTACGGCTATTCCAAGGCCCTTTTCGACCAGTATGTGCGCCGCTGCATGCCTGGCACCAGAAGCCAGGTCGCCGGTTTCCGCTATTTCAATGTCTATGGACCGCGGGAACAGCACAAGGGGAGCATGGCCAGCGTCGCCTTTCACCTGAAAAACCAGCTGGAGGCCGACGGGGTCATCAAGCTGTTCGAGGGGTGCGACGGCTATGGCGACGGGGAGCAGCGGCGGGATTTTGTCTTCGTCGAGGATGTGGTCAATGTCAATCTGTGGTTTCTCGACCACCCGGAACGGTCGGGGATCTTCAACGTCGGCACCGGCCGCAGCCAGAGCTTCAACGATGTCGCCAACGGGGTGCTGAAAGCCTTCGCCCGGGGCGAACTGCGCTATATCCCCTTTCCGGAACACCTCAAGGGACGCTACCAGAGTTTTACCGAGGCTGATCTGACCCGGCTGCGGGAAATTGGCTATGAAGAGAGATTCCGTACGGTGGAAGAAGGGGTGGCCAGCTATATGCAGTGGCTGCGTCAGGGGGGCTGAAAGGTTTGGCAAATCATGGCAGGTGACTGGAACAAGGTCTGGCAGGAAAGGGGCGAGGAACGTCTGACACCCGATACCTGGCTGATCAGGGCCCTGCCGCTGCTGCCTCCGGGCCGGTTGCTCGATGTCGCTTGCGGCCGGGGGCGCAATGCCCTCTTCATGGCGGAAAAGGGCTATGTGGTGACGGCCGTGGATGCTTCGGCCGAAGGATTATCCCAACTTGCAGCGGAAGCCGGGCAGCGGGATTTGACCATCGCTTTGCACCGTCAGGACCTGGAGGCAAAACCGGATCTGCCGGCGGAAGCCTTTGACGTCGTGCTGCAGTTTTTTTATCTGCAGAGATCCCTCATCCCCGCCCTGAAGCAGGCGGTACGGCCGGGAGGGGTGGCGGTGGTTCGCACCTTCAGTCATGCCGGGCCGTGGGCCGGCGGGCCTGGGCATCCCGAATATGCCCTTGGAGAAGGGGAACTGCTGAAGCTTTTCGCCGGATGGGAGATTCTGCTTCACGAAGAAGGGCTCGAGCAGTCCCATCGCGGCGGCAGCCTGGCCGGAATCGTGGCCCGGCGACCTGCAATTTAACCGCGAAGCCAGCGACATCGAAAAAGGCCGGGAGGAACCCTTTCAACACCCCTTGATAGAGAGCCGTCATGTGCCTGATCTTGTTGGCTGTCGACCAACACCCCGATTATCCGGTCGTGCTGGCGGCCAACCGCGACGAATTCCATGCCCGCCCCTCATTGCCGGCCGGCCGATGGCCGGACATCCCCGCTGTTTTCGGCGGTCGTGATCTGGAAAAAGGAGGCAGCTGGCTCGCTTTTTCTCCTGGAGGCCGGTTCGCCTGTGTGACCAATTTTCGCGAACCTCCCCCGCTCAGGAAACCGCAACTGTCCAGGGGCCTGCTGGTCAGGGATTTTGTCCGGGGACAAGAAAGGCCATTGGAGTGCCTGGCACGGATGGAAGAAGAGGGCCATCGATACCGGGGTTTTTCCCTGCTGGTAGGGCAAGGCAGGGAGATCGGATACGCATCCAATCGTGGCCCCCGGATGATGCTGGGTCCTGGCCTGTACGGGGTCGCCAATGCCCTCCTTGACACCCCCTGGCCCAAGGTCGTTCACGGCAAACAGCAGCTGGCTCTGCTTCTGGAAAAGCGTTGCCTCGATCCCGCGAAAATTTTCGATCTGCTGATGGATCGTTCCGTTCGGGGAAAAGCATCGCCGCAGGCCGGCTTTCCAGGCAGTGCGAACGAATCCCAGGCGCCGATATTTGTTCGCAGCCCGGACTTCGGCACCCGCTGCTCCTCTCTGCTGCTGATCGATCAAGCCGATCGGACGACCTTCATCGAGCGGACCTTTTTCGAGGGGGGGGAGGACTGGAGCGAAATCCGCCTCGACATTCCATGAAGTTGGGGCCTTCTTGACAGGGGCGACAATCTCATTGATGATGAAAAAAACCCAAAAGAGCCGTTTACCGGAGGACAGTTTGGAAAAAACGTTGAAGGACATCGACGTACCGTCGCAACTGCCGCTGCTGCCGGTCAGGGATACGGTGGTTTTCCCGCATATGATCCTGCCGCTCTATGTCGGCCGCCCGCAATCTCTGGCAGCCGTTCGGGACGCACTGGAAAAAGACAGGCTGATTTTTCTCGCCACACAGAAGGAAATTGGCGACGAACAGCCGTCTCCCGAGGATATCTACCGGATCGGGTCCGTCGCCATGATCATGCGTATGATCAAGCTGAAGGACGGCAGGGTGAAGATATTGGTGCAAGGTCTGAGCAAGGCCCGCATAACCGGATTTCAGCAGCAGGAGCCTTTTTTCGCCGTTTCGGTCAAGCCGATCCGGGAGCCGCATTTCGAGGAGCTGCCGCTGGAAGTGGAGGCACTGATGCGGGCGGTCAGGGATCAGGTTCTGCAGCTGCAGGCGCTGAGTAATCTCCTGTCGCCCGAGGTCCTGGTGGTGCTGGACAATATCGAGGATCCCGGTGGACTTGCCGACCTGGTGGCTAGCAGCATCCACCTGCGCATCGAGCAGGCCCAGGAGCTGCTGGAGATTATCGATCCCTGCGAGCGTCTGCAGGAAATCAACGATCTCCTGAACAAGGAACTCGAACTGGTCTCGGTGCAGACCCGCATCCAGATGCAGGCCAAGGAAGAAATGGGCAAAACCCAGCGGGAATACTTTCTGCGGGAACAGCTGCGTGCCATTCAAGCCGAACTCGGGGAATCGGACGCCAAAAGCGAAGACCTGGCCGAGCTGCGGGAGAAGCTCCGCGACGCCTCTCTTCCGGAAACTGTGCAGGAGGAAGCAACCAAGCAGATGCGCCGCCTGGAAAACATGCCGGCCGAGGCGGCCGAGTATTCCATGCTGCGCACCTATCTCGAATGGCTGGCTGAACTCCCGTGGCAGAAGGCCACCACCGACAACCTCGACCTGCGTGAGGCCCGGCGGATCCTGGACGAGGATCACCACAATCTGGAGAAGGTCAAGGAACGGATTCTGGAATTTCTGGCCGTGCGCAAGCTGAAAAACGAATTGAAGGGGCCGGTCCTCTGCTTGGTCGGTCCCCCCGGAGTCGGCAAGACCAGTCTCGGTAAGTCGATCGCCCGCGCTTTGGGGCGCAAGTTCGTCCGCGTCTCCCTGGGTGGACTGCGGGACGAGGCCGAGATCCGCGGCCACCGCCGCACCTATGTAGGTGCCCTGCCGGGGCGGATCATCCAGGGGATGAAGCAGGCCGGTACCAACAATCCGGTCTTCATGCTCGATGAACTCGACAAGGTCGGCGGCGCCGATTTCCGCGGAGACCCTTCCTCCGCCCTGCTGGAACTGCTCGATCCCGAGCAGAACCATGCTTTTTCCGATCATTACATCAATCTGCCGTTCGATCTCTCCAACGTCATGTTCATCGCTACCGCCAACATCATGGACCCGGTGCCTTCGGCCCTGAAGGACCGGCTCGAAGTGTTGCGCCTGGCGGGATACACCAACGAGGAAAAGCTGGCCATCGCCCAGCGCTTCCTGGTCCCCCGTCAGCTCGAAGCCAGCGGACTCAATGAGGGAGACCTGAAATTCTCACCCCAGGCCCTGGAGAGGATTATTGTCGAGTACACTTCGGAAGCGGGGCTGCGCAACCTGGAGCGGGAACTGGGCAGCATCTGTCGCAAGGTCGCCCTGCGCTTCGCCGAAAACCGGCGAAACCCGGTGCAACTCACCAGTGGCGCTGTCCCCAAATATCTCGGCCCGCAGCGGTTCTTTCCCGAGGACAAACTGCGGGAGAGCGAAGCGGGCCTGGCGACCGGTCTGGCCTGGACCGAACGGGGAGGGGAAATTTTGCACGTGGAAGTCAGCACCATGCCGGGCAAGGGACGGCTCAACCTCACCGGCCAGTTGGGGGAGGTGATGAAGGAGAGCGCCCAGGCGGCTCTGTCCTACGCCCGCGCCCATGCCGGGGAGCTGGGATTCGATCCCGATGTCGTCGAGAAGATCGATATCCACATCCATGTTCCGGCAGGAGCCATCCCCAAAGACGGCCCCAGCGCCGGAGTGACCATGGCGACGGCGCTCATCTCCTCCCTGACCGGTCGCCGGGTCGACAAGAATGTGGCGATGACCGGCGAGATCACCCTGCGGGGCAAGGTGCTGCCCATCGGAGGTCTCAAGGAGAAGGCGCTGGCGGCGGTGCGCGCCGGTATCGAAACGGTCGTCATCCCCCGTCTCAACGAAAAGGACCTGGTGGAAATCCCCCCCGCTCTGCGGAGGAAAGTTTCCTTCATCTCCGCCGAATCGATGGCGGAGGTTTTGAAGGCCGCTCTGGAGTCTGAAGCGTGAAGCTGGCCGAACTGGGTGAATTCGGTTTTATCGAGCGCATCCGGCAGGCGGTGATCGACGCGCCCGGGGTGCGCCGGGGCATCGGCGACGACTGCGCGGTTCTGGAACTGCCGCCCGGTCACCTGCTGCTGACCAGCAAGGATCTGCTCATCGAGGATGTACATTTCCGGCTGGGCTGGACCGATTGGCGCACCCTCGGGCGCAAGAGCGTCGCCGTCAACGTCAGCGATGTCGCCGCCATGGGAGGCACGCCCCGCCATCTCTATCTCGGGCTGGGCATCCCTGCCGGAACCGCTGTTGACGATCTCGAAAAATATCTCGAAGGTTTTCTGGAAGCGGCCGGCGAGTACGGCGCTATTCTGGTCGGTGGGGATACCTGCCGCTCGCCGGGACCCCTGCTGATTTCGGTGACCGTGGAGGGGTCGGCGCTGGCGGAGGAAGTGGTCTGCCGCAACGGCGCCCGGCCCGGAGATGCCATCTATGTGTCCGGTACCCTTGGCGACAGTGCCCTCGGTCTTCGCTGTCTGCTGTCGGGTGAGAAGGCATTTGGTTTTTCGCTGGGCCGCCATCTCGATCCCCGGGCACGGGTGGCTCTCGGCCGAGCCCTGGCCGCGCGGGGTCTGGCGAGCGCCATGATCGATCTGTCCGACGGGCTTTGCGGCGACCTCAAACATATACTCTCTGCTTCCGATGTGGGAGCACGGCTGGAAAAAGGTTCGCTGCCTTTGTCCTCGGAATTCCGCGAGGCCCTGGCGACCGAGCCGGAATTGTTGGAACTTGCCTGGTGTGGAGGCGAGGACTACGAACTGCTGTTTACCGTACCCAGGGAGAAGGAGCCGCTGATGAAAGACCTTGCCGCCGCCCTGGAGTTGCCCCTGACCTGCATCGGAAGGATCACCGAAAAGGAGGAGGGGTTTTTTTTCATCGATACCCAAGGTCATTTCCACCCGCCCCAAACCGGAGGCTTCAACCACTTCCGGACGGAAGTTTAGCCAACTTTCACAATTATTGGAGGAATCCCTTATATGAAAAGATGTTTGCCACGTGCCGTTCTGCTGGTTCTGCTGCTGCCCGTTTTCGCCCTGGCGGGAGGAAGCCCCGAGCCCTCCCTGAAGGAGGTGGTGACGGCGCTTGAAGCCCCCTTCCGGCCGGGGGGCGCGATCAGGGATTTCCGGGCGGATTTCGCCCAGCAGTCCTACCTTGGAGCCCTGGACAGGGTGGAAGAGGGGAGAGGCCGGGTAGCGGTCCGCTTCGATCGCAAGGGGCAGGAGGTGACGCCCCGATTCCGCTGGGAATATGCCCTTCCCACTGTCCAGGAAATCGTGTCCGACGGCCAGACCGTCTGGGTCTATCTTCCGGAAAACAACCAGGTTCTGATATCACCTTTGCCGGCGGACGATCAGCTGAAGCGTGACGACCCCCTGGCATTCCTGACGGGACTGGGAGAATTGTCCAAGCGCTTTCAGATCCGGTGGGCCGACCCGGCCAGGACCGAACAGGGGGCTTTCCGCCTGCTGCTGACCCCCCTGCAGCCCTCCTCCTTCATTGAGCAACTGGTGCTGCTGGTCGATCCCGCCGTAGTACACGGCAGGGCCGGCCAGGCGAAATATCCCCTGCGGGGCGCAACAATTTTCGGACCTACCGACAGCCGGACCACCATCCTTTTTGAAAATCTCCGCGTCAACCAGGGCCTGAAGAACAGTCTCTTTACCTTCGAACCCCCGGAAGGGGTCGAAGTGGTGCGCCCGGAGGAGGGTGGACTGGGGTTTTAGAATCGGTCCCGAGTCCATAAAATCGGTCCCGGGTCCCGGGTCGAAGGTCGAAGTCCAGGGTCTTAAGTCTTGGGTTCTTTGGTTTTGGTCTCGGGACTCGGAATCAGGGACGGTTTTGGTTCTTGGACCCTGGACCGAATTTATGCTATAAGGCCCTGTTTCCGTTGCCCTTATCCGGCGGACAGACACCGAATCAGGAGAAGTTTCCATGCCGAGTTTCGATATCGTATCCAAGGTCGACCTGCAGGAGATCGACAACGCCGTCAACCAGGCCCTGAAGGAGATCGCCCAGCGGTACGACTTCAAGGGGACGCATAACGAGATCAACCTGGAGAAGGACAGCCTCGTGCTTTTGGGGGCGGACGACTACAAGCTCGACGCCGTGGTCGACGTGCTGAAGGGCAAGCTGGTGCGGCGCAACGTATCCCCCAAGTGCCTCGATTTCGGCAAGAAGGAGCCGGCTTCCGGCGGGGCGGTCCGGCAACGGGTCGCGATCGTTCAGGGGATCTCCAAGGAAAAGGGGAAGGACATCGTCAAGCTGATCAAGGACAGCAAGCTCAAGGTCCAGGCCCAGATCATGGAGGACCAGGTTCGGGTGTCGGGGAAGAAAATCGACGATCTGCAGGAGGTCATTCAGCTGCTCAAGGGGCAGGACCTGGGGATCGAGCTGCAGTTCGTGAATATGCGCTCCTGATAAAAGTTTCAATCGAAATCCAAATCGGGATCGGGATCGAAATCGGGATCGACGTTTCTGCCTTGCCGATATCCGACAAATTAACCAGACTCAGCCCGATACCGATACCGATACCGATACCGATACCGATGCAATTTCTTTCACAAAGGAATCATCTTACGTGAACAAACGGAAAGTTTGCATGGTCAGCCTTGGCTGTGCCAAGAACCTGGTCGATGCCGAAGTGATGCTGGGCTACCTGCCCAGCGAACGCTACGAAATCGTTACCGACGAGTCCCAGGCCGAGATCATCATCGTCAACACCTGCGCCTTTATCAGTGATGCCAAGGAAGAATCGGTGGAAACCATCCTGGAGGTGGCGGATCAGAAGAAAAAGGGCCGCTGCCGGATGCTGGTGGTTGCCGGCTGCCTGTCCCAGCGCCATCCCGCTGAACTGGCCGAGGAACTGCCGGAGGTCGACATTTTCATGGGACCGGGCGAGGTGCCGCGCATCGCCGAACTGATTGAGGCCCGGGAAGCGGCGGAGAGTTCCCTGGTGGCGGTGGGGCGGCCCGATTATCTCTATGACCATAACTCCCCCCGGGTCAAATCCTCCCCGTTCTATTCGAGCTATGTGAAGATCGCCGAGGGGTGCGACAACCTCTGTTCCTACTGCGTGATTCCCCAGTTGCGGGGATCGCTCCGTTCCAGAAGCATCGCATCGGTTGAGGCCGAGGTGCGGCGGCTGGTGGCCAACGGTGTGCAGGAAGTGAATCTGATCGCCCAGGATCTGACCGCCTACGGTCGCGACCGCACAGACGTCGCCCGGCTGGAGGATCTGCTCCGGACGCTGGTCAGGATCGACGGCCTGCGCTGGTTGCGGCTGCTCTATGCCTATCCGGACGGCATTTCCGATGAACTGATCGAGCTGATGGCCACAGAGGACAAGATCTGCAACTACCTGGATCTGCCGCTGCAGCATGTCGACGATACGATTCTGCTCCGCATGAACCGTCGCATCAACCAGGCCGGAATCCGCTCGCTGCTGGAGCGGATCCGCGGCCGGCTGCCGGATATCACCCTGCGCACCTCCTTTATCGTCGGCTTCCCCGGCGAGACCGAACAGCAGTTCGCCACCCTGCTCGGATTTGTCAACGAAGGCCATTTCGACCGGGTCGGAGTGTTCCGCTATTCCTGTGAGGAAGGCACGCCGGCCGCAGTCATGGAGGACCAGGTGCCGGAACGGATCAAGAAGTCCCGCGAGCAGAAGTTGATGAAGGCCCAGCAGCGGGTGTCCTTCCGTCGCAATCGCTCCCTTGTCGGCCGCATTGTGCCGGTGCTGGTGGAAGGATTCAGCGAAGAAACCGACCTGCTTCTGAGCGGACGCAGCATTCGGCAGGCACCGGATATCGACGGACAGGTTTACATTACCGCGGGACAGGCTCTAGTGGGGACCATCGTGCCGCTGCGCATTACCGACTCGTCCGACTACGATCTGATCGGAGAAATCGTGGAGGACGACGCATCTCCCGCCGGGGGATAAACCCGGTTTCCTGGCGCCCCTTGTTCCCTCGGTCGTTGCTGACGGAAGCTCACGACTGCTGCCGGGTGGCCGGTTTTTCTGATCGCGACCGGAGCCTTGCCCATGCCGACTCTTCGTCTGCTCTGGCCCTATCTGCAGATCTATCGTTCCGCTCTCTGCTGGGGGCTCGCCTGGCTGATCATCACCGACCTGCTCGGACTGCTGCTGCCCTGGATGCTCAAGGTCGGCATCGATGCCGTGCAGCAGGGAAATCATCAGCTGCTGATGCTCTCGGCCGCTGTGCTGGCCGGTGCGGCTTTGGTGCGGTTTTTGACCCGCCTGGTGTCCCGTTTCGCCTTCCTCCGCACCGCCTGTCGCATCGAGGTGGACCTGAGGCGTGATCTGCTGGTCCGCCTGCTGCAGCAGGACGCCTCCTTCTTCGATAC
The DNA here is from genome assembly GCA_041390365.1 of Syntrophotaleaceae bacterium. Lineage (NCBI taxonomy): Bacteria > Pseudomonadati > Thermodesulfobacteriota > Desulfuromonadia > Desulfuromonadales > Syntrophotaleaceae > Syntrophotaleaceae bacterium. Next base: position 385,172 of record JAWKQB010000003.1, on the reverse strand, counting down.
CCATCGCACCGGGGATCTTCTGTCCCGTTTCACCAACGATCTGTCCAACATCCGCACCATGGCGGGTTTCGGTCTGCTGATCCTGATCAATACCCTGTTCGTGTACGTCATGACCCTGGTCCTGCTGATGGCCCTGTCTCCGTCCCTGACCCTCCTGGCCCTGATCCCCTTCCCCTTGTTGCTGCTGATCGTCAAACGCCTGAGCGCGCGGCTGCTCAGAGCCTCGGGCGAGGTGCAGAAGAGACTGGGGAAAATCAGCGAAACCATCGAGGAAAGTGTCGCCGGTCAGGCTGTCATTCGCAGCTACGGACTGCATGAGGTCTACGGTACCAGCTTTGCCCGGGACAACGAAAACTATCTGGAAAGCAATCTGGTGCTGGCCAGGCTGCGGTCCCTGGTCGGTCCGGTCATGGCGATCATTGCCCCTCTCGCCACCCTTCTGATCCTCTATTTCGGCGGCATAAAGGTGGCGAACGGACGGATGACGCTGGGCGAACTGGTCGCCTTCAACGCTTATCTCATGCAGCTGGCCATGCCGACCTTGATGGTCGGCTGGGTCCTGAGCCTCGCCCAGCGGGCGGCAGCCAGCGTGGAAAGGCTCGGCTTTCTGCTGCATCGTCCGGGAGAAAAGACGACCGGGGAGGAGATCGGCCCGGAGTCTGCTCCGGCCGTCGCCATCCGCTCCCTGTCCTTTGCCTATGGCAAGGAGCCGGTTCTTAAAAATGTCGACCTCGAAGTGCCTGCCGGGTCCCTTATCGGGGTTACCGGACCCGCCGGTTCGGGAAAAAGCACCCTGCTCTATCTGCTGGCCGGGCTCTATCCACAAAGGGAAGGAAAAATTTACATCGGAGGCCGGGAGCTGAGCTCTCTCGATCTGGAGGCTCACCGACGGCGGCTGGCAGTGGTTTTTCAGGAGGGCCGGCTCTTTTCCGGCTCTCTGCGTGAGAACCTGCTGTATGCCGTCCCCGACGGCAGCGATGCTCTCGCCCGGCAGGTGGCGGCGACGGTCGGCCTGGAGAAGGACATCGCCGGATTCCCGGAGGGATTCGATACCCTGGTCGGCGAGGGGGGCAAAACCCTGTCCGGGGGGCAGCGCCAGCGGGTTGCTTTGGGGCGGGCCGTAGCCCGGGGCGGAAACTTGTGGCTGCTGGACGACCCCTTCAGCCATCTCGATGCGGGTACCGCCCGCGACGTCTGGGTGGCCCTGCGGCCTCTGCTCAGGGAAACCACGGTTTTTATGATTACGAGCCGGGTGCCGCTGCTGGCCGAGGCCGACCGCATCGTGGTGCTGGAAAACGGGGAGGTGACGGAACTGGGCCGCCATGATGAGCTGGCCGGAGGTGGAGGCTATTACGCCGGCATGGTGGAGCGGGAAAGACTTCGGCAGGAACTGGAGGGTTTCTGAGATGAAGCGGGGAATGTTCGATCTTGATGAAATGTCCGGACGTCATCTGGACTGGACCCTTTTCCGCCGCTTCCTGGCCCTGCTCCGTCCCTATCGGAGGGCGGCTATGGGCGCCCTGCTGCTGTTGCCCCTGGTGACGGTTTCCCGGCTGGTGCAGCCCTATCTGGTCAAGGTGGCCATCGACCAGCACATCGTGCCGGCACGTCTCGAGGGGCTGGGCATGGTCGCCGTCCTGTATCTCCTGGCTGTGTGCAGCGAAAGCCTGTTCGGGTTCGGTCAGGGCTACCTGGCCCAAGTCGTCGGGCAGCGTTTGATGGCGGGATTGCGGGAGCGGAGTTTTCGCCACCTGCTGCGGCTGCCCGCCGGCTTTTTCGACCGTAACCCCTCCGGAAGGCTGGTCACCCGCCTGACAGGAGATGTGGAAAATGTCGGCGAACTCTTCGGTTCCGGGGTTGCAGCGGCCCTGGGGGAAATCTTCTCCCTGGTATTCATCGTCGGGATCATGTTCTGGCTGAACCTGCGACTGACCCTGGTGGCCTTCGCCCTGGTTCCGCTGCTGGTCGGCATTCTGCTGCTGTTCCGCAGAAGCATGCGGGGAGCCATGCGCCAGGTGCGGGCCCGGGTGGCGGGCCTGAACGGCTATCTGGCCGAGCGAATCGCGGGGATCAACGAGGTGCGCCTGTACGGCCAGGAAAAGCGCACCTTGGAAGAGTTCGGCGAGCTGCAGAGGATGTACCGCAGCAGCTCCTTCCGCTCGATCCATTGGGATGCCTTTCTCTTCAGCGCCCTGGAAATTCTCAGTTCCCTGGCTATTGCCGGCATCCTCTGGGTCGGGGGAGGAGCCGTGCTGGCCGAAACCGCCACCTTCGGGACTCTGGTGGCGTTTGTCGAGTACGTACAGCGGTTTTATGCGCCCCTGCGCAAGCTGTCGGCCCAGTATTCCCTCTTGCAGTCGAGCAATGCTTCCCTGGAGCGGATTTTCGCCCTGATGGATGAAACGCCGGAAATTTATGGGACGGGGGATTGGCCGAAGGGGGACACCCCCATCAGCCTGGAGAAAGTGAGTTTTGCCTATGATGGAAAAAATCCGGTCTTGAAGGATATCGATCTGACGATCGCCCCCGGGGAGACGGTCGCCCTGGTGGGCGATACCGGCAGCGGAAAAACCACCCTGACGAGGTTATTGCTCCGCTTCTACGAACCCGATAGTGGAAGGATTCGGATCAACGGCATCGACCTCTCGGAAATCGATTCACAGCGGATCCGGAAGCAAGTGGCCTGGGTATCCCAGGAGCCGTTCCTGTTCGCCGGAAGCTTGCGGGAAAACCTCGATCCTGAAAATTGTCTGTCTGATCGGGATCTGCAAAAACTGATTGTCGGAACCGGCTGCGAGGATTCTGTACGGCGTCTTGGCGGACTGCAGGGGGTGATCACGGAACGGGGGCGCAACCTGTCGGCCGGCGAACGGCAGCTGCTCTGCCTGGTGAGGGCGCTGGCTCTGAATCCCAAACTCATGATTTTCGACGAAGCCACCAGCCGTCTCGACGGGGTGACCGAGGAGCTTGTGCAGCGGGAAATGGCCCGGGCCGGTCAAGGCCGGACATCCCTGATCATCGCCCACCGCCTGCGCTCCATTCGCCACGCCGACCGGATCGTGGTTCTGCACCACGGACGGATAAGGGAGAGCGGCACCCACCAGGAGCTGTTGGCCGCAGGCGGCCTGTACAGCCGGCTGTGGCGGCTGCAGGAATTGACGGGGGAGGGCCGCGCGGCGGAATCGGCGGCGTTTCTGTAAGGTCAAAGGCGAACGGGAAGACAAGCGGAACTTAAGGACGAACAGGGACTCTCACCGAAAGACACGGACGGTTCGGTCAGGGTGTCCTTGTGCGTCTGTGTTTGTCCGTGTCTGTCTGTGTGGAGGATGAGGCCGGGTGGGAAGCCGGCAGGGTCTCTTCGATGTGGGAAAAGTAATCCCAGATGTTCAGCAGGTCGGGCAGGCTCAGGGACAGAAACTGCACCCCCATGCCCGGTGGCAGATTGTCGTTGACCGGTTTGGCGGGAGGATTGCTCCAGGCGACGAAGGCTTTGCACACCACGGGTTGTTTGGTGTTGGGCAGGCTGAAATCGAGAAAAAGCTCCTGACTCGGATCGAAGGGGTGTTCCGTTTCGATGAACATGCCGCCGGAACTGAGGTTGCAGGAGAAGCCGTGGTGCATGTTTCTCTGGTCCAAACCGTAGCGCACGATGAGCCGGGTCGCTATGCGGTTGAAGGACCGATAGGCCAGTCCGAGAAGGCGACGGGAGGTGGCCAGCAGCAGATGGTTGCTGAAGGGCAGAAAGATGATGTCGGTGCAGTCCGCTTCCAGGCAACGGGCCAGGTCCTCCCTGCTCTGCCGGTCGATGACCAGGACCACGGGGAGTTCCTTGAGAAGGAGATCCTGCCGCACCTTCCGGCAGCACTGGTCTCCGCTCAAAAGGGGAGAGTGCAGGCTGAGAAAAACCAGATCGGGTTTCTGACGCTGGATAATCTGCCAGGCCTGCACGCCATCCTGGGCGACGATCAGACGGAAATTTTCCCGGGTGGAAAAATCGTCATCCAGGCTCAGAAAAGGTTCCAGATCGGCTGAAAGAAGAATGTTGTATTTGGGCGCCATCGAAACCCTTTCCGGTACAGCTGAATTGGCCTTAATTTTCAGTATCCGTCAAACCATTTCGAAATGGATGGCTTGGCAAAGGCGTTTGATCATGCCCGGGTCTGTCGGGCATGCATGATTTAAATGACTTAAAGCTGGATTCCCGATCAAAACCACCTCGAGAACGACTATTTTCAAAAGCGACGGGAATTGACTGAAAGTATAACCAGTTTTTTTAATCCCACCAAGTTTTTTGATGAAAGGGTTTTCTAATCCAGAAAAGTCCCTTCCACGTTTCACCCGTGGGCGTGGTGCTCGCTCTCTCCGCCGACCATGAACGGGCTGAGCGGCTTGCCTTCGAGAAAATCCTTCCAGAAAGGAGAGATGTCGCGCAGCCGCTGGATGATCGGCGGCAGGACCTTGATCACGTGATCGACATCCTCGTCACTGTTGAACACACTCAGGCTGAAGCGGATCGAGCCGTGGGCGGCGGTGAAAGGGACTCCCATTGCCCGCAAAACGTGGCTGGGCTGCAGGGAGCCGGAGGTGCAGGCCGATCCCGACGAGGCGCAGATGCCCTGGTCGCTGAGCAGCATCAGGATCGATTCCCCTTCGACGTACTCGAAGCTCAGGCTGCAGGTGTTGGGCAGCCTCCGTTCGGGATCGCCGTTGATCATGGTGTTGGGAATCCGGTCCAGCAGCCCCTGTTCCAGCCGATCCCGCAGGTTGCGAACGCGCCCGTTCTCCTCCTCCATGTGGGCCATGACAAATTCGGCCGCCTTGCCGAGGCCGACGATATAGGGGACGTTTTCGGTTCCGGCGCGTCGCCCGGACTCCTGATGTCCGCCGATCACGAAGGGGGAAAAACGGGTTCCCTTGCGGATGTAGAGGGCCCCGATGCCTTTTGGGGCATGCAGCTTGTGGCCGGAGAGGGAGAGCAGATCGATGGTGCTTTTGCGCATATCCATGGGGATCTTGCCGACGGCCTGGACCGCATCGGTATGGAAGGGGACCCCCTTTTCCCGACAGATGGTGCTGATCTCCTCCACCGGGAAGAGCACACCGGTTTCGTTGTTGGCGGCCATGATGCTGACCAGGGCGGTATCGGGATTCAGAACGGCTCTCAGTTCATCCAGATCGAGGCGACCCTGACTGTCGACGCCCAGTTCGGTAATGCGATAACCTCGGGCCTGGAGGTGATGGGCGACGTTGAGTACGGCGGGGTGTTCGACCCGGGAGATGACCAGGTGTTTTTTTTCGGGGTAGGAATAGAGGGTGCCGAATATCGCGGCATTGTCGCTTTCCGTACCGCTGCTGGTAAAGACGATTTCCCCGGGATCGGCGCCGATCAGCGCGGCCACCTTTTCCCGGGCCGCGGCGACCTGTCGGCCGACCTGGCCGCCGAAAAAGTGCATGCTGGAGGGATTGCCGTAGAGATCGCTGAAGAAGGGCCCCATGGCTTCGACGACTTCCGGAGCGGTGCGAGTGGTGGCATTGTTGTCCAGATAAACGGTTTTCATCATTTCACCTCCTCGACCTCGATTTCCGGGGCGACGAATTCCCGCAGCTTCGCCTCAACGAAGTGCTTGAGCGTAAAGCTGGACTGGGGGCAGAAGGAGCAGGTCCCCCGCAGGGCGACATAGACCTTGCTGCCGTCGATGTCGACCAGTTCGAGATCGCCGCCATCGGAGCGGATCGGAGGCAGAATCTCCCTTTCCAGGGTTTCCTGGATCAGCCTTATCTTCTGGAGGTTGGAGAGTTTTTTCCCCGCCGGAAGACGCTGCTCGACCGGTTCTGCGGGAGCGGCGTTGCCCAATTTCTGCAGGATGGCCTCGATTTTCGGATGACACATCTGGCATCCGCCGCCGGCCTTGGTGTAATCCGTCACCTGCTCGATGCTGGTCAGCTTGTTTTCCCGGGCCACCCGCTCGATCTCCCGGTCGGTAATACCGAAGCATTTGCAGACAATCTCGAACTCCTCTTTGGTCTGGGTTTCCCCCCGATAGTTGGCGATCGCCGCCTCCAGGGCCTCCTTGCCCATGACCGAGCAGTGCATCTTCTCTTCAGGCAGTCCGCCGAGAAATTCGGCCAGATCCTGGTTGCTGATCTTTTCCGCCTCCTCCAGGGTCTTGCCCTTGGCGATTTCGGTCAGGGCCGAGGAGCTGGCGATGGCGCTGGCACAGCCGAAGGTCTTGAACTTTATCTCTTTGATCCGTTTGTTGACATCGAGCTTGAAGGTCAGGCGCAGGGCGTCGCCGCAGGCCAGAGAACCGACCTCGCCGATGCCGTCCGGGTTATCGACCTCCCCCACATTGCGGGGGTTGAGAAAATGATCCTTGACTTTGTCCGTATAATCCCACATTCGCATGCTCCTGAAATTTAAGACTGGGTGGATAATTGCAAATCCAAAGATGATGACGTCGCACCTTTTGGGCTTTCTTGCGACGGCATCAAAGCTGACCAATTTGCTACTATTTTAAGTTCTCCGACCGCCCTTGTCAAAGATGGAGAAAAGTTTGGTAATTCAGGCTCACATTGCCGTTTTCCGCTAGGCCTGCCTCCAGGCTCTGAACAGAGCCCCCCGGTTATTCCATTTGTTTTTGAACAAAATCGGGGCAATCACATCTCTCATCGAACCTTATGCAGCTTGTCTTCAAAATCGGTATCGGAGGATGGAAAGGGAGGTGTTAAAGGCCGATGAAGATATGCGGTGGCTTCCTCGGTGGTGAGTGGGCGAGCAAAGAGAAACCCTTGGCCCTGATCGCACTGCCTTTGTCGGAGAAAATCGAGTTGCACCCTGTTTTCGATCCCTTCGGCCACCACCCCCAGATTCAGGTTTTCGGCAAGAGCAATGATGCCGGCCGCCAGGGAGGTTCCCTCGGCAGCGATGGTGATGCCCTTGACAAAGGATTGGTCGATTTTCAACCTGTCGAGAGGGAGTTGCTGAAGGTAGCGCAAGGAGGAGAATCCGGTACCAAAATCGTCCACCGCCAGCGACAGGCCCATGGTCCTGAGTTGCTGAAGCACGCCGGCGGCTTCCTGAATATTGTCCACCAAGATGTTTTCGGTGATTTCCAGCTCCAGGAAGCGCGGGTCGAGTCCGGTCCGAAAAAGGATCCGGTCCACCGCCTGAACGAATCCGGGCTGCTTGAACTGGCGGGGGGAGATGTTGACCGATACCCGCAGTTTGTCGAACCCCCTGGACCGCCAGAGCTGGGCCTGGGAGCAGGCCTGGTCCAGAACCCATTCCCCGATCGGCACGATCAACCCCGTCTCCTCCGCCATGGGAATGAAGTCGGATGGAGCGATCATCCCCTTGAGGGGATGTTTCCACCGCAGCAGGGCTTCGAATCCGACGGTTTCACCGGTCTTCAGATCGAGCTGGGGTTGATAGTGGAGGACCAGCTGCTGCTCCTCGAGGGCATGGCGCAGATGGCTTTCCAGTCGCAGGAGTTCATGGGACCGGGCATTCATCGCCCTTTCGTAAAACTGATAGGTGTTTCGTCCCTGCTCCTTGGCCCGGTAGAGCGCCACGTCCGCGCTTTTCATCAATTCCTCGACATCCTGTCCGTCGTCCGGATAGAGGGCGATGCCGATACTGGCGGTGGGAAACAGGACATCGTCGTTGATCCGGATGGCTTTTGCCAGCTGGGCCAGAATTTTCTGGGCGATGGCGGCAAGATCACAGTGATCGACCAGGTCCTGGACGATGATCACGAATTCGTCTCCGCCGAGGCGGGCAATGGTATCGTGGCTGCGAAGGCAGCCCCTGAGTCGCAGCGCCACTTTCCGGAGCAGTTCGTCTCCCGTCTGATGACCCAGGGAATCGTTGATGTTCTTGAAGCGGTCGAGGTCGAGAAAAAGCAGCCCCACTTGCTGCTTTTTCCTGCAGGCCGCCTTCATGGCCCGGGCCAGCCGGTCATGAAACAGCAGCCTGTTGGGCAGGTTGGTCAGGCTGTCATGAAAGGCGAGATGGTTGAGACGCTTTTCGTTTTCCAGCAACAGCCTCTCCGCCCGGATCCGCGGGGTGATGTCTTCGAGCAGAATAACTGCCCCTGAAGAATCCCCGGCTTCCGCCAGCGCGCTGAGATGAAGCTCGAAATGCCGGCGGGATTCTTCAGCCGATTTCCGGACCACCTGACACTTTTCCGGTTCGTTTTGCTCCAGGACCCGACGCAAACGGAAATGAAAATCGGTTCCTGCCAGTTCGGGAAGAAGATCGAACAGATGACTGCCGCGCGCCTCGGCTTCCTCCATTTCAAACCAGCCGGTCATTTTGCAGTTCCAGGAGGTGATCCGCAGATCGGAATCGAGGGTGAAGATGCCCAGATTGACGCTGTCGAGCACATGCCGGCTGAAGTCATGGAGTTTTCGGAAGCGGCCGCTGACGAGGCGGAGGTTTTCATAGAGGTTGGCATTTTTGATGGCTATGGAGGCATGCCTTGCCACGGTCATCAGGGATTCGAGATCGGTTTCATCGAAGGCGTGGGGGACGGGGCTCTCAACATTGAACACGCCCACCACTTGGTCCTCGACGATAAGGGGCACGGCCAGCTCGCTGCGGGCGCCCGGAATGCCGTAGAGGTAGTCGGCCGACTGGGTAACGTCAGGAACCAGGATCGGTCTGGCCTGCGCTGCAACCTTGCCCATGATGCCGCACCCGACGAGGATCTCCTGCTTAAGGGCTTCCCTGGTGTAGCCATAGGAGGCCGCCGGGATCAAACGCAGCCCGTCCTGGGACACAAGTCTGATGATGGCGTTGTCGAACTGAAAAACCTCGCGGGCCACCCGCAGGATTCTTTCCAGCAGTTGTTCGAGATCGGTGATGGTCAGCAGCTCTCTGCTGATCTCGATCAAGGCCTGCAGCAGTTTTTCCTCTTTTTTCATCTTGTGACCGTAGTTGTGCGTTGAGGAAGGATTTAAAGCATGATGCGTACCACAGATTAAATGAATTTTTCTGCTGATAAAATGGCAGGTTAGCATCATTAGAGAGGGTTTTCTTATGTGGATGACTGTTGTTTGGGCAGGGCGTTGCCTAATATTTTCGCTGACACGGCCAGGGGGCAGGGGAATAAAGCCTTGCACGGGCCAATAAAGATCGCTATTAATACCGCAATCGATCGATTTTCATACTCTTTGGGGAGACCCATCCCCGGGGCTTGGCTGCCGCCATCCTGGTGACAGACGACCCTTTGCGCGGGCACTCGGAGCCCTTTTGGCTGAACAGGTATTTCCAACGAAAGGAAACAGTGCATGCAAAGCCTGCTTGATTCCCTGAGCGGCCTGGTCTGGGGACCGGTCACCATTTTCCTGCTGGTCGGTACCGGCCTGCTTATGACCCTGCTGGTCGGATTCGTTCAGCTGCGCCGCTTCGGCTATGCCTGGCAGTTGATCAGCGGACGTTTCGACAACCCCGAAGACCAGGGGGAAATCACTCATTTCCAGGCCCTGAGCGCTGCTCTTTCGGCCACCATCGGTACCGGAAATATCGCCGGGGTGGGCACTGCCGTCGCCTTGGGGGGGCCGGGAGCCATCTTCTGGATGTGGGTTACGGCCTTTTTTGGCATGGCGCTGAAATATGCCGAATGTTTGCTGTCTCTGCATTTTCGCACAATCCATGAGGATGGTTCGGTAAGTGCCGGGCCGATGTACTATCTGGAGAAAGGGCTGGGGCAGAAATGGCTGGGGGTTCTGTTCGCCTTTTTCGCCGTGATCGCTTCCTTCGGCATCGGCAACATGGTTCAGGCCAATTCGGTGGCCGAGCCGGTGCAGGTCTATTTCGGCGTTCCCAAACTGGTGACCGGACTGGTGATCGGCTCCCTGGTTTTTGCGGTCATCGTCGGTGGTATCCGGCGTATCGGCCAGGTGGCCAGCAAACTGGTGCCCTTCATGTGCGTTTTTTACGTGGCCGGGGCCCTGTGGGTCCTGTTCGCCAATTGGCAGGGGATTCCGGGAGCGTTCGCGGTGATTTTTCGTGATGCCTTCAGCGGCAGCGCTGCGGCGGGCGGCTTTGCCGGGGCCGCGCTGGCCCAGGCGATCCGTTTCGGTGTGGCGCGGGGCGTCTTCTCCAACGAGGCCGGACTCGGCAGCGCCCCGATCGCCCATGGCGCGGCCCAGACCCGGGAACCGGTGCGGGAGGGACTGGTGGCCATGCTCGGGCCTTTTATCGATACCATCGTCATCTGCTCCATGACCGGCCTGGTGATCATCCTTACCAACGCGTACGAGAGCGGGCTGACCGGCGCCGAACTGACCGCCAGCGCCTTCCAGGCCGGACTGCCCGGGCCCGGGGGCTACATCGTGGCCTTCGGCATCATCTTTTTCGCCTTTTCCACCGCCATAAGCTGGTCCTATTACGGCGATCGTTCCATCGAATACCTGCTGGGCGCAAGACTGATCCTGCCCTACCGTGTGCTTTTCTGTCTGCTGTTGCCCGTTGGCGCCGCGATCCCCCTTAACCTGGTTTGGACCATTTCCGATATTTTCAATGCCTTGATGGCCTGGCCCAACCTGGTCGGCCTCCTCTGCCTCAGTCCGCTGGTGATCCGTATGACCCGCGAATATTTCAAGGATCCGGGCCGGGTGAATCCCTTCGGGGAAGACGGGACTCGTACCGCCCCTGCCGAAAAGAGTTAAAATAGACCTTGTTCCTGCATGGAGGAGTCCTTTTCGTTGTCGGTGAAGCGGTAGCGGAAACCAAGATTTCGCCTCTGCAAGTTGCGGATCTTCTTCCTCCATGGCGAGGCTTTAGATTTTTCCAAATCGAAATCGCTATCGAAATCGAAATCGGGTGTTAGCTTTTCGTTTTGACGATTTCGATTTGGGTCACTCTACTGCAAGGCTAAAACCCTCGGCATCCAAACCAAAGTCAAAAGCCAAAATCCGATTTCGATCCCGATCCCGATTTCGATTTCGATTAAAACCTTGTCAAACTGGTATCGCGATTCGCCCCCCTTTTCCCCTTCAGGCGCACTTGCTCTGCTGTTCCTCCTCCGAATCCTCCAGAATGCAGAAGCCGCTGTCATGGATGCCGTGATCCTCGGCGAGATACATCCCTTCGAGAACTCGGTTGAAGTTTCGGGCAATAACCTGACGTTTGAGTTTCAGGGTGGGGGTGACTTCGTTGCCCTCGCCGGAAAAATCCCGGGAGATCAGCACGAACCGCTTGATCCGGCTGAAGGAGGGCAGGTCGCGCTGCAGAGTGTCGACATGCTGCCGTACCAGTTCGAGTACCCGGGGATGGTTGACCAGATCGCAATGATTGAGAAAGTCGATCCGGTTCTGGCGGGCGAATTTTTCCAGTTTTTCGAAGTTCGGCACCAGCAGGGCAATCAAGTAGGGTTTTCCGTCACCGTAAACCAAAGCGTTGGAGAGGAGCGGGTCGCTCTTGAAGAGGTTTTCCAGGTTCTGGGGGGGCACCTTTTTGCCGCCGGCGGTGACGATGAGGTCCTTTTTACGGTCGGTAATGGTCAGGAAGCCGTTTTCATCCAGCTCTCCGATGTCTCCGGTTCTGAACCAGCCGTCCTGCAGCACTTCCTCGGTCTGTTCGGGACTGTTCCAGTAACCCTGGAAGATGGTCGGCCCGCTGAGCAGAATTTCTCCATCCTCGGCGATGCGAATGCTGGTTTCCGGCAGCGCTTTTCCCACCGACCCGATCCGCAGGTTTTCAACGGTATTGACGGCAATGCCGGAGGCGCTTTCGGTGAGGCCATACCCTTCGTAAATGGGGATCCCGGCGGCCAGGAAAAATTCGGCGACCTTGGTCATCAGGGGAGCTCCTCCCGAAATGAAAAACCGCACCCGGCCCCCAAGCCGTTCGCGCAGCCTCTCAAATACGGCCTTTTTGGCGAGGCTCAGGGCCCCCTGAAACAGAGCCCCCTGAGGCTCCTCCCTCTGCACGGCCTGGGCATGGGCTCGGCCGATCCTCAAGGCGCCGAAAAACACCTGCTTTTTCAACCAGGACCCGGACAGGACCTGCTCCATGATGCGGGAAAACATTTTTTCGAACAGCCGCGGCACCCCGATCACCACCGTCGGGCGGACTTCGGTCAGATTGAGGGGAACCGTGTCGATGCTTTCGGCGTATGCAATGACCGCCCGTTGGAAAAGCATCAGGTAGTAGCCGTCGACCCGTTCGAAGACGTGGGAAAGGGGCAAAAAGGAGAGGCAGACGTCTCCGGGACCGATATCGAAAGCCGTCACCGCCGCCCGGATCGAGGCGAGGATGTTGTCATGAGTCAGAATCACCCCCTTGGGCGGTCCGGTGGTTCCCGAGGTATAGACGAGGGTGGCGATGTCGGAGCCCTGTACCTTTTCCAGCGACTTGTCGACCTCCCTGGAGTGGCTTTCCCGGGCATGATTCAGGAAGGACTCGATCTCGATAAACGCCGGATTCTCCCCTCTGCCCTCCAGCAGGATCACCATCTCCAGATCAGGCAGTTCCCCGAGGTGTTGCGCCAGGTCCTGGGCGACCAGAGAGGAGTAGAGGAACAGGAAGCGGCTGCCCGAATCGCGCAGGATATGCAGGATGTTTTCCATCCCTTCCGTCTGATAGACGGGGACGGTCACGCCACCGGCCGCCATGATGCCCAGATCGGCATAGACCCAGCGGGGGCAGTTGGGTGCCATGATCGCCACCCGGTCCCCCTGTTCAATGCCTTTGGCCAGCAGGGCTGCGGCATAGCGGCGGATCTCGTGGACCATCAGCTTCCAGGGAATGTCCAGATAATGGCCCTGCGCCTTGAAACGCAGTGCGGGGCGGTCGGGGTCCTTCTGAGACAGTTTCAGAATGGCTCGCGGAAGGGTTTCCGTTTTCAGGATCAGGTCGTCACTCATGGCAGGTCCCTCTGTGCTGCAGGTCGCTGAATCGGCCTTTTGTGCCCGAAGCATCGGCTGTTCAGCGCCCGGTCACGATCATTGACAGTCCTGGCGGGAACAGGACATTCAAGCTCTTTCGAAAACCCCGGCGGCCCCCATGCCCCCGCCGATGCACATGGTCACCAGCCCGTATCGGGTTTGGCGCCGGCTCATTTCGGCCAGCAGGGTGGCGGTCAGTTTGGCTCCGGTGCAGCCCAGAGGGTGTCCCAGGGCGATGGCCCCGCCATTGACATTGACCAGGTTCTGGTCGAGGTCAAGGGCCCGAATGACCGCCAGGGCCTGGCCGGCAAAAGCTTCGTTGAGTTCGACCAGGCCGATCTCCTGCTGCCGCAGACCGGCCTGAGCCAGGGCGGCGGGGACGGCTTCCACGGGACCGAGCCCCATGATTTCGGGGGCCAGACCCCGCACCGCGAAGGTGGCAAACCGGGCCTGGGGCGATAGCCCGGTCCTTTTCAGGAAGGCTTCTGAAACGACCAGAGCGGCGGCGGCGCCATCGGTCATCTGCGAGGCGTTGCCCGCCGTCACGGTCCCGCCCTTTTTGAACACCGGTTTCAGCCGGGACAAAACCTCCGGACTGGTATCGGGACGGATCCCTTCATCTTCCGCTGCGGTCAGGGAAAAGTTTTCCCTGCGCCCCTCGACCAACCGGCACCCGGTCACCTCCACCGGCACGATCTCCTCCTGGAACAGTCCCTCTGCCCTGGCCCGGGCGGCCTTGTGATGGCTGGCGCAGGCAAAGGCATCCTGGTCCTCCCGGGAGATCCGGTTTCTTTCCACCACCAGTTCGGCGGTGATGCCCATGGCGGCGTAGGTTTCCGGCCAGTCGGCCATCAGCGCCGGGTTGACGCTGTACTTATGGCCGCCCATGGGCACCATCGACATCGATTCGGTGCCGCCGGCGATGATGCATTCGGCCGATCCGGCCATGATCCTCTCCGCCGCCAGGGCGATGGCCTGCAACCCCGAAGAGCAGAAGCGGTTGATGGTCATGGCCGGCACCGTGACCGGCAGTCCGGCCCGCAGGGCGGCGATGCGGGCCACGTTCATCCCCTGCTCCCCCTCGGGAAAGGCGCAGCCGAGGATGACGTCGTCCACCCGAGCGGGATCAATGGCCGTGCGGGTCAGAACACCCCGGATGGCCGTCGCCGCAAGATCGTCCGGGCGGATGATGCAAAGCTGTCCGCGGGGGGCCTTGCCGCCGGGAGTGCGGATGGCGCTGAGAATGTAGGCTGTTTTCATGCAAGTTCTCCGTTTGCTACCTTACCAAGTCCGATAACCCCGACCCCGACACCGAAAACGTCAAATTGCCTCGGGGTCGGTATCGGAATCGGTATCGGTATCGAGCCCTTTCGCTGAGACCGGTATCAATTCCGCAGCGGCTTCCCCGTAGCCAGCATGTGCCCGATCCGCTGGCGGGTGCGCTCTTCCCCGCAGAGCTTCAGGAAGTTCTCCCGCTCCAGTTGCAGCAGATCGTCCTCGGTGATCGGGGTTCCCGCCGCCACCCCCCCTCCGCACAGGACATCGGCGATCAGGCCGCCGATATACGCGTCGTAGTCGCTGATGAAGTTGCCCGTGCGCAGGTTCCAGAGGCGGTTTTTCATGGTGGCCGCGGCGCTCGGGCCGGGCGCCTTCACGTCTTTTGCCAGCAGGGGGCGGAAGGAGGCCGCCAGAGCCAGAGCCTGCCGTTTGGCGTCGCCCAGGAGCAGCGAGCGGTTCATGCAAACCTGGTCGCCGGGGCGCAGATAGCCGAGATCGAAGAGCTCATCCGCCGAGCGGGAGACCTTGGCCATGCCGATATTCTCAAAGGCCCGAAGCAGCAAAGGCAGCGGATCGATCCCACAGCTTTCGGCCAAGGTCAGGGCGCGCAGGGCCAATTCCTTGGTGCCGCCGGCGGCGGGGATCAGTCCCACGCCGACCTCCACCAGTCCCATGTAGGTTTCGGCATGGGCAGTGACGGCCGCGGCGTGCAGCACATATTCGCAGCCGCCGCCCAGAGTGAGCTGGAAGGGGGCGGCGATCACCGGAACCCGGGCGTATTTGAGGGACAAGGTCGCTTGCTGGAAAGCCGCGATCATCCCATCGATCGCTGCGAAATCCCTGCGATCCATGGCGTCGCCCAGGAGGGCCAGGTTGGCCCCCGCGGAAAAGAGCTCTCCCTGGTTGCCGATCACCAGCGCCAAACCGTCCGCTTCGGCCCGCTTGACCGCCCGGCGTGTCAGGTCGAGGAGTTCCGGGCCGATGGTGTTCTTCTTGCCGTGGAACTCCAGGCAGAAAACACCGTCTCCCAGGTCGAGCAGGGAGGCGCCGGCAATGGCTTCGACCACCCCTCCACCGGCTTTGACCGGCACCAGACGGATTTCGCCGTCGGCCGACGGTATCGGTCGATAGTCCCCGACCACCGGGTCCCACACGCACGGCCTGCCGTCCTCGATTTTGTAAAAGGCCGCTATCTCTCGAAGGATGGCCGGGACCTCCAGCCCATCCCCGTCCACCCGCCGGACGAACTCCTTTACGCCGATCGCATCCAGCATGGCAAAAGGTCCGAGCTCCCAGTTGTAGCCGGCGCTCATGGCCCGATCCACGTCCTCGAAACGCTCGGCAATTTCCGGCACCCGTCGCACGGCGTAGAGCAAAATATCCCGCAGGTGGCGCCAGGCGAAGCGGGCGGCGGAGTCGCCCTCCCTGATCAGCGCCGCCACCCGCTGGCCGAGATCGGCGATCTTCCTGACATTCAGCAAGCTGGCGAAACCCGGCTTTTCGAGAAGTCGATAGTTACCGTCCCCGGAATCGTAAACCTCGATCCCGCCATCCTTGTCCCGCCGATAGAAGCCGCCGCCGGTCTTGTCTCCCAGCAGTCCTTTTTCGACCATTTCTTGCAAGAAGGGCGGGATATGAAAAATTTCCCGTTCCTCGTCGTCCGGCAGCATCTGCCAGGAATGGCGGGCGACCTTCACCAGGGTGTCGAGGCCAACGATATCCGCGGTGCGGAAGATGGCGCTTTTGGGCCGGCCGGTGACCGGGCCGCAGATGGCGTCCACCTCGGCGAAGGACAGGCCGAGATCCTGCATATGCTGCATGGCGTTGAACAGGGCGTAGACGCCGATGCGGTTGGCGACGAAATTGGGGCTGTCTTTGCCCACCACAATCTCCTTGCCCAGTTTGCGGCGGGCGAAGGCGGTCAGTTTCTCCACCAGGAGAGAATCGGTGGCGGCCGTCGGGATCAATTCGAGCAGGGGCAGATAGCGGGGAGGATTGAAGAAATGGGTGCCGAGAAAGCGGCGGCGCAGGTCTTCCGGCAGCTCTTCGGCCAGGGCCGTCACAGACAAGCCGCTGGTGTTGGTGGAGAGGATGGCTGCTGTGGAAAGATGGGGCGCCAGGTGGCGGAAAAGTTCTTTCTTGGCCGCGGGATCTTCGATGATCGCTTCAATGACCCAGTCGCAGTGGGCCAGCTGGTCGAGATCGTCCTCAAGGTTGCCAGTTCGGATCCGGTTGGCCTTGTCAGGGGTAAAGAAGGCGGCAGGTCGGGCGGCGAGGGCGCGTTCGACGCCGATCCTGGCCCGCCGGTTGCGAACGGCCGGGTCTTCCGGGGTGAGGCCCTTCTGCCGCTCTTCGTCGGTCAGGGTGTCGGGGATACGGTCGAGGAGGAGGACGTCGAGGCCGGCGTTGGCGAGGTGGGCGGCGATGGCGGCGCCCATGACGCCGGCGCCGATGACGGCGGTTTTGTAAATTCTGGCCATTTTTCTCCTCCCCGTTCCTGGTTCCGGCTACAGGCTGAAAACCTGAACCGCGGGGTTGCGCCCCCGCGCGACGCCTTACTCTTTTGATGCGCGTCAAAAGAGTAAGCAGAAAAACGCGCCCCGGCTCCTTGCCCGCCTGCGGCGGGTCCCCTGCGCGGAGCAGACGTCGGGCGGGCGGAAAAAAACTCGCTCGCTGCGCTCCCTCAGACAGTTTTTCCGCCTTTTTCGCCCGCCGCCCGCTTCGCTCCGGCTGCGTCACAGGGGAGTTGACGGCAAAGGCAAGGCAAAGTCAAAATCAGCCACGAGCCACGAGCCACGAGCCACGAGCCACGAGCCACGAGCCACGAGCCACGAGCCACGAGCCACGAGCCACGAGCCACGAGCCTATCCCCGTTTCTCCCACTCCTTGACCATATTGTCCTCCAGCCAGGCGAAATCTCCGGCGAGAATCTTTTTGGCGAGGGGGCCGAGGTGGCGGTCGTCGTTGCAGTAGAGGTTGCGGTGCAGCTGCCGCAGCCGCCTTCGTGCCATGCGGCAAAAAAGATCAGCCAGCTCCACGGCCTTCGGTTCTCCGGCGGCGGAGGCTCGGGAAATGACGGCCGTCATGGCGAACAGTTCGGCGCCGCTGTCGACCAGGCGGCCCAGGACCAGCTGCCGGCGCTGGAGTTTCTGGCTGTGCCGGGCCAGCATGTGGAACAGATCGCGGGCCAGGCGCCGGGTGGCCCCTTGCAGGTAGCGCAGATGTTTCCGCAAAGGGCCCGCAACCGGGACATCGGGAAGGCTGAAGGAGGGCAGCCAGAGGCGCGGATACCAGCCGGCATAAAATTTGGTTGCGGCGACCAGGTCGATGCGTTGGGAGGTCGGTGTGACCCCGGCCGCCTTCATGTGGGGATCGAGGGCTTCGCGGGCGATGAACAGGCGCATGATTTCGCTGGTGCCTTCGATGATCATGTTGATCCGGGCATCCCGCAGCAGTCGCTCCATCGGCATCGGCTTCTCCCCTCGGGCCCGCAGGGAATCGGCGGTTTCGTAGCCCCGTCCGCCGCGGATCTGCATCCCGGCGTCCACGGTCCGCCACAGCGCCTCGCTGCAGAACATCTTGGCCATGGCCGCCTCCAGGCGGATGTCGGTGACTGCCTGGTCGGCCATGGCCGACGTCAGCCAGGTCAGGCTTTCCACCGCGTACAGATCGGTGGCCATGGCGGCCAGTTTGGCGGCGACGGCCTCGTGGCGACCCACCGGCACCCCCCACTGAACCCGCTCGCCGGCCCAGTCGCGGGACATGGCCAGGACCTGCTTCATCGCCCCGCCGCAGGCTGCCGGAAGAGTCAGTCGGCCGGTATTGAGGGTGCGCAGGGCCAGCGCCAGACCACGGCCGATCCCCTGCAAAATGTTTTCTTTCGGCACCCGCACGTTATCGAACTTCAGCAGGCCGTTCTGGATCCCCTTCAGCCCCATGAAGTCGCAGCGGTGGGAGACGGTCAGACCGGGACTGTCCCCCTCGACGATAAAGGCCGTGATCTCCGGACGATCCGCCTTGGGGTCGTTGGTGCGGGCCATGACGATGAGCAGTTCGGCGATGGGACCGTTGGTGGTCCAGAGCTTTTCGCCATTGAGCAGATAGACCGAATCGTCCTCAACGGAGGTCGCCGTTGTCGACATTTTCGAGGGATCGGAGCCGACCCCCGGCTCGGTCAGGGCGAAGGCGCTGATCGCTCCGCCTGCCAGTCGGGGCATGTACGTCCGTTTCTGCTCCTCGGTGCCGAACAGCTTGAGAGGCTGGGGAACGCCGATGCTCTGGTGGGCCGAAAGAAGCACGGCGGTGGAAGCGCAATGGCCGGCCACCAACTGGATGATGCGGTTGTAGTTGATTTGGGAAAGGCCAAGCCCGCCATGCTCCCTGGGCAGCTTGATGCCGAACAGGCCGAGGTTGCGGAGGCCCTCGATGACCTCGGCGGGAATTTCCTTTTCCCGGTCGATGCGGTCGGCATCGACTTTTTCCACGAGAAAAGTCTTCAAAGGGGCGAGGATTGCATCCCCGGCCCGGCGGTCGGTTTCGTCCTGTTCGGGAAAGGGGAACACCAGTTCGGTACGGAACCGGCCCATGAAAAGTTCGCCGATGAAACTGGGCTGCTGCCAGGATGTTTCGCGGGCGGCTTCGGCTGCTTCCAGGGCCCTTTTCTCGTCGCGGGGGTCACTTTGCATTGCAACTCCTCCCTGTTTAACGGATGGAGTAACCGAACCTTTCCATCCGATCGAAGAGCATTTCAGCCCCCTCGTCCTTGGGCGGAAACGAGCCCTTCTCTGTTCATTTATCTCAATTATTACCGGTATTTACGCCATTGTCAAATTTGAAGGGAAACACGACCCGATTATAATGAACTTGATGCCATCGTAGAGAAAGGTGTATCTTTCATACCGTTATTCCAAAAGCTTAATTACCCATGGGTAAAATCGTTAACTGCCTGAAGCCTTGAGGGTTTGGAGTGACCCCTCACCCCTCACGCCTTACGAGGCTTGACTTTATGAACCTCTATCTTCGCCTTTTCTGGATGCTGCTGCGACTCATCTTCCTGACGGAGGCTGCCGATCTGACAGGTGTCTTTCGGCGATCGTTCCGGGTGCTGCCCACCGACTGCGATGTCAATATGCATCTAACCAACGGCCGGTATTTCAGCCTGCTGGATGTGGCCCGCATCGAGCATCTGGCGCGCATGAAACTGCTCGGCAAGTTGCTGCGTCGGCGCTGGATGCCGGTGCTCAACGCCACGGAGATCACTTTTATCAGACCTTTGCCGCCCCTGCGGAAATTCGACATCACCACCCGCATGGTGACCTGGGACGAGAAGTATTTCTATCTCGAGCAGCGGTTTGAGAGTGGCGACACCCTGCATGCGGTGAGCCTGGCACGGGCCGCCTTTATCCGGCGCGGGGAACTGGTTCCACCGAGGGATGTGGCGCTCCTGGCCGGCTACCAGGGCAGTCCTCCCCCCTGTTCCGCCATCGTCAACGGCTGGCAATGCCTGCTGGGGGACAAGAGGGATCACTATGCCACGGTTTGTCCGATCCCTCCCCGAGCCAAGGGGAAGCAGGGGTAGCCGGAGGTTGAAGGCTACTTGCAACATATGAGAAACAGAATATCATTAATGCATCGATTCCAAGGAGGAATGATA
The DNA here is from genome assembly GCA_041390365.1 of Syntrophotaleaceae bacterium. Classification (NCBI taxonomy): domain Bacteria; kingdom Pseudomonadati; phylum Thermodesulfobacteriota; class Desulfuromonadia; order Desulfuromonadales; family Syntrophotaleaceae; species Syntrophotaleaceae bacterium. Next base: position 365,347 of record JAWKQB010000003.1, on the reverse strand, counting down.
TGCAGACATCGGACAAAGGTATCTGGAATCCCTATCTGGCCGGAGCTCTGTCGGGCCTGGTCGCGGTGCTGTCGGTCGCTTTCACCGGAAAATTTTTCGGCGCCTCGACCTCTTTCGTTCGCACTACCGGGATGATTCAGGAATGGTTCGATCCCGAGCGGGTGGCGAGGATGGAGTATTACATCAAGGAAGCGCCGAAGGTCGAATGGCAGTGGATGTTCGTGGTCGGCATCCTGCTCGGCGGTTTGATCGCAGCGGTCACCTCCGGCTCCTTCCGCTGGCAGGCTGTGCCTGATATGTGGCAGGCCCGGTTCGGCGCCCGCAGCACGTTCAGCCGAGCGCTGACCGCTTTCGTCGGGGGAGTGATCCTCATGTTCGGAGCGAGGATGGCGGGAGGTTGCCCGAGTGGCCATGGCCTGAGCGGTCTGATGCAGCTTTCAGCCAGTGGCTTCATCGCTCTGGTCTGTTTCTTTGCCGGCGGTGTCGTCGTGGCCCGGCTGGTCTACAAGTGAGGTGACATATGAATCTTCTGATCTGGGGATTGGTGACGGGCATACTGTTCGGTTTTCTGCTGCAGAAGGGTCGCGTGCTGCGCTATGACAAACAGCTCGGCGCCCTGCGCCTCATCGACATGACCATCGTCAAGTTCATGCTGTCCGCCATACTGGTCGGGATGGTGGGCATCTATCTGCTCAACGACCTCGGCCTGCTGGCTCTGAAGCACAAGTCCGCGGTGCTGGGAAGCAATATCATTGGCGGATTGATTTTCGGCGTTGGCTGGGGATTGGTCGGCTATTGTCCGGGAACCTCCCTGGGTGCCCTTGGAGAGGGCCGCTGGGATTCGATTTGGGCCATACTGGGGATGCTTTTCGGTGCCGGAGTTTTTGCCGAGTTCTATCCGGGCTTGAAGCGGACCGTCATGAGCTGGGGAGACTTCGGCAAGATCTCCCTGCCTGAAATGCTGGGCGTCAACCACTGGATCATCATTGCGGTGATGTTTGTCCTGGTGATTCCGCTGTTTGTCTGGTTTGAGAAGAAGGGGCTCTGAGAAAGATTTTCCATAGGTCCCATAGGACGCATATGTCCTATAGGGTTTTAAATAAAAAAAGGGCGGCGCCGCTAGGGATGCCGCCCTTTTTTTATTTACAGGAGTTCTCCCGCACCTTTTCTCCCAGTGCGGCGGTCAACCGCTTCAGGGCCGCGGAGCAATCCTTCGGGTCAATATGGACCTCGAGGATGGCCCAATTCGATCGATCGGCCTGAGCCCGGGCCAGGGCGTCCACGAACTCTTTTTCCGTATGGATTTCGTAGCCCCGGCCGGTGCCGAGGAAGTCCGGCAGCCGGCTGAATCTCCACAGGGGGATGTCGTTGAAGTGGCCGTCCAGCATGGGCCGTTCGGTCCCGTAGCCACGGTTGTTGAGCACGATGACGATGGGGGTGAGGCCGAAACGTCCGGCGGTGGCCAATTCCATGCCGGACATCTGGAAGGCGCCGTCCCCCACCAGCACCACAGGGCGCAGGTCCGGCCGGGCCATCTGCGCCCCGAGAGCGCCGGGCACGGCAAATCCCATGGAGGTGTAGTAAGCCGATGCGATGAAGGCGCCGGAATGGTGCATTTTCAGTTCGGCAGCACCGAAAAGCGCTTCGCCCGGATCGGCCAGCAGGACGATCTGCTTGTCCAACTGATGCTGCAATGCCTGAATAAGGCGGTTGATGGTGATCGGTTCATCCGTTGCGGAAAACTCGCCCATCCCCGGTTCTTGCGGCAGGTCGAACTGACGGTCGGGCAGATCTTCCGCCGACAGACCTTCCAGAAAATCGGCGAGGAAAACGTCCGGATAGCTGTGGTAGCCGATGGAGGTGGTTTCGCTGCCGATGGAGATCAACTGGGTCTGGTTCAGCTTGGCGGTATAGATGCCCAGGTTGACATCGGTCATGAGGACGCCGCAGAGCACCACGCAATCGCTGTCCTCGACATAGCGGCGCACCTGTTCCCGGCACAGGGCCCCTTCATAGACTCCCAGGTAAAGGGGATGATCCTCATTGACCGCGGATTTCCCCAGCAGGGTCGAAGCGAAGGGGATGCCGGTCCGGGTGACCATTTCCAGAAAAGGCTGTTCCAGTTGAAAACGCGAGATTTCGACTCCGGCAATGAAGACCGGCTGCTTGGCCTGACGGAGTCGTGAAAGGGTTTCGCCTAGCGCTTCCCGGAGGGCATCCCGATCGCTCTGCTGATCGGTGCTGAAACTTTGGCGATAGGTGGGGCAGGACAGGGCGGTGAGGTCCCGCGGAAGTTCGATGTAGACCGGGCGCTTGTATCGCAGGGCCGCTTCGAGGACCCGGTCGATATCCCGGCAGCCGTTCTGGGTATCCATCAGGTCGGTGGCTGCCACCGTGAGATGACGAAAGATATTCAGCTGGGTGTCGAAATCCCGTACCTTGTGATGGAGCAGGGGGTTGCGTTGCCGTTCCCGCCGGCCGGGGGCGCCGCTGATCACTACAACCGGCGATTTTTCCGCGAAGGCCTGAGCCGTTGTGTTGGCGACTTTCATGCCACCAACGCAATAGGTGATGCAGACCACGCCAAGGCCGTGCAGACGGGCGTAGGCATCGGCGGCAAACCCCGCCCCCTGCTCATCGCAGGTATTGATGACCTGCAGGGGGCTGTCTTCAAGTTGTCGAAAAAACCCGAGCACGTAGTCTCCCGGGACGCCGAAGACATGCCTGACGCCCAGTTCATGCAGTCGGTAGATAAGATATTCGCTGACGGTTGTCGGGGGTTTCATGGCACTATCCTTTTTTGTCGTGTTTTTTTCCGATCAGTCGTTCCGCTTCTTCATGGCATCTGTCCAGGCTCTCCCGCAGGTGTTCCACCCATGGGGGAGAGCTGACGGGATCGAGGTTTTCCGGCAGCCGAAGCGGTTGCCCGATGACCAGGGCGATTCGCGAAAAGGGCCAGGGCATTTCCATCCTGTCCCAGCGGCTTTTCGACTGCCAGCAATGATTGGCCGCCACTCCGAGCGGCAACAGGGTGAAATTGAACCGGCTGGCCAGTTCCAGGGTCGACGGCTTGATGTGATGCCAGGGTCCTGTCGGGCCATCGGCGGCGGTCCCCCAAAGAGGGTGATCGGCCAGGGCACGACGCAGAGTGAACAGATATCTTTTCTCAGGTTTCTCAGGAAGATGGACCGAATGGTAGCCGAAGCGGCGACACACCTGGCCGATGACCCTGCCCCGAAAAGAACTGTTGGTCAGCACACAGGCCTTTTTTTGCTTCATCAGGGGGAACAGCGGCAGGTATTTGCCGTGCCAGAACAGAATCAGGGTCCGTTCCCCGCGCTCGATCATCGCGTCGATCCCTTCCAATCCCTGGATATGCTTCTGCCATGAGGCGGCCCAGGCCTGTAACAACCCGGCAAAGAGATTCCCCGTCAGGCACGCTGTCCGGTTTTTGGCGAAAGGGATCCCGGATTCGTCGAAAGCCAACCTGTCCTCATGTTGACCCTTTTTACTCACTCGGGATTCCCGTCAGGCTCCAGGGATGCCGAAGTTCGCATGGCCCCGCCGATGGCATTGGCAAAATTGTGCAAAATTTTCCACTCTTCCTCGAATCGCTGACGCAGGGCCGTCAATGGTCCGTTCAGCGCCTCCTGACGAGGCCCGTTCTCTACCAGCTCCCGGTAAAGATCGAGCATTTTCGCGGCACTTCCGTCCATTGAAAACGCCTGGGCGGTTTCCGCAATTTCCTGCATGAGCTGGCGCAGACAGTCATCGGCAAGATTCAGAACCCACTCGAGAGCCTCGGCGAAGGGAGCGATCTCCTCTTCCGGCAGCAGCCGGCCGTTTCTGCCGTCCCGGACAATGTCCCTCACCCCCGGTCCATCGAGGGCCACAACCGGAACTCCCGCCCCCATGGCCTCCGTCAAAACCATCCCCTGCGTTTCGCTTTTCGAGGCGAAGATGAAAACATTCATGGCCCGATAGGCCTCCGCCAGCTCATCCCGCTGAAGAAGGCCCGGGCTAAAAAGCCGATGGCTCAGGCCGGCGGCTTCGAAGGGCGCCAGAACCTCCTGTTTGGCGGTTCCTTCACCGACCAAAAGCAGGCCGGACCGGGGATGACGATGAAGGAAGGAGAGGGCGGCTTCGGCCAGAAAGCGCAAATTCTTCTCAGAGCTGAGGCGCCCGAGATAGCCCAACAGGAAAAAATCCTGGGGTATGCCATGCCGCCTTCGAAACCTTCGGCCGTCGGCTCCAACAAACATTGCCGTATCAACTCCCGTCGGAATCACCCGTACAGGAACCTTCACCCCCCTATCCCTGAGACAGTCCGCCACTGACGCACTTGGCGCTACCACGGCATCGCAAAGGTTGCAGTAGCCGATGGCCAGTTCGACGGCGAACCTTCGCAGCCGCGGAGAATCCAGGGGCAGGTAGTGGGTGTAGCGTTCGTAGAGTGTGTGATGGGTGAAGACGACAGGCAAACCCCGCTGGGCGGCGACGCGCAGCGCTGTGTCTCCCAGCAGAAAGGGGTGATGCGAGTGTACTATGTCCGGCTGAAAATCCTTCAGGGCGGCCAGCAGACGTCCCGGAACCGGCATGGGTACGCTGAAATCGCTGTTGTAGAAATGCTGCCAGGCGGGGAAACGGATGACTTCAGGTTCGTCCGGTTGGTAGCCCTCGAAGGAAGGGGCGGAAACCAGGACCCGGTGACCGAGTTGTCGAAAGCTCTCGCTGAAGGTCTCGACGCTGCGGGCCACCCCTCCCACATGGGGAGTGAAGGTATTGGTCATCATGAGAATGTTCATCCGACCCGCTCCCGCTCCTGTTAAATACTTGCAGGGCAAGGGTTTCAATACCTTGCAATGTTTCAATAGTAACGGGTTTTCCGCGGACCGCCAGTAGAGACCTTCTGTTACAGGCCCCGATATGTCTGATCTCCCTGTTGTGCTGCGGAAATCTTTTCCAGATTTTTCGGGGCCGGTATCGAAAAAACTCGACCCCACCCCGATGTATCCCGTCCAGGCAGCTGGATATCCAGGTTTCTTTAATAGTAGTCCTGCAATCCTTCTGGAATAAATTCGAATCTGGCCGGCCCGGCCAAAGGACCTTCGTTCAGGTCTGAAGGGGGATGCTGATTGCCAAGAAAGATCCGGTAGAAAAGTTCGGCCTCGCTCCCCGACAGCTGGACGTCCTGGATCGACTTGGCCCGTTCGACGATGACCTGCTGTCGCTCGCTGACCTTGACGGTCAGGAAGGGATTCTGGTAGCTCACCCGGGGAAGTTGGCGGCAGGCGGCATAGCCGACCAGCAACCGGGAATCGGACAGGTCGACCAGGGGCCAGAGGGAAGGGTGGAAGGTCAGCCGGTCCCGGGAGGAACTCAAAGCCCATTTTTCGGCCCCGCCGCACTGCTGCCGGAAAATCTCCACCTGCCGTGATAGGGTTTCCGGATTCGAAAGCAGGGTCAGGGAGCGGATGAAGCCATTAAGAGTGAGGGATTCAAAGGGTTTGATGAGGAAGGCGGCGTTTCTTCTGCGGGCTGCCGAACCCTGGTAGAGGTTCTTGAAGACGAAGGAGCAGTAGTTGACCGGCAGGCCGATCTTATGATCGATGGCGTATTCCAGAAGTTCCAGGGCCGCCAGTTCCGAGTCGAGCACCGTCACTTTTTCACCGTGGAGAAAGCGATAGCCCCGCGCAACGACCCGGTCGAAGTTGTAAGGGGTGAGGCGCAACTGGTGCAGATTGAGATGGCCGACGCCGGCCTCCGCCATCTCCAGCATTTTCTGCTTCAAGAGTGGAAGATCTTCGGGAATCGCAGGGATTTCCACGGTCACAGTGGGGATGATGCCGGCAGCAAGACGGAGCTTGTCGAGCCTGTACCCGGTGGCGCCGATATCGAAGCGGATTTCGTCGAGACCGGCATCGCTGAGCCGCCCCAGTTTGTCGGAGTCAGCCAGCGTGCCGTTGGTGTAGAGCCAGACATGCATCGCCGTGCCGAACCGTTTTTTGATGGCGGTGACGAAGGCCAGGGTCCGCTGGAAGGTCAAAAAGGGCTCGCCGCCGCTGATGCTGGCGCCGCTGAAACCGAAGCGTTCGAGATAGGCCACGTAATCCGCCGGGGTGCGAAACTCGACGGTGTTGGTTGTCGGAAGGCCGATCTCATCCTGCGCGGTGGGGCAGTAAAAACAGCGCACGTTGCAGCGGCCATTGATGAACAGGCAGGACCACCCGCCCTCGGCACAGATGCGGCAACCGGGGGAAAGGTCGGAACAGTCAAGCTTGGTGCCGCCGTAGCCTGTCAGAGCCCGGCCCTCCAGTGCGTCCAGCAGCTGCCTTCGGCGGGTCGAGGCTGCTTCCGCTTCATCAGGTGAAATAAAACGCAGCTCATTGTAACGATCGCCGTACTCCTGCTGATTTCGAGCGATGAATCCGGCACGCATTGCCATCCGATTGCTCACGGTTCCCTGCCCCTTGTGAAAAAATTGGCTCCCGTTGATAGTGTCTTTAAACGTGCGAACTATAGTCGATTTCTGGCACATAGAGGTAGGGATTTTTGTGCAGCAATGGGATGGCCCTCGCCTTTTTTATAGCCCCTGGTCGCGATTTTTCCTGAAAAGATGTAGAATGTGCCGAAGCCACCCAGGCTTTCTAATAAATTTTCTGGTACTGTGCAGAAAAAACAGGTTTTTGCTCTGAGAGAAGGGGCCATGGCAATAAAAAAAAATCAGTTGTTCCGGCACGCCCTCATCCTGCTGGTCTTCTTGCTGCTTGCCGCAGGCCCCAGCATCGCTGCGGCTGCTGAGTGGAGTGTGTCCCTGCAAACCCGGGAGCTTTTTCCGGGAGGAGTGGGCCGGGTCGAAATATCCCCCGGTGAAAAGGTTGCCTCGGCCAGTGTTATCTGGAACGGCTCCCTTATCCGCTTGATGCCTCTGAAGAAAGAGAGTTTTACCGCATTTTTCGGCATTCCCCGGGATGAAAAGCCCGGTGAAAAGACTCTGGAATTGACTGTTACCGGTCAGGACGGGCAGGTGACCAGGGATATGTTTTCCTTTCAGGTTCTTCCCCGGGAGTTTCCCGTACAGCGTCTTACCCTGCCCGAAAGTAAAGTCACTCTGGACCAGGCGAGTTTGGAACGGCATCAGCGGGAACAGAGAATGCTGGAAAAGATGTTTGCCGGGCTGCGGCCAGACCCACTGTGGCAGGAGGCCTTTATAATTCCTGTAGAAGGAAAGGTGCTGTCGCAGTTCGGTTTTCAGCGCATTCTGAACGGAAAGCCCCGCAGTCCTCATTCCGGTGTCGATCTGCGGGCGGCGATGGGGCAACCGGTGGCTGCCTCTGCGGGAGGGGTGGTGGTCCTGGCCGAGGAGCACTTTTTTTCAGGCAAATCGGTCTATATCGATCATGGAATGGGCATCGTGACCATGTATTTTCACCTCTCGGAGTTCAAAGTTCGGCCGGGGGACCGGGTGGAAACCGGACAGACCATCGGCCTGGCGGGTTCCACCGGCCGTTCCACCGGGCCCCATCTTCACTGGGGAGCGAGAGTCCATGGCGTCAAGGTCGACCCCTTGACCTTGACGGCGGCGACCGGTGCCAGGGACTCAGGCCCGGAAAAAGAGGGGTGAGAGGTGGCACCTGTTGACAGTTGAAAAGAATGCACTAGGATTATCAAGGTGCCACTCTTAATGAGCCCATCGGCTCATATGCAATTCAATGGTTGGAATTATCATGTTAAAAGGGATGCCGACGACAATCAGGATGGCGAAGGCTGCTCTAACGATGCTGGCCCTGTTCATCCAGTTGGGTCTGCTCCCGTTCCAGCTTTTTCATCTCGGTCATGAAACAGGACCTTGTCCTGCTGCGAAGCAGCGGCCATCGGTGGGCGCGGATGTCACAGGCAGCGTTCCTGAGGTTGGCGAAAGGGGCGGCTTCCCCCACCGGCACGATCCATCCACCTGTCCTTTCTGTCAATCCCTGGCGCGGATCGGAGCCCCCGTCCTTGGCACTGCCTGCCGATACCCCGCCCCTTCACAAGTTGTCCACAGGTTTTTCTCCGTTCCCAAAATCCAAACCGTTCGCTCCCTCGTCTGGACCCCTTTTTCACCCCGGGCACCTCCCTTGTCGCTTTGAATCCTTCTGTTCATTGTTTTTCGCTTTCGATCCGGAAGGCGATTGCTTTTGAGAGGGTCCGAAGGGCCCCGTGAAGAGTATTTTTTGACAAGGAGAGTTTTATGCCAAAGGTACAATTGCGGCTTCTGGCTGCAGTCTGTCTGTTGCCGACCGCTCTGGTTCTTTTGAGTTGCGGGCAGGTTGAAGCAGCCCAGACCGACCAGTTGGAGGTGATCATGCAGCGCCTGGATGCGCTGGAGCAGGAAAACCGGGCTCTGAAGGAAACCGTTCGGCAGTTGCAGCAACAGGTGATGCCGCAAGAAAAAACGGCCGTCCCCGTCGACCCTCTGGAAGAGGCGCTGCAAACCCTGCCCGCGGCTGAGAAGAGGGTTCCGGAAAGGGAGGAAGACCGGACGGACCTGGCTTCGGTGGAACTCGGCCGCGGGGCCAGGCTGCGTCTCATCGACGTTTCCCTGGATATCCTGGTGGCCGCAGGGACCTCCTCGGAAAGGGACGAAGTCATAAAGGTTTTGCAGGGGGGAGGACATGATCCAAAGCGGCGAGGTTTCACTTTGCAGCAGGCCGAACTGTCCCTCATAGGGGCCGTGGATCCCTATTTCCAGGCCGAAGCCCATATCCTCGCCTCGGAGGATGCGGTCGAGCTGGAGGAGGCCTTTGCCCGTACCCTGAGCCTGCCATGGGGTCTGGAGCTGGAAGCCGGCTATTTCCTGACGGAATTCGGGCGCATCAACCCGACTCATCCCCACGCCTGGATCTGGATGGACCAGCCGGTGGTCAACACCCGTATCTTTGGGGGAGAAGGGATGCGGGGCGCGGGAATGAGGGTATCAAAAATGCTCGGTACCCCCTGGTATTCGGTGCTGCACGCCGGCGTACAGAATGCGGACGGGGAGTTCATGGCCAGTTTCCTCGGCGGCGAGGTGGCGCATGATCATGGACATGGAGACGACCATGGTGAGGAAGGGCATGACCACGAGTTTGGCATCGGCCGGCGGCCCCTGGTGGACCAGGAGGTGCGCGGCCTTGGCGACCTGGTCTACCTGGTGCGCTGGGAAAACGCCTTCGATCTGTCCTCCACCTGGACGACTAAAGTGGGGCTGTCGGGCCTGCACGGGCCCAACTTCACCGGGCCCGACGGTGAAACCTGGATCTACGGCGCCGATTTTCTTTGCAAGTGGATGCCTTCCGACAACGTTCAGGGACGCCCGTTTTTCCGCCTTGAAGGGGAATTCATCAAGCGCGATCTGCGGGCGGACAATGCCGTCGTCGAGGAGGATGGCGAAATAGAGGAGATCGCCGGCGACACCCTGCGGGACTGGGGTTTCTATTTGCAGGGGCTCTACGGCTTTACCGGCCGCTGGGCTGCCGGTCTGCGTTACGAATACGCCTCCGGAAGCGGCGCCAGCTTGACCCACGAGGGGGCCTTCGAAGGGCGCAGCGACGATCCCTATCGCGACGACCGCTGGCGCATTTCCCCGCTGGTGGTGTTCAGCCCGTCGGAATTTTCCCGCTTGCGTCTGCAGTACAACATTGACGATGCCGATCACCTGGATGACGTTGTGCACTCCGTTTGGCTGGGACTGGAAGTACTGATCGGCGCCCACCCGGCGCACAGCTATTAGGAGGAGAGTATGAAATGCAAATCTTCTTTTTCAGTCGCCGCCCTATTGAGCTGGTTCCTCCTGCTGGTTGGACTGGCGATGCCGGGGGCCGTTTTGGCCGCCCCCCTGAAAATCTGTGCTACCGTAGTCGAACTCGGCAGTCTCGCCAGCTCCGTCGGCGGTGACCGGGTCTCTGTCACCGTGCTCGCCAAGGGGAATGAGGATGCCCACTACCTGGATGCCAAACCGAGCTTTATCAAGCTGCTGAGCGAGGCCGACCTGTTCATTCAGGTCGGGATGGAACTGGAGGAGGGATGGGCCCCCTATCTCCTGCAGAATTCCCGCAATGCCCGGGTTCAACCGGGAGAAAAGGGATTTCTGGACGCCTCGCGGGTGATCGCCCCGATGGAGGTGCCGTCCGGCACCCTGGACCGGAGCATGGGGGATGTCCATCCCCACGGCAATCCCCATTACCTGACGGATCCGCTCAACGGTTTGAAGGTCGCCGCCTTGATCCGCGATCGGCTGGCCGCTCTCGACCCGGCAGGGAGGGAGATCTACGAGGGCAATTACAAGACTCTTCAAAACCGGATGGGCGAGTTGATGATCGGTCGGGAGCTGGCCGGCAAATACGATTTCGAGAAAATAGCCCTGCTTTTCCAATACGGCAAACTGTCCGCGTTTCTGAAGCAACAGAGGGAGGAGAATCTGCTCGGCGGCTGGCTCGGCACCCTGCAGCCCTTCCATGGCAGTCCGGCTTTGACCTATCACAAAAGCTGGCCCTATTTCGCCCGCCGATTTGGCCTGAGCATCATCGGTCAGCTCGAACCCCGGCCCGGCATTCCGCCGAGTCCGAGCCATCTGAAACGGGTCATTGATAAAGGCCGTCAGGCCGGGGTCCGGGTCGTTCTGGTGGAACCCTGGCACCCTGTAAAGCCGGCCGGAATGGTCGCGGACAAGATCGGCGCCAAGGTGGTCCGGGCGGCTGTTTCCTCCACCGGCAGACAGTCCGACTACGATTACCTGGCCGGGGTTGACGGGGTGGTCAAAGCGGTGGCTGCCGGGTTGGGCGAAGCCGGGAAATAATGGGGCGACGGTCGGACACACGGGTCCGCCCCTGCAGCGATTCCCGGAAGGATCGGAAATTGTAGGGGCAGACCTGCGTGTCTGTTCTCTCGGCGGGCTGGAGGATGTTTTCCGGGGATAAAGGATTTGAAATATGGACGGTTTTTACGGATTGCTGGCAGCCTCCTTCGCGGCCTGCCTGGTGTTGGCGGGTATTCACTGCTATCTCGGACTGCATGTGGTCCTGAGAGGGGTGATTTTCGTCGATCTGGCGCTGGCCCAGATAGCCGCCCTGGGGGGAGCGGTGGCCCTGCTGTCTGGACACGAGCCGGGCAGCGTGGCTGCGTTCGGCTATTCCCTGGCTTTTACCTTCGTGGGGGCGGCGGTCTTCGCTCTGGGCCGCTTCCGCGACGAACGCATTCCCCAGGAGGCGGTCATCGGCATCACCTACGCGGTGGCGTCAGCGGTGGCGGTGTTGATTCTGGACCGGTCGGTACACGGCCAGGAGGAGATCAAGGCGATGCTGCTGGGCAGCATTCTCTTTGTCGGCTGGGCAGAGGTGGGAAAGACGTTCGCTCTCTATCTTGCGGTGGGGGCTGTGCATTTTTTCCTGCGCAAGCCGTTTCTTGAGATATCCACCGATGTCAATGCAGCCCGCGCGTCGGGACGGATCATCTGGTTCTGGGATCTGGTTTTCTATGCCACCTTCGGTCTGGTGGTGACCAGTTCCGTGGCGATTGCAGGAGTCCTGCTGGTCTTTACCCTGCTGGTGGTGCCGGCCGCCTGCGCCATGCTGTTCCTGGACCGCATCATGCCCCGTCTGCTGGCCGGCTGGTCTCTGGGTTTTCTCGGCTGCAGCGCGGGCCTTTTCCTTTCCGTTAGGGGGGATTTGCCTACCGGTCCGGCCATCGTGGCCGTTTTCGGGCTGCTGCTGGCGATAGGGGCGGCTGGTCGCTACCTTGGTTGCAAGCTTTCTCTCTTTACCCGAAAAAACCCGGGCGAGAGGCAGTAGAGGCGTGACAGTTCTATACGCAGGTGCCGTCCGGTTTGCGATAGCGGATGACGTGGACCTTCTCCAGGGTGATCATCCCGCCCCCCATCATGCCGTCGATCCGGGGCATGATGGTCTCGATCTTTTCCGGTTTATCGACCACTTCCACAATGACGGGCAGGTCGGCCGACAGGCGCAGCAGCTTGTCGGTATGGAGTCGGCTGTGGCAACCGAAGCCCATGATGCCTTTATGCACCGTGGCCCCGGCAAAACCTTCCTGACGCAACATTTCTACCAGCGCCTCGTAAAGCGGCTTCGTCTTCCACCGGTCGCTTTCGCCGATGAAGATGCGCATCAAGGTCTGTTCTCCTTCGAGTTTCATAATAGGGCCTCTCTGAAATGGTCTAAAGTTGCCGGGCCAGATGGATCCCGATTCCGGCAAAAACGATACAGACGATGACATTCAACAGAATATTGGCTCCGGCGGCCAGAAGGCTGCCCTCTTCGAGCAATCGCACGGTCTCGAAGGAAAAGGTCGAAAACGTCGTAAATCCCCCCATGAAGCCGGTCGTGATGCCCATCCTGATATCGGCCGGCAACAGAGCGCTGCGTAGCCCGCCCTCCATGACCAGGCCGAGCAGCAGGGAGCCCGCCACGTTGACGGCCAAGGTTCCGTAAGGCAATCCTCTGCCGGCCAGAGTGTATACCCAACCGGAGACAAAATAGCGTGAAAGGCAGCCCAGCGCTCCAAAAACAGCAATATAGGTCAGTTGCATCACAACCTCCAAGGTTCATTGGGTGAGGCTCGTCCGGTTCCTGACAAGGTCATTGGCGGCCGGTTGCCATTATCCGAACTCCCTTCAGTTTTGTCAATGAACAGCTCTCCATGTCGCCTACCTTCAAGACGGACTGTCGCACCCGAAGCTCACAGAATTCATATCAAAGCCAGATTTGCCCTTCGAGAGAAACAAAATAGGGGTTGAGAAGGATTTTGTCGATAGGTTATACTCGGTATCCACTCGATAGAGTAGTTAATAGCCTGTTATATTTTGGAAAATAACGACTTTTTTTCTATTCAATGCAGTGAAGGGCAACAGGAACCTCTGCATGATAACCGAAATTTACGCGGATTATTTCGACAATCTTATCAAGGGAAATCGTTCCGCCTGTCTGCAAACAGTCAAAGAACTTCTGGATGACGGGATCGACATCAAGACTCTCTATCTGGACCTGTTTCAAGGCACCCTTTACGAGGTGGGCGAGTTGTGGGAAGGCAATCGGATTTCGGTGGCTTCGGAGCATCTTGCCACCTCGATCACCGAATCCGCCATGGGCATGGTGCAACCCCTGATTTTTTCCCGTGACCGGTGCGGGAAAAAGTCGGTAGTCGCTTGCGCGGCCAATGAGTTTCACCAGGTGGGCGGCAAGATGGTGGCCGATATTCTGGAGCTCCACGGCTGGGACGGCTACTTTCTCGGCGCCAATACCCCGATTGCGGATCTGCTCGCCATGGTTCGGGAAAAACATCCCGACCTGGTCTGTCTGTCGCTGTCCATCTACTCCAACCTGCCTCAATTGATCAAAACCATAGAGGCCCTGCAGGAGGAGTTTCCGCAGATAGAGATCAGAGTGGGAGGTCAGGCCTTTCGGTGGGGCGGTCGGGAGGCTGTTGAACAGTACCCGGGGGTCAGACTCTTCCCTACCCTCGACGATCTCGAGCAGTACCTGATGGGTTGATGGACATGTCGTGTGAAAAAGTTATCTGTTCGTATCTGGACCAACAGGCCAAAGTCCTTTTGCTCGACCTCGATCCCGGGGGGGCCATACGCCAGGCGAATGCGTTCACCAGCAGTTTCCTGGGGGGCGATCCGAGCGGCAGGCATGTCTCGGAGGTTTTCCTCGACTTCAGCGGCGATTTCGATTTTGCAGGCTGTTTTCATTCGGGCGACCGTTTCCTGCTCAACCTGCCGCGAAACGACGGACTCCCCCAGACCTTTCATGTGCAATTTCTCCCCCATTCCAAGGGGTTTTACGCGGTCGGCGAAATCAACAGCGACGAGATCGAAATGCTTCGCACCGAACTGGTTCGCAGCAACAATGAACTGCATAATCTGACCCGGGAACTGCACAAGAAGACGGCGGAACTGGAAAGGCTCAACGAACTCAAAAACCATTTTCTCGGCATGGCCGCCCACGACCTGCGCAACCCCCTGACCGCCATCATGGGATACAGCGAGTTCATGTTGACGGACACCGCAGGCGCGCTCAAAAGCGAACACCTCGGCTTTCTCAACGACATCCGCTACCTGAGCCAGTTCATGCTCAGTCTGATCAACGATCTGCTGGATATCTCCGCTCTGGAGTCCGGCAAGCTGCAACCGAAGTACGAGCCTGGCTACCTTCCCGACCTGCTTTTCCGCATCGTCTCGGTGAACCGCCCCTTCGCGACCCGAAAGGAGATCGAGCTGGTTTTGGAATCCCGGCTGCCGGATGAGATCAGCCTGTTCGACGAACACCGCCTCAGGCAGATCATGAACAACCTGATCAGCAATGCCATCAAGTTTTCTCCCCGGCAAACGCGCGTCGTCGTATTTGCGGGCAGGGAGGAGGACAAGCTGAACCTCTCCGTGAGCGACCAGGGGCCGGGGATTCCGGTCGAAGAGCAGGCCCGCCTTTTTCACCCCTTCCCCAATATCAGCGTCAGAAGTACCGACGGAGAGAAAAGTACCGGCCTCGGCCTGGCCATAACCAAAAAGATCGCGACCTCCATGAGGGGACAGGTCTGGGTTGAAAGTGCGGCGGGAGCGGGTTCAACCTTTCACTGCCAGTTGCCCTGGCTTTGCTGTGAGGGACCATGCTGAAGAAGGGGGAATTGATCCGATCGGCGGGAAAGCTGCAACAGCCTTCCCTGGAGGCCGCGAAGGAATATGAAGCCGTACGGGAGGAGATGGCGGCTCGAATCAACGCCATTCTGAGCCGGAGGAAAGATCTCGACGCGCTGATCGGCCCCGGAAATCTGGAGATGATGCAGGACAATCATCGCAACCATGCGCGCTTTTTCTCATCCCTCTTCACCTCCTACAGCCCGGAAGTTCTGGTCGAGACCGTGCTCTGGGTGTTCCGGGCCTACCGGTCTCACGGATTTCATGAGGATTATTGGATGGTTCAACTGGACAGTTGGATGGAGGTCCTCGAATCCTCTCTCAGCGAAGCAGCCTTTCTCGAGATCGCTCCCTTTTATCGCTGGCTGATTTTCAACCACATCTGGTTCGTGGTTCTGAGCGAAGCAGATCCAGGACAAACGTTTTCACAACATTGACGCAGCCGTTTGTGGTTTCCTCTGACCGGTCCGCCCTCTCAAAACCCGCCTCTCGGCAGAATCCCGCCGAATTGTCAGGGCAGGCCAGGCCTTCCGCCTGTTTCGCTCAAAAATCCTGTCCGAATGACTCCTGAAACCGGGCACGGAACTCCTCCATGGTAAAGCTGTGGTTCTGGGTGCCCCAATGTTCGATCTTGATGGCGCCCATGAGGGAGGCGATGCGGCCGGTTGTTTCCCAGTCGAGTTTCCGGTTCAGGCCGTAAATGAGCCCGGCCCGGTAGGCGTCGCCGCAGCCGGTGGGATCCTTGACGGCCTTCGGCCTGGCTGCGGGGATGAGATATTCGCCCCCGGCCGTATGGATGACCGATCCTTTGCCTCCCCGGGTGATGATCAGGGCTTTCAGTCGCTTTGTCATCTCTTCAATCGTCAAGCCGGTTTTTTCCCGGATCATTTGCCACTCGTAATCATTGACTGTCAACCAGTCGGCCTGGTCGATGAAGCGGATCAGCTCGTCCCCGCCGAACATGGGCAGCCCCTGCCCCGGATCGAAGATAAAAGGGATGCCGGCGTCGGTCATCTGGGTGGCATGCTCGATCATACCTTCCCGTCCGTCGGGGGAAATAATGCCGAGGGTGATCTGACCCGCATCTAGGATGCTGTTGCGGTGGGAGAACCCCATGGCGCCGGGATGGAAGGCGGTTATCTGGTTGTCGTCCAGATCGGTGGTGATGAAGGCCTGGGCGGTAAAAGTGTTTTCGATGGCCTTGATGTAACGCCGGTCGATGCCGCAATTGTCCAGCCATTGCGCATAGGGGCCGAAATCCTGCCCGACCGTGGCCATGGCCAGGGGTCGGTCGCCGAGCAGTTGCAGATTATAGGCGATATTGCCGGCACAGCCCCCAAACTCCCTCCTCATTTCCGGCACCAGAAAACAGACGTTGAGGATGTGCACCTGGTCGGGAAGAATGTGATTCTTGAAACGATCGCCGAAAACCATGATGTTGTCGAAAGCCAGCGATCCGCAGATCAGGTTATACATGGGCGGACTCCTTGAAAACAAAAAAGAGAAGTTACATGTTCATCCTGCAGCATGTTGGGCGAAGACCCTGCGGCGGGGCTAGCAGGAAGAGGCACAAGGACTGATCGGGTTGGCGAAAAGACCTTAATCCAGGTGGTTGCGGCAGTATTGCCGGCTCAGAAAGAGACCGATGGAGGCGCCCAGAACCGAAAGAAAAAAGCCGGTCATTATGCCGATGGAAGCACCCATACACCAGCCCAGCGCTCCGCCGCAGCTGATACCGATCACCACAACGATAAGTTTGATCATGGCAGGCCTCTCCATCAAACCAAGGCATTTGACAAGTACACGGCAAATATGTTTTTTTCTTGGAAACGTTTTTTCAGGAGCGACGCATGCCAAAAAGCAGTCCCCATTTCAGGTTTTCGGTCGCATGGAACTGCGGACTGATTCTGGTCGGCACCTTCATCCAGGCGATCGGTTTCAAGGCCCTCGGAGAACCCCAGGGGTTCGTACCCGGCGGCCTGTTCGGGGTCGCCACCCTGATATACTACACTACCGGAATTTTCAACAGCGGTTTTCTCTACCTGCTGCTCAACATTCCCATGTTCGTCCTCGGCTATATCTACCTTTCCCGGCGCTTTATCGGGTACAGTTTTCTTGCCATGCTCTGCCTGAGCCTGTTTTTCATGCTGATCGATTTTCGCATCCATCTGGAAAACCAGCTCTATGCCGCGGTGACCTTCGGCGTCATCATCGGCTCAGGAGCCGGCATGGTTCTGCGCTCGCTCGGTTCCAACGGCGGAATGGATGTCGCAGCGATTATCCTCCACCAGAAATTCAACATCGGCATCGGCAAGTTCTTTTTCTTCTTCAACTGCACGCTGTTCAGCATCAGTTTCGCTTTTCTGGACAACGATCTGGTGATCGCCTCGATGATCTCGGTATTCATCACCGCCAGCACCGTCGATTACTGCCTCTCCCTTTTCAGCCAGCGCAAGCTGACACTGATCATCTCCGACGAGCCGGAAAAAATCGCCGACAAGGTGATGACGCATCTCAAGATCGGTGCGACCTTTCTGCCCGCTATTGGGGCCTATCGGCGGCTGCAGAGAACAGTTTTGATGGTGGTTATCAACAATATTCAGCTCAAGCGGCTGGAGGAGATCGTTTTTACCACCGATCCCCATGCCATGTTTATCGTGGAGAACACCTTCACGGTGCTTGGCTCGACTTTTTCACGTCGCAAGATCTACTGAACTCGTTATTTTTCTCTTGAAATTCAAAGGCTTTGATCCTATTCTCTGACGACCGTCAGCGAGGCCGCCTTGTTGTTGAGGGCGGAAAGGCGGCCCCGGCACCATTCAATGGTTTCCTTCTGGAGGAGAGTCGCCATGAAAAACTGGGTTTTTCTGCTGCTTTTGTGTTTGGCCCTGACCGCCTGCAATACCATGGCAGGGGTGGGCAAGGACCTTGAGAAGGCGGGCGAAGCCATTCAGAGAAGCGCGAATTGATAACCGCTTTTTCCGATTCGGTGAGGCGGTAGTGTTCATGATCGAACTCTTTTTTCTGGGCGAGTACGATTACGATTACGAGTACGACAACGACAACACAACGACTGGCCAAGGTGTTATTGCCAAATCAGTTTTCCATAAGGAGCAGGTTGCATGAGTGACGACGGCCGCAAGGTCATCTATTCGATGATCCGGGTCAGCAAGCATCACAACAAGAAGCCGATTCTGAAGGATATTTCCCTGTCCTATTTCTACGGCGCCAAAATCGGGGTTCTCGGTCTCAACGGATCGGGAAAAAGCTCCCTGCTGCGTATTCTGGCCGGGGTGGATCAGGATTTCGAAGGGAAGACCATCCTCTCGCCGGGGCATACCGTCGGCTTTCTCGAACAGGAGCCTCAGTTGACTGCAGGCAGGACGGTGCGCCAGATCGTCGAGGAAGGGGTCCAGGCGGTTGTCGATCTGGTCAACGAATTCAACGAAATCAACATGAAGTTCGCCGAGCCGATGTCCGACGACGAGATGAACGATCTCATTGCCCGGCAGGCGGAAGTTCAGGAGAAGCTCGACCATCTCGACGCCTGGGACCTTGACAGTCGCCTGGAGCAGGCCATGGACGCCCTGCGCTGCCCCCCCGGGGACACCCCGGTGGACGTTCTCTCCGGCGGCGAAAAGCGCCGGGTGGCGCTCTGCCGGCTGCTGCTGCAGAAGCCCGACATCCTGCTGCTGGACGAACCGACCAACCATCTCGATGCCGAGACGGTGGCCTGGCTGGAGCAGCACCTGCAGCGCTATGCGGGCACGATCATCGCCGTGACCCACGACCGTTATTTCCTCGACAATGTCGCCGGCTGGATACTCGAACTCGACCGGGGGCACGGCATCCCCTGGAAAGGGAACTATTCCTCCTGGCTGGAGCAGAAGCAGGAGCGGTTGCGGCAGGAGGAGAAACAGGAGACCGCCCGCCAGAAAACCCTGCAGCGGGAACTGGAATGGATCCGCATGTCGCCGAAGGGGCGCCACGCCAAGGGTCAGGCCCGCATCACTTCCTATGAGAAGCTGCTCGGCCAGCAGGTCCAGGAAAAGGAGCGGGAACTGGAACTGTTCATCCCGCCGGGACCGCGCCTCGGTGACATCGTCATTGAAGCCGATCAGGTGGCCAAGGCCTACGGCGACAGACTGCTGGTGGAGGGGATGAGTTTCCGCCTGCCGCCTGGGGGCATCGTCGGCGTCATCGGTCCCAACGGCGCCGGCAAGACCACGCTGTTCCGCATGATCACCGGCCAGGAAAAGCCCGACAGCGGCACCATCCGTCTGGGAGAGACGGTCAAGCTGGCCTATGTCGACCAGAGCCGGGAGACCCTTGATCCGAACAAGAGTATCTGGGAGGAGATCAGCGGCGGCCAGGAAAGCATCGAGCTTGGCAATCGGGCCATGAACAGCCGGGCCTATGTGTCCCGCTTCAATTTCGGCGGTGATCAGCAGCAGAAAAAGGTCGGCGTTCTTTCGGGGGGGGAGCGAAACCGGGTGCACCTGGCCAAGATGCTGCGCAGCGAGTCGAATGTGCTGCTGCTGGACGAACCGACCAACGATCTCGATGTCAATACCATGCGTGCTCTTGAGGAAGCCCTGGAAAACTACGCCGGCTGTGCCGTCGTCATCAGCCACGACCGCTGGTTCCTGGACCGGATCGCCACCCATATCCTCGCTTTCGAAGGGGACAGCCGCACCGTCTGGTTCGAGGGGAACTGGTCCGAGTATGAGGAAGACCGGCGCCAGAGACTGGGGGCCGCCGCTGACCAGCCTCATCGGATCAAGTATCGCCATCTGACCCGAGCCTGATCGAGCGGGACAATATCATCAAGGAAAACCGGAGCCTTTTTTCCTTAAGGGCTCCGGTTTTTTTATTGTCCGCTCCAGCCGGCCCTTCAGCCAGGAGTTCGTTTTTTTCCCGCATTGACAGGGCGGCATTCTGAAGGTAACGGTTAAGAGAGTCTCCTGAGTCCCTGCCCCGGCGGGACTGTTCCAAAGGTTAAGCTGAAAAGCAGGTTCCGTCCAGTTCGGACGGGGCCTTCCGAAAGGAGTAGCGATATGAAATACCTGGCTCACTGCACCTTTGACGAGGATAACCACTCGAAACACGGCTACTTTACCGTGCTGCTTTCGGCGGAAAATACAGAAGAGGCCGTCCAGGCCCTGCGCCGAAAGCTTATGGCGATCCGTTCCGAATCGGACGCTTTTGATAATGTGGACGAAATCTACCTGGACGATATCATCGAGATCGACCAGTTTCCTGATGCACCGGTCATCATGCGTTACGAGTCCATGGATCTGGCCGACCAGAGCACCCTGTCGAGCAATCCCATTGACCAGGAGGGTTTCCAGGTTTATCACTGGTGGCCGAAAGGCAAGGAAAGGGACTACGCCGGGGAAAGGTACGACATCGAACCCTTTGTGCGCTGGCACTGATTCCCGCGAAAATTTGCGAGGGTCGGTTGCTCTGGGACCCTTACCTGGTTGAGTCCAACTGATGGAGCAGTTCGACCAGTTCCTGCCGGGGAAAGTTGTATTTTTCCATGCAGAATTCGCAGGTCACGAAGGTCTCCTCCTCCTCGGCAATCATGTCCCGCAACTCGTCTGGGCCCAAAGCCTTCAACACCCGGCGAATCTGCTCACGGCTGCAGGAGCAGCGAAAGGAAAGGTCGGTTTTTTCCATTTTGCCAAGAGGTATGTCGGTGAAGAGCTGTTCCAGGATTTCCTGCGGCCCTTTACCTTCCCGCAACAGGGCGGTAATGGGGGGCAGGGCGATGAGCCGCTGTTCGAGCAGAGCGACCAGCGATTCCTCGCCTGCCGGCAGGGCCTGGACCAGTAACCCCCCGGCCGCTGAAACCCGGCCATCCACTTCCACGAACACCCCGAGAGCGACTGTCGAGGGGACCTGCTCGGAAGTGGTCAGATAGTAGGCAAGATCCTCGGCAATCTCACTGCTGTAGAGCATGACCATGCCGCGGTAAGGTTCCTTCAGCCCCAGGTCCTTGATTACATGGAGGAAACCGGCCTTGCCCACGGCGGCCGGCACATCGAACCCCCGTGCGCCTACAGGCACCCCGGAAACCGGATTTTTGACCGATCCCCTGATATGTCCGGCGCTATCGGTTTCCGCATGGAGCTTCTGCAGAGGGCCATTGGCCTCGACCATCAGCACCAGCCGCTGATCGTTCTTGAGCAGGCTTCCCATGAGGGCAGCGCCGGTCACCAGTCGACCGAGGGCCACTGTGCCGGTGGCGTCCGTACCCTGGCGGCTGCAGATGGCTTCCACCAGATTGGTGGTAATGGCGGCAGTGGCACGAAGTGCCCCGTCAGCAGTGACAACGCGAACAAGATGGTCTCTCACATTCAGGTCCTTATGCAGGGGCTTGGGCCAAAGAAAAACGGCGACGCGGGCCAACCTCCCCGCCCAAAATCAGGTCATGCAGGCAAGTAGCGGTTGTTAACTGCGGAAAATGCAGCTATCATTCGAAGGCGCCAGGGCAGACCCCGGGCGTTCCTATGCATGCTACCGGATAGCATCCGATCTGACAATAACCTTGACAGGAGGAAAAAATGAAAATGATTCTGCCGGTGGCGGGGAAGGGCACCCGCCTTCGTCCGCATACCCATACCAAGGCCAAGTCGCTGGTGCAGGTTGCGGGAAAAACCGTGCTGGAACATATCGTGGAACGCCTGCTGACCCTGTCTGCGGAGGAACTCGTTTTTATTACCGACGATAACGGCCAGCAGATCGAGCAATTCATGCAGCGGAAGTTCCCCGACCTGAAATGCAGTTATGTAGTCCAGCACGAAAGACTCGGTCCCGCCCATGCGGTGGCATTGGCAAAACCTCGCATCGAAGAGGGGGACGATGTCCTGGTGGTTTTCAACGATACCATTTTCGTAACCGATTTGAGGCGCATTCCCGAGCTCTGCCGGGAAGCCGACGGCCTGATCTATTCCAAGGAGGTCGAGGATTACCAGCGGTTCGGAGTCAACGTGCTCAAGGACGGTTTCATCGTAGACATGGTGGAAAAGCCCGATACCCCCGTATCCCGTCTGGCCCAGGTCGGCCTCTACTATCTGAAGGACGGGCGAAAGTTCATGGAGTATCTTGACCGGACCATTGGAGCCGGGGAGACGGTCAAAGGGGAATATTATCTGCCTTCGGTCTTCATGCGCATGATTCGGGACGGGATGAAATTCCGTGCTCCCGAA
Source organism: Syntrophotaleaceae bacterium (assembly GCA_041390365.1). Lineage (NCBI taxonomy): Bacteria > Pseudomonadati > Thermodesulfobacteriota > Desulfuromonadia > Desulfuromonadales > Syntrophotaleaceae > Syntrophotaleaceae bacterium. Next base: position 343,465 of record JAWKQB010000003.1, on the reverse strand, counting down.
ATCGACGACTGGCTGGATTGCGGCAAACCGGAAACCCTGCTTGAAACCAACCGCTTTCTGCTGCAGAACAGGCATTATTGCGGTGGGGAGACCATCGATACGGTGATCATCGAACCGGTGCACCTGGCCGAGGGAGCCCGAGTACGGGGCTCTATCCTCGGCCCCAACGTTTCGATAGCGGCCGGGACAGTGATCGAGGAGAGCATCATCAAGGATTCCATCATCAATGCCGAATGCCAGGTGTCCTGCATGAATCTGATGAGCAGCATTCTCGGGGACGAGGTAAGGCTGGTGGGCAATCCCCGACGGATGAACGTTGGAGATCATTCGCTGATCGAGATGGAATAGGGGAAGCTTGAGTCCAGCGGATAACCAATAATGTTTGACAGGAAAGGAATGACGGCTCCCGGATATGGAATCGGAGGGGCGGTCTGAGTGCAGATGATCAGTTTTCAGCAGATTTTGCCCTTTGTGCTGCCCCCCCTGCTGGGGGCATTTATCGGTTACGTTACGAATTACATCGCTATTCGGATGCTGTTCCGGCCTCTGAGGGCCTGGAGGCTTTTCGGAATCAGAATTCCGCTGACACCGGGAATCATCCCCTCCAAGCGCCATGAACTGGCGCAGAAAATGGGTGAGATGGTCGGCAGCCATCTCCTGACGGCAGAGGATGTCGGCCATGCCCTGGAGAAAGAAGCCTTCCGGCGGGAGCTGCAGCTGGCGGTGTCGGAAAAACTCGATGCTTTCCTGGATCGGGATCTGGGACCGGTGGCGACCCTGGTTCCGGAAAAATTCCGCGACCGCTTTCGGGACCTTGTCGAGGTGCTGCGCTGGCGGTCGGTCAAGGCGCTGTTCGAGTATCTGGAGAGCGAAGAATTCGAAAAAACCTTCCGCAGTTATCTGCAGCATCATCTGGATGAACTGCTGCAACGGAATCCTGCCAGTTACCTGTCCGGTCCAAAACGCCTCCTGCTGATGAGTCATGTCAACCGTCGTCTGGGCGCTCTGCTGGCTTCGGAAGAGATCGGCCGTGCCCTGGAGAGACTGATAGACGAGCAGTTGGGCAAGCTGCTGGAATCTCAACGTCCTCTCAAGGATTTGCTGCCGGCTGATCTGGTCGATGCCCTGCTGGCCCAGCTGGAGAAGGAAATTCCGGCACTGCTGGAACATTTCAGCGGGATGCTTTACGATCCCGATTTTCGTGAACGTTTGATTGTCAAGGCTCGGGAAGCCCTGGAAAAATTCCTGGGCTCCCTCGGCGGCATCAGCAATCTTCTCAAAGGTTTCATCAACGTCGACAAGCTGGCCGAACGCATTCCCGGCTTCCTGGATCAGGCCGGGGAGGAGATCGCGGCCTGGCTGCGGGAGGAAAAGACCCAGCAACAGGTGGCGGAACTGCTCCGCAGAAGGGTGGAAAACCTGCTGGATCGTCCGTTGAAAAGCTATGTTCAGGGTGTTCCCTACGAAAAGGTCTCCGGGGTGCGCCGCTATATCCGCTCGAGGGCGGTAGCCTGGGTGCAGGGCCCTTCGGCCGTGCAGACCCTGCAGGGTCTCCTGAACAGGGGGTTCGACGCCGTAAAGGACCGCTCCTTCGGCGAAATGCTCGAGCAGGTGCTGCCCTCCGGAGGGCTTGATCGGGCCCGGGAGATGCTGGCCGCCCGTCTGCTGGAAGCCATCCGCAGCCCGGCTCTGCGCCAGGGAATGGACAGGCTCCTGGCGGACAAGGCTGAACACTGGTTGTTCCGGCACCCTCTTGGCCGGCTTTCGTCGCGGGTTTCGGCCGATGTACAGATGGAGCTACAGGAGGGGCTGTTCCAGCAGCTCTGCGAAATTCTCAAGAAGGAAGTTCCGCCGCTGGTGGAAACCCTCAACATCCAGCGGGTGGTGGAGGAAAAGGTCAACAGCCTGGACATCCTCAAGGTGGAAAACCTGCTGATGGGCATCATGAAGGAACAGTTCAAGTATATCAATCTGTTTGGAGCCCTCCTGGGCGCTTTGATCGGCCTGATCAACCTGTTGGTGATCGGCCTGGGCTGAGACGGGAAAACTGTTCGTGCATTGAGCTGCAAAGCTGTTACAGGGAGGGAACCTGATGGAGGTGTGGCGCAGCCTTGCCGGGCTGCTCGGGCTGCTGGCCGTCGCCTGGCTGCTCAGCGAAAATCGTCGACGAATTCCGGTCAGAACCGCAGGCCTGGGGGTGCTTTTACAACTCGGAATAGCCCTTGTGCTTTTCAAGGTGCCAGCCTGTCGCAGTTTTTTTCTCGTCCTGAACGAAGCCATCCTCGCCCTGGATCGGGCCGCCACGGCAGGAACCAGCCTGGTGTTCGGTTTTCTTGGCGGCGCTCCCCTGCCTTATGTGGAAGCGGTTTCCGGGATGTCTTTCATCCTGGCCTTTCGGGCTCTGCCCCTGGTGCTGGTGGTCAGCGCTCTATCGGCTCTGCTGTTTCACTGGGGGATTCTGCAGAGAGTGGTGGGGATTTTTTCCTGGCTGCTGAGACGGGTGCTGACTGTAGGTGGGGCGGTGGCTGTAGCCGCCTCGGCCAATGTTTTCGTCGGCATGGTTGAAGCGCCCCTGCTGATACGCCCTTATCTGCAACGCATGTCCCGCAGCGAACTCTTTACCGTCATGGCCTGCGGGATGAGCACCATTGCCGGAACCGTCCTGGTCCTGTACGCCCGGGTTCTGCAGCCGGCGATCCCCGACGCCCTCGGCCATATTCTGACCGCTTCCCTGATCAGTGCTCCCGCTGCCATCGTCGTAGCTCAAATGATGATTCCGCCTCTGGAACCGGCCACCAATGGCGGACTGGCCGAAATCGAACCGGCCTCCGGGACCATGGATGCGGTGACCCGCGGCACGATCGAAGGTCTCAAGCTTCTGCTCAACATTGTCGCTCTGCTCATTGTCCTTGTCGCCCTGGTCCACCTGTCCAACGAGCTGCTTGGACTGCTGCCTTCCGTAGCCGGAGCTCCGCTGACCCTGCAGCGACTGCTTGGCTGGCTGCTGGCGCCTCTTGCCTGGCTGATCGGGGTTCCCTGGTCGGAAGCCCTTGCTGCCGGCGCTCTGCTCGGCACCAAAACCATCCTCAACGAATTGATCGCTTACCTCGATCTTGCCGCTCTGCCGCCGGGAGCGTTAAGCCCTCGCAGCCGGCTGATGATGATGTATGCTCTCTGCGGATTCGCGAATTTCGGGTCCCTGGGAATCATGCTGGGTGGTCTCGGAACCATGGTGCCGGAGCGGAGAACGGAGATAACCGCCCTGGGAGTGAAGTCGATTGTGGCGGGAACCCTGGCCACCTGCATGACGGGGGCGGTCGCCGGTATTTTTTATTCATGACCGGCGAAAAGAAATAACTTCCGGTCATGCTTTCCATTGAAATGGACGGGCAAAAATCAGGTAACCTGATTAGGCACTTTGGGCAAGATGTCCGATGAATGATCGATAGCGGGCGGCGACGGTTTCGGGCAGTCTTTTTTCGACTCCGATACCGTTACCGCCGGAACACATTGAGTCGAGCGGATTTCCAGCATGCGAAAATATCGCTATCCTCAACGCCGGGGTGACACATATCGATTACTGGTGGGAGGCGGGGAATTTTTCCCGGAAATGGAAAAGAGCATTGCCGAGGCCGAATGTCAGGTGCTGCTGGAGATGTATCTTTTCGAATCCGGCGGAGTGGCCGATCGTTTCATCCGGTTGTTGGTGGATGCCGTCCAACGCAATGTCAGGGTCTGCCTGATGCTGGATGCTTACGGCGCCCTTGCCTTGCGCAAAAGCGATCGGCAGCAACTGGTGGCGGGGGGCGTCGAGCTGACTTTTTACAATCCTCTGGGATTGAAGCGCTGGTCCCACAATCTGCTGCGCAACCACCGTAAACTGCTTCTGGTTGACGATCGGGTGGCCTTTACGGGGGGAGCGGGCATCACCGACTCCTTCGATCCCTCGCTGAACCCGTCCCATTGGCAGGATACCATGTTGGCCATCAGCGGTCCCAGCCTTCGGGATTGGCGGCATCTGTTCACCCAGACCTGGAACCGCTGGGCGGAAAGGTCCCTCGACCCCGGTCCTGTGAAACCTGCGCAGCCGCAGAACCCCGAAACCCTCGGCCGTGTGACGGCCGGACGGAGGGTGGGCAGCTCGGAGATCATGCGCTCCTATATCCGGCTGGTAAGACGGGCCAAACAGCGCATCTGGCTGGCCACCCCCTACTTCGTGCCCCCCTGGAAGCTGCGCAGGGCCTTGCGCAGGCAGGCGCGGCAAGGCCGGGATGTCCGCCTGCTTTTACCCGGGCCTTACACGGATCACCCGGCGGTGCGGATAATGGGAGGACGATTCTATCACCGGATGCTGGTCAACGGGGTACGGATCTTCGAATACCAGCCCCGCTTTCTGCATACCAAGATGCTGTTGTGCGATGCCTGGGTCAGCACCGGTTCCTGCAACGCCGACGGCTGGAACTATCGCTGGAACCTGGAGGCCAATCAGGAGGCCCGGGATGAGGATCTGGCTTTGCAGGTGGAAAGGATGTTCCATGAAGAGTTTGCCCAAAGCCGGGAAATCTTAGGTCAGGAGTGGGGCCGTCGGGGTTGGACCCGGCGTTTGCGGGAATGGTTCTGGGGACGGGTGGCCGCCTGGCTGGTCCGTTTCAGTGACCGGGACGGCAGCGGGCGCGGGCCGGATGGGCCGTAACAAGCCAAAAGCTCTCACCACAGAGCTCTGTGTCCTCTAGTGAGCGAAGCGTACATGTGGTGAAAAGCTTTCTGGGTTAGAGGCTGCGGAAGGCTCGCCGGGCCACATCGATAGTACGGTCCAGGTCCTCCTGGCTGTGAGCGATGCTGACGAAGCCGGCTTCGAACTGGGAAGGTGCCAGGTTGATGCCGTTCTCGAGCATGGCGCGGAAGAAACGGCCGAAAGTTTCGGTATCGCTCTTCGCCGCATCGGCAAAGGAGTGCACCGGGCCGGGGTGGAAGTAGGTGCACAGCATCGATCCGACCCGCTGCAGGCAGGTGGGCCGACTGCATTCCGAGGCGGCCTGCCGCAGCCCCTTTTCGAGGTAGGCGCTCTTTTCTTCCAGCCGTTCGTAGAAGCCATCCTCCTGCAGCAACTCCAAGGTGGCGAGCCCGGCGCTCATGGCCAGGGGATTGCCCGAAAGGGTTCCGGCCTGATAGACCGGCCCTTCCGGGGCCAGCCGGGCCATGATATCCTGCCTGCCGCCAAAGGCGCCGACCGGCAATCCTCCACCGAGAATCTTGCCGAGACAGACCAGATCGCCGAGTACCCCGTAAAGCTGCTGGGCTCCGCCATAGGCGAGCCTGAAACCGGTCATCACCTCGTCGACGATCAGCAGGATCTCCTCGCTGTCGCAAAGCTCCCGCAACCCTTGGAGAAATCCGGGCAGAGGCGGCACGCACCCCATGTTTCCGGCCACCGGTTCGAGAATGATGGCGGCCAGTTGCCCCCGATGGGCGGCCGCCAGTTCTCTGACCTGGTCGAGATCGTTGAAGCCGGCTGTCAGTGTATGGCGGGCGAAATCGGCCGGCACGCCCGGCGAGGTCGGAACCCCGAAAGTCGCGGCGCCGCTGCCGGCCTTGACCAGCAGACTGTCTGCGTGTCCGTGATAGCAGCCTTCAAATTTGAGAATTTTATCCCGGCCGGTAAAACCCCGGGCCAACCGGATGGCGCTCATGGTCGCCTCGGTTCCCGAGGAAACCATTCTCAGCCGCTCCATCTGCGGGAACGCCTTCCGCACCATTTCCGCCAATTTAATTTCTACCTCCGTCGGCGCGCCGAAAGAGGCGCCGCATGCAGCAGCTTGGGCGATGGCTTCAACAACCTTTGGATGACTGTGACCGAGAATCATCGGTCCCCAGGAGCCGACATAATCGACAAAAACATTCCCGTCCACATCCGTGATCTTGCTGCCGGAGGCGCTGCTGATGAAAAGCGGATCGCAGCCAACCGACCGGAAAGCCCGGACCGGGCTGTTGACCCCCCCGGGAATTACCTGGCGGGCACGGCCGAAAAGAGCTGCGGACTTGGCGTGATTCATGGCGTTTTTCTCCAATAAATAAATGGGACCTATAGGACGTATAGGTCCTATAGGTCCCATTGTTCAACATCCTACTGATTATGCAGGTTGTACTTCTTGATCTTCCGATGCAGGGTATTCCGTGCAATGCCGAGGGCTCGGGCGGCCTCGGTGATATTCCAGCGGTGCTGCACCAGGGTGCGTTTGATGGAGGCCGCCTCGGAATCCTTCAGGCACTCGGTGCCGAGGGAGGATATCCCTTTCTTTCGCATAATCGAGTAAAGACTGTTTTCGAGTCCGCGCAGGGAGTGGAGCAACTGCGTCAGTTCTCCGCTGGTCAGGCGTTCGAGCACTTCGGGTTTGCCGTAATGTTCCCAGAAGTTGTCAAGGGAAGGAACCCCGTCTGCCGGTAAGGACTGTCTAAGGGCTTTTCCTGTATTGGTAAAGGGGATCAGTTTCTTGCCGTTGGAAAGTTTTCCGGCGAAATGTTTCGGTTCAATGACGGGACCATCGCAAAGGGCCACGGCCTGACGGAGGGTGTTGGCCAGTTCGCGGATATTACCCGGCCAGTCATATTGACAGAGCATCTCCATGATTTCCGGCGATAAAGTCAGTCCGGGATTGAACTGATCGACGAAATACTCGGACAGCATGGGAATGTCTTCCCGGCGGGAGCGTAGCGGCGGAATTTCCAGCTTCACGACGTTGAGCCGATAGAAGAGGTCTTCGCGAATTTCCTTTCGCAGCATGGCTTGTTCAAGGTCGACGTTCGAGGCGGAAATAACCCGGACGTCGCAATGAACCATTTTTTCCCCGCCGAGGCGCATGAACTCCCCGGTTTCCAGTACCCGCAGCAGCTTGACCTGAATGGCCAGGCTGGATTCCCCGACCTCGTCGAGGAACAGGGTGCCGTTGTTGGCCAGCTCGAAGATCCCCCTCCGCATGCTTCCGGCTCCGGTAAACGATCCCCGCTCGTGGCCAAAAAGTTCGCTTTCAAGCAGGTTGTCGGCCAAGGCCCCGCAGTTGATGGGAATAAACATCTGATGAGAGCGCAGGGATGTTGCATGAATGAACCGGGCCAGCACCTCCTTGTCGGTTCCGGTCTCCCCCTGGATCAGGATGCTGATGTCCTTTTTTGCCAGCCGGTGTGCGAGGGAGGCCAGCTGCTGCATGGCGGTCGTTTTCCCCACCAGAAATCCCTGGGCCTTGGCCATTTCGCGCCAGCCCTCTTCCTCTCTCGGCTTTCCCTCCAGGGCCGAGGCGGCGGCTTCCTGGACCAGACGCTCGATTTCGGCGATGTCGTCGAAGGGTTTTTCGACATATTCGAAAGCGCCGAGCTGCATGGCCTTGACCGCTGTCTTGATAGTACTGAAGCCGGTCATGATGATAACTTCACAATGGGGTTGCCGATTCTTGATGTGGCGAAGCAGGGTAAGGCCATCCGTATCGGGAAGCTTCAGATCGATCATCGCCACCTGGAATTTCCTGCTGTCCAGCTCCCGCAGGGCATCCGCTTCATTGGTGGCCGTGGCGCAGCGATAGCCGTTGCGCAGCAGCAAACGTTGAAAGAAACTGCATACGGATTCCTCGTCGTCGATAATCAGAACATCAATCGAGCTCAATGGATACCTCTTTTCCGGACGGTTTCAAGGGCTGCTGCCATCATTCGTACACGCTTTGGCAGGCTCCCCGAGACCCGACCCCTTCGTTTTTTAACGGCAGCAGCAGGGAAAAAACGCTGCCTTCTCCAAAAGTGCTTTCCACTTCCAGCGTTCCGCCATGCGCCTGAGCGATGCCGAAACTGAGGGACAGGCCCAATCCGGTCCCTTTGGTCGCCTCCTTGCTGGTAAAGAAGGGAGTGAATATTTTCTGAAGATTCTCTTTTTCGATGCCCTGGCCGTTGTCGCGCACCGACACCACGGCCCAAACACCGTCGCGGCACTCCTTGAGAAAGGTTTCGAGTTGAATGGTTTTGGGTCCTTTGGTCTTATCCAGCGCATCGCGGGCATTGATCATGAGATTGGTCACGACCTGCTGGATCTGCAGGCCGTTGGCCATGATTCTGGGAAGGTCGGGAGCCAGGTTTTTAATGATCCGGATATCGCTCTTGTCGATCAGATAGTCGACCAGGGCCATGGCTCGCTCGATTTCCCGGTTAAGATCGGTTTCCGTCATCGGCACCTGATCCTGACGGGAAAAAGTGAGCAGATTTTTAATGATGCGTTTGCAGCGCAGACCACAGTTGGCAACCTCTTCCAGGGATTCGGCCAATTCCGCACGATCGACCCACTCGCAGCGGAGCAGCTGCGCGGTACCGATGATCGCTGTCAGCGGGCTGTTGAGCTCGTGAGCCACCCCGGCCGCCATTTCCCCGATGGCCGCGAGTCTTTCCGAATGCAGCAACCGGCTTTCCATCTGGCTCTTTTCGGTCACATCCTTGACCGTTTTGGTCATGGCCACCAGTTCGCCGTTGTCGCCCAATACTGGATAAAAAGCGAAGTCGAGCACTCTCTGAGTTTCTGTTTCTGCCCGGCGATAAACCGGTTCCCGGGTCTGCCGCAGGATGTCCATCGGGCAGTCGGGACAGGGGGTGTTGCGGCCGTAGAGGATCGCATGGCACTTTTCTCCAATGACGGCGGGTGCGGACTGAAGAACGATCTTCGGCAGGGGGCGGTTGTTTCGCAGCAAAAGTTTGTGATCGGTATCGATAAGGAGAATCGGGTCGGGCACCGCATTGAAGGTGGATTCCCAACCCTTTCTGGCGCGGGAAACATCCTCATAAAGCTGTGCATTCTGAATACTGATGACCAGTTGATCGCCCAGATGCTGCAGAAAATCAAGATCCTCCTGAGTGTAGGCGGCCGACTGAAAGCTTCCCACCAGCAGGATTCCCTTGGCCACCGACCGCTGCAGCAGAGGAATGACCACCAGTGAACGCAGTTGCTCGGCAATTGCAGGATTGGAGATGAAAAAGGGGTCCTCGGCCGGCAGCTTGGACAGCAGCAGAGGCGTTTTGCCCGAGAAGGGGGACCACAGGAAGGACTCCCGGCTTACGGGCTGATGCAGAAGATTATTGAAGGGCAGCAGGGTTTTGATCTGAAGTTCGCCGCTCTTCAGCATGGCCAGACCAAGCAACTCGCAGCGCAATGCGCGCGGCAGCAGCTTGAAGGTTTCCCTGATCATGTCTTCCACGGACATTTCCAGGTTGATGGCCCGGGACAGGCGATAGAGAATCTCCAGCCGGACATTTTGACGGCTGATCTCCTCGTTCCGCTTCTTCAGCTCGGCATAATAATTCAGTTTGGAGGCGTTGACACCCGTCAAATCCTCGATCAGCTTGTTCTGCCCGGTGAGCTTCTGATCCATGGTCCCCTCGACGATTGTGCTAGAGAGCTCTTCTAAACAAATCGAAAAGATCGTTTGGTGTCACCGCCCGGGGGTTGGTCAGTAGACAGGCGTCCTTCATGGTGTTTTCGATCAATTGGGGCAGCAGTTCCTCGGTCAATCCGAAATCCGAAAGGGTATGCTGCAGACCGATGTCCGCCGCTAGCCGTCGCACGGCCTGAATGGCCTGTTCGGCATCGGGAAGGTTTTCGCCGGAAAGGGACTCTTCGCCCATGGCTGCGGCCATCTCCCGGAATTGGCGCCGGCAATTGGGAAGATTGAATTCCATGACATGGGGCAGGAGCACGGCATCGGTCTCGCCATGATGGGTGTCGAGGAGTCCGTCCACCTGATGGGTCATGGCATGGCCGGCGCCGAATATGGCATTGGAAAAGGCGATGCCGGCATTGAGGCTGGCCAGGGCCATGTTGGAGTTGGCTTTCATGTCATCCCGATCGGACACTGCCTGACGGAGATTGGCGAAGATCAGCTCGATGGCATTCAGGGCGTGGAGATTGGTCAGGGGAGTCGCTGCAAGAGACACATAGGCTTCAATTGCATGGGTCAGGGCATCCATCCCGGTTGATGCCGCAAGCTGCGGGGTGACGGTGGTGAGCAGATCAGGGTCGATCACAGCGATATCTGGTATAAGCGATTTGGAGATGAAGGACATCTTCAAATGGCGCTCAAGGTCTGTGATCCTGGAAAATTGGGTGACTTCGGTGCCGGTGCCCGCGGTGGAGGGCGCCACGATCATCGGAGGCAGGGGGTTGCAGATCTTGTTGATGCCTTCATAACTGCGAAGAGAACCGTCATTGGTCGCCAGCATGGCGATAGCCTTGGCCATATCCGCGCAGCTTCCGCCGCCCACTGCAATAATCCCGTCGCATTTCGAGGAATGGTAGAGAGACAATCCCTCATGGACCTGGAAATCCTTCGGATTGGAAGAAACAGAAGAAAAAACGACGAATTTCAGCTCCGCCTTGTTCAGAAAGTGAAGGGTTTTTTCGACCCAGCCGGCCTCGATCAAGCCGGCATCGGAGACAACCAGCACCTTCGAAGCGCCGATACGGGCCGCACTTTCCCCGATATGCCGGAGGGCACCCGTTCCGAAGATGATTTCCGGAACAACAAATTTACTGATGTCCATAGCGAAATTCCGGAAAAAGGTTCGGCCTTCAACCAAAATGGACGATGACTCCGAGGAGGAAGTTCATGTTTCTAGGACCGATGGGACCGATCAGAGGCCGAAGCGGAAACCGGTCTGTCGCCACAGGTCATCGAGCGGGGAGCCTCCCCGCCGGATAAACATGACGTATACCATATAATGATTAAGGCAGCGAAGTCAAAAGGAATAGCAAATGCAGCGACGGGAAGGACTAAGGCATAAAGGGCACCCGATTTTGGGAAAAAGTTCTGTTATCCTTTCAACATATCCACATGGCTTCCAAGCAGATGGATATTCACCTTGTCTCCCGCATTGAAATGATCCCGGGATTCAGGCAGAAGCGCCAGGGCATCCGCCTTGACCATGGTTTTCAAAATTCCTGTATTTTGATCGCCGGAGCAGCTGACATAATATTTTCCTTCGCGGACTTCGACACTGACCCGCTGGAAGTTGAGAACTCCAAGGCGTTTTTTGTTCAGATCAGTCAGCAGGGTGGCCTCGATCAAAGGCTTCAGAACCCTTTCATGCCCCATCATCTTCAGCAGCGCAGGACGAACCAGTTCCTCGAAGGTGATCATGGTCGAAACCGGATTGCCGGGCAGGCAGAACAAGGGCTGCTTGCCGATCAGGCCGAAGGTCGTGGGGCGGCCGGGCTTAATATCGATTTTATTGAAGATGAATTCGGCTCCCAGTTCCTCCAGAACGTCCCGGACATAATCCCGGTCCCCGGTGGAAACGCCGGCGGACGTGATGAGTACGTCGGCTTTGAGCCCTTCACGCATTTTCTGGATATGGTCTTCCCGGTTGTCCCTGGCGATGCCGAGCATGGTTATATCGGCGCCGATTTCCTTGAGGGCAGCCGCCAGGGCCAGGGTATTGCTGTTGATGATCTTTTCATCCGTCAGCGATTCGCCAAGTTCGGCGAGCTCGTCCCCCGTCGACAGAACGGCCACCCGCACACGACGGAAAACCGAAACGAACACTTTGCCGAAGGAGGCCAGCATGCCGATTTCGGCCGGACGTAACACGGTGCCGGACGGGATGATGCATTCCCCTGCTTTTACATCCTCGGCCTGCAATCGGATGTGAGCCCCTTTTTTGACCGGGCTTTTGATTGTAACCCTCTGTTCGGATTCTTCCGTCTCCTCGACCGGAACGATGGCATCGGCACCGAAAGGCAATGGGGCTCCGGTCATTATTTTTATGGCTGTTCCGGGTTGCAGTTCCATGTCGGCGGTGGCACCGGCGGGAAGAAAGCCGACAACGCTCAGGGTCGCCCGCCCCTGGCAATCAGAGGCACGCACAGCGTAGCCGTCCATGGCCGAATTGGTCCAGCGGGGCATGTTCCAAGGGGCGGCGATATCCTGGGTAAGAACCCTTCCGGCCCCCTCAAGGAGGAATACCCGTTCCGTGCCCATCAGGGGAACACGTTCAAGAATTATTTTTCTTGCTTCTTCAAATCGTGGCATGAGGCCCTTTCTTTCCTGCTGGGGATACAGCGGAGAAGTCCAATGCCGGAACAGGCATGTTTGTTTCCGGGTCGGCGTCGGTATCGGGGTCGGTAACGAGAGGACTCCAGTAGTTGGATCATAACTAATGAAAGGAAAAGAATCGACCCCTATTCCGATACCGCCCGATTCGATTCTTTCCCTCTATTTTGACCTTCTGTATTTCCTTGTATTCTGCCAAATGGTGCGTCAATGGGCAATGACCCTGGGACATAATGCTCTTCACACTTAAAGTTTTTGCGGCGCCACTATTTCCAAAAATTGCAGGAAACGCATCTGATTTAGGAGAGAGAGCCCCTTCTGCCAAATTTCCATCTATAATGAAATCAGGTTTCATCGGAGAGGGCGTGTAAAATGGAGAAAGCCAGCAAGCTTGAATTCGATTGATTTCAGGATCGGGATCTGAGACCATGTTGCACTGATTTTTTCAATTGTTACGGTAAGGAACCTTAGGGGATCGAACGTCATTTTTGATCTCTTGGCCTTGAATAAGTTGGAAAGGTGTGAGATGTCGGAATTGGTATCCTGGCTTAAGAACCGCGCCCAGAATGGACTGTTGCTCTGGGCTGACCATCAGTCTGCCGCTCACCGTTTCGGTGTGAGCTATCGTGCAGTCGAAAAAGCGGCGCTGGAAAACGGCCTCCTTCCTGGTCGGTATCAGCGAAACCGCAGCATGATCTCACTTGAGGACCAGCTGAAACTTTTCAGAAGCAGGGTGGCGGTCATCGGATGCGGCGGCCTTGGCGGGTTCATTATCGAGGAACTGGCCCGGCTGGGTGTCGGCCAGATCGTTGCCGTTGATCCCGATGTTTTCGAAGAGCATAATCTGAACCGTCAGCTGCTAGCCACACCTGAATTTTTAGGACTCAAAAAGGTGGCTGCCGCAGCCCGGCGAATCGACCGCCTCAATCCATCCGTCGACCTGATTCCTGTTGCTGCCGCCTTCGGCAAGGCCAACGGGAAGGAGATACTTCAGGGAGCAAATGTCGCCGTTGACGGGCTGGATAGTATTGCCGTCCGCCTGGAATTGTCCCAGGTTTGCCGGGAGGAGGGAATTCCAATGGTTTACGGCTCTATTGCCGGCTGGTATGGTTACGTGGGCAGCCAATTCCCGGGAGAGGATACCGTCGAAAAGATTTTCTCCAATAGCGGTACCGAATGCGGATTGGAGAAAAAGCTCGGCAACCCCTCCTTTACCCCTGCTGTGGTTGCCAGTCTTGAGGTTGCCGAAGTCTGTAAAATTCTTCTTGATCGGGGAACCCCGGCTCGCAGGCGGTGCTTGTCCATCGACCTCCTCGACCTCGAATTTGTGGAAATAGAATGCTGACAGCAAAGTTGGATAGGGGGTAGGGGCTTCGGGAATCTTTGAAGCTCTGTCCTGTTTTCCTGATAGAAGCTTAGGAACCGGTTCGGCATCCGCCCTGCCGGTTGCTTTTTTCAAAATCGTATAGACGGGTAAAGTTGACTGAACCGCACGGTCTATGTTTAAATTTACCGAGTTTTAAGGTGAGAGAAATGGTTACCGCTTATCTGGCCTTGGGGGCAAATCTAGGCAACCGGAGGGCAAGTCTGGCTGGGGCCCGAAGGGCTCTTGCCAATAAACCGGGAATAAGGGTGGTTGCCAAATCCTGTCTCTATGAAACCGATCCCGTGGGCGGTCCGCCGGACCAGAAACAGTTTCTGAATGCCGTTCTCAAAATCGAGACGGAACTTGAGGCGGATAGATTACTGGAAACCTGTCTGGAGGTGGAAAAACAGTTCGGTAGACGCCGGGTCGGGCACTGGGGTCCTCGCACCCTGGATGTTGATCTTCTGTTCTACGGTTCTGAAGTTTTCAGCAAGAAACAATTGACCGTTCCCCATCCCCGCCTTCATGAACGGGCTTTTGTCCTGGCGCCTCTGCTTGATGTCGCCCCTGGATTGAGGCATCCTGTGCTCAATCGCACCATCAACGAACTGTACCGGCAGTTGCCTTCAAGCAGGGGTGTAGAACGTCTCTGCGATAGCTGGTGATCGGATGTTTTTGCGTGTCCTTCAACTCCTGCTGGCCGCCTGGCTGATCTATATTCTATGGCGGCTTTTTTTCCGTGCGGCCATCTCGGGGCACAGCCCGAGGGAGCCTGAAAAATCGTTCGAGGGGGAAGATATGGTCCAGGACCCCCAGTGTGGCACTTATGTCCCTGTCAGTCTCGCACTGAAGAAGACGATTGATGGTCGACCGTTCTTTTTTTGTTCTGAGGAGTGCAGGAAGGCATACAAACCCCCGGTCGACGCCTCTCACGATACAGATTAAACCTCAGCGAAAAAAGACCTTCACCATTTTCAAAGGAACCTGACAATGAAATTTTTTATCGATACGGCTGATGTGGAAGAAATACGTGCTGCCCACGAGATGGGGCTGGTGGATGGGGTTACGACAAATCCCTCCCTTGTCGCCAAAAGTGGCCGCGACTTCAAGGAAGTGATCACCGAAATCACGACCATTGTTGATGGTCCGATTTCTGCCGAAGTGATCGCCCTCGATGCTCCGGGCATGCTCAAGGAAGCCCGTGAACTGGCCAAAATACATTCCAATATTGTCGTCAAGGTCCCGATGACCGGCGACGGCCTCAAAGCGACCCGCCAACTGGCGGAAGAAAACATCGGTGTCAACATGACCCTGGTCTTTTCCCCCTTGCAGGCTTTGCTTGCAGCCAAAGCCGGTGCGGCCTATATTTCGCCCTTCGTCGGGCGGCTTGATGATGTGGGGCATGACGGCATGGAGGGCGTTGAGCAGATCAAGACCATTCTTGACAATTACGGCTATCCTTCAGAAATCATCGTCGCTTCCGTGCGCAGTCCGCTCCATGTGCTGAATGCTGCGCTGGTCGGAGCCGATATCTGCACCATCCCCTTCAGCGTGCTCAAGCAACTGGTCAAGCATCCCTTGACCGACGTTGGTATTGAAAAGTTTCTGGCGGACTGGAAAAAGGGGCTTAAGTAGGGAAACTCCTGCAGACCGGGGGAAGTCCTAACCTGAAAAGTCAAGGATGTAAAAGCCATGAATATCCACGAATATCAGGCCAAGGCATTGTTTCGCCGATACGGCATTCCGGTTCCGGAAGGGGAGGTCGTTCAGAGTGCGGAAGAGGCGGAGTGCCTGGCCGCACGTTTTTCAGGGCGCTGTGCCCTCAAGGCTCAGGTCTATGCCGGAGGGCGCGGCAAGGGCGGTGGAATCCGCCTGGTGGCAACACCGGCAGAGGCGAGAGATGTTGCTGCACAAATGCTCGGCAAACAACTGGTGACACCCCAGACTGGCCCACAGGGTTTACCGGTCGAGAAACTCCTGGTCGAGAAGGCGGAGGACATCGATCGGGAGTATTATCTGTCCGTTGCCCTGGATCGGGGCGCGGGACGATATTCGGTAATCGCGTCGGCAGCCGGTGGGGTCGATATCGAAACAACCGCCCGTTTCTCCCCGGAAAAAATTCATCGCCAGCTGATCGACCCCTTTCTGGGCCTACGCTCTTTTCAGGCCCGCCGCATCGCCCTTGCCTTGGGCTTTAGCGGAAAGCAGGCCGAGTCCTGTGTCGGCCTGATACAGGCTCTCTATCGCTGTTTTCTGGAAAACGATTGCTCCCTGGCGGAGGTGAATCCGTTGGTTGTCACCAAAGACGGTCGCCTGCTGGCGATGGACGCCAAAATCAATTTCGACGACAATGCCCTTTTTAGGCATCAGGAAGAGCAGAACATGCTCGATCATGCACAGCTCGATCCCCTGGAAGTGCAGGCCGGAAAATTCGATATCGCCTATATCAAGATGGACGGCAACATCGGATGCCTGGTCAATGGTGCCGGATTGGCGATGGCGACCCTCGACATGCTGCAGGAGTCCGGCGGTCAACCGGCCAATTTTCTTGATGTCGGCGGCGGAGCAAGCCGCGAAAAAATTGCCGAAGCTTTTCGCATCATCCTTCAGGATCGTGACGTGGAAGGGGTTTTCGTCAATATTTTCGGTGGCATCATGCGGTGTGATATCGTCGCCAACGGCATTATCGATGCGGCGGGAGAGGGCGGATGCAACCTGCCGATCGTGGTTCGCATGGCCGGCTCCCAGGTTGAGGACGGCAAACGCCTGCTGAATGATTCGGGTTTGAACGTGACCTGTGTCGACAGCCTGGGCGATGGGGCGGCCCGAATCGTGGAGCGGCTTGCCCTGGACTTGGAGTAGGTTTTTCGGGGTCGGCGTCGGTATCGGGATCATAACTTTTTCGACCCCCATTCCGATACCGATAGCGAGCCCGATTTTTCAAAATCTGGCAGGGAGACAAGATGTCCATCCTGATTGACAACCGGTCCCGCATCCTGGTGCAGGGGATTACTGGCCGCGCCGGGCTTTTTCATGCAATGCGCTGCCGGGAGTATGGCAGCTGTGTGGTCGGCGGGGTGACCCCCGGCAAGGGGGGGACCAGCATCGAAGGTTTTCCCGTAGCGGATACCGTCGAACAAGCTGTCGGTGAATGGGGTGCCGACGTATCAATGATCTTTGTCCCTCCGCCGGCGGCAGCCGATGCCATTCTCGAGGCCGAAGAAGCGGGAATCAAACTGGCCGTCTGCATTACCGAGGGTATTCCCGTTCGGGACATGGTGCCGGTCAGGAAGTTATTGGAAACCAGCAGCATGCGGCTCATCGGCCCCAATTGTCCCGGGGTCATCACTCCTGGTCAATGCAAGGTTGGCATCATGCCCGGCGACATTCATTGTCTTGGAACGATCGGCGTGGTTTCCCGCAGCGGCACCCTGACCTATGAGGCGGTTCAGCAGTTGACCGATGCCGGTTTGGGTCAATCGACCTGTGTGGGGATTGGGGGCGATCCGATCATCGGTACCGGATTCATTGACATTCTGCGCATGTTCAATGAGGATCCGGGAACCGAGGGGGTTTTCATGATCGGGGAAATCGGCGGCAGCGCCGAGGAGGAGGCGGCAGAATGGATTCAGCGGCACATGACCAAGCCGGTGGCCGCGTTCATTGCCGGAGTGACTGCTCCCCCCGGCAAGCGCATGGGTCATGCCGGAGCCATCGTGAGCGGTGGCCGGGGTCGGGCGCGAGACAAGATCGAGGCCCTTGCCGGCAGCGGAGTCGAAATAGCGGTCAGCCCCGCCCGGATGGCCGAAGCCATGCTGCAGGCCCTGATACACAGCGGGCGCCGGCCGGCCGGTTGACTTGCGGCCGAGGCAACCTTATCATGAAGGCTGGCTGTTAAAGGTATCATATATGACGAGCCGTAATTCAGGCTGAGAAACGGATTGAAAAGCTATGGCGATCCTGGAAATAAGAGTTTATCCCGATCCGGTGCTGAAAGAGAAGGCCGCACCGGTAGCAGAAATCGATGAAGGCATAAGAACCCTGGCCAGGGACATGGCGGAAACCATGTATGCGGCCCCCGGGGTGGGCCTGGCTGCAACCCAGGTGGGAATATCCAAACGCCTTGCCGTGCTTGACTGTTCTCCCAAGGAAGGGCCGCGAGAGCTGATCACTGCAATCAATCCCCAGATATTAGTCGTGGAAGGGGAGTCCCTCGAGGAAGAGGGGTGCCTTTCGGTGCCCGGATTCTATGCCCCTGTGCACCGCGCGGCCAAGGTGCGCGTCCGTTATCAGGACCTGGATGGGAAGCTGGTGGAACGCGATGCCGAGGGTCTGCTGGCCGTGGCTTTCCAGCATGAAATCGACCACCTGGACGGGATCCTGTTTGTGGATCATCTGTCCTCGTTGAAGAGGGGAATGTTTCGCAAAAAGTATCAGAAGCTCAGACAGCAGGAGGAGCAGCGACTTTGATCAGGCCGGAGGGGTTACGTACCGTGTTCATGGGCACGCCGGATTTTGCGCTGCCTACCCTTGAGGGCCTCGTAGAGGCGGGCGTTTCTGTCTGCGCTGTCTACACCCAGCCTGACCGCCCGAGTGGCCGGGGAAAAAAGCTGACGGCACCTCCGGTCAAGGAACTGGCCTGCAGGCTCGGCATTCCCGTGCATCAGCCGGGACGTCTGCGCGACCCGGCAGTGATCGAGGAGCTGCGGCAGATTTCTCCAGATCTGATCGTGGTGGTGGCTTATGGGCAGATCCTGCCGAAAAGCGTCCTGGAGATCCCCCGCTTCGGCTGCATCAACGTGCATGCCTCCCTGCTGCCCCGTTATCGCGGAGCTGCGCCGATCAACAAGGCGGTGATGGACGGGGAACAGGTTACCGGAGTCACCACCATGTTGATGGATGTGGGCCTTGATACTGGAGACATTCTGGTCAAGCGGGCCACTGAGATCGGCCCTGATGAAACCGCCGGTGAACTGCACGACCGCCTGGCGCTGCTGGGCCGGGAAGCCATGGAAGAAACACTGCAGCGGCTTGTCGCCGGTAAATTGACCAGGGAGCCGCAGGATGACCGGCTCAGCTCCTACGCGCCCATGCTGAAAAAAGAAGACGGGCTGGTGGACTGGGAACAGGATGCCCGCTCACTGCACAATCTGGTGCGGGGACTGAATCCCTGGCCCGGGGCCTTTACCTATCTGCAGGGTGAAATGTTGAAAATTAGCGGCACCTCGGTGGAAAACGGTTCGGGAGGTGCCCCTGGAACAATCCAGGAAGCCGGGCCGGACGGGATCCGAATCGCCTGCGGCCAAGGTGTTCTGCGGGTCCGGGAACTTCAGCTTCCGGGGAAAAAACGTTTGTCTGTCGCCGACTTTCTTCGCGGTCGGCCCCTGCCGGCGGGCATCCGCCTGGGAGATTGATGTGAGTAACGCCTGTTGTACTGAGAAGGCTTACGGATCTTCGCAGGCGGTTTTTCTCGGGGTCCTGGCCATTATCGGATTGCTGCTGCTGCTACTGTCCTTTTTTGTCTGGTGGGTTCCGAGCATAGGGCTGGCCAATATTCATCCCCAGCTGCCCCGCTGGTTTGGCATACTGCTGGGGGTCGGCGTCATTGCTATCCTCACCGTTCTGCTGCTGTTGGGCCTGACTCTGGTCAGCGGCAAAGACCTTTTCTTTTCCAGGCGCCTTCGCGGCCTGGCCATTAAATATCTGCTGCCCGCTATCATTGGCATAGGGCAGGTCCTGGGTGTGGATCGGGATTCCCTGCAGCGTTCCTTTATTTCCTTGAACAACAAGCTGGTACGGGGACGCGGCTTGCGTGTCCCGGCCAGCCAGGCCATCATCCTGCTGCCCCATTGCCTGCAACTGCATGATTGTCCGATCAAGGTTACCGGAGACATCGAAAAATGTATACGCTGCGGCAAATGCTGCATCGGGGGATTGGCGGAACTGGCCAAGGAACGGGGTATCTCCATTGCCGTTGCCACCGGAGGAACCCTTGCGCGCAAGATTTTGACGGAAAAACGGCCCCGCTTCGTGCTGGCGGTGGCCTGCGAAAGGGACCTGACGGCGGGCATCCGCGATGCCTATCCCCTGCCGGTGATCGGTGTTTTCAACCAGCGCCCCGCAGGTCCCTGCTATAATACCCATATCGACCTTGCTGATGTTCGCAAGGCCCTCGATGAGCACGTCATTTCCTGAAAAGATACTCCTGGAGGAGTTGCAAACCCATGAACCTGTTTCGAACGATTCTGCTGATGACGGTCCTGACCCTTCTTCTGGTTTGGGCCGGAGGAATGATAGGTGGACAGAATGGGGCTTTGATCGCCCTGATTTTGGCCGGAGTGATGAATCTGGGCTCCTACTGGTTTTCGGATAAAATCGTGATCCGGATGTATCGGGGACGGCAGGTGGAAAGCGGTCCGCTTTACGAGGTCGTGCGGGAGATTTGCCAGCGCAACGCCCTGCCCATGCCCCGCGTCTACATGCTGCCCCAGACCACTCCAAACGCCTTTGCCACTGGACGCAACCCCCAGCACGCCGCTGTTGCTGCCACCGAGGGGATTTTGCAGATTCTCAGCCGCGAAGAGCTGATGGGAGTCATGGCCCATGAAATGAGCCATGTCAAACACCGGGACATCCTGATCGGCTCGATCGCCGCAACCATCGCCGGGGCCATTTCCTACCTGGCGCACATGGCTCAGTGGGCGGCTATTTTCGGCGGTTTTGGAGGGCGGGACGATGACGACGGCAATCCCATCGGAATGCTGTTGTTGATCATCTTCGCACCGCTGGCAGCCATGCTGGTGCAGATGGCCATATCCCGCTCCCGGGAATACGAGGCCGACCGGGCAGGCGCCAGACTTTGCGGCAACCCGTTCTATCTCTCCAGCGCCCTGCGGAAACTGGATGCGGCCAACTCACGGCATCCGATGCCAAGGGTCAATGAAGCCACGGCTCATATGTTTATCGTCAACCCCCTGCGAGGGGGAGGGCTGACCAGTCTGTTTTCCACGCATCCGCCGATGGCCGAGCGGATTCGTCGCTTGGAAAGTATGACCATAGGCTGAGCGCCTGCCGCACAGGGCTCAAATACCATCAGCGGGGGCATGTCATCATGCCCCCGTGTTGTGTTTATAGGTCCTATGGGACCCATTGGACCTATAGGTCTCATTTTTTAGGGGTAGGCTTTTGAAAAAAACCGATGTTCGCAGGCTGGCCTTTGAGATTTTAACCGAGGTCGAGGATGGAGCTTTTTCCGACCAGGCTCTCGATGCCGTACTTGCCGCCAACCCTCATATGGATGATCGTGACCGGAGGCTGCTCACGGAACTGGTCTACGGCGTTCTGCGCTACCGCGGCCGCCTCGATTACGCGCTTTCCTGTTTCTGCCGGCAGCCTTTGACCCGAATCGAACCAGCCGTGGTGCAACTGCTGCGCCTCGGCGGTTACCAGCTTCTGTTGCTCGACCGGATACCTCAACGTGCGGCAGTGCACGAAACGGTGGAGCTTGCCCGCCGCCTGGGCCTGGCCAGGGTAACCGGTTTTATCAACGGCATATTGCGAGCCCTGATCCGCGGTATCGACGCCATCCCCTGGCCGGACCGCAACTCTGATCCTCGGGCTTACCTGCAGCGGGTTTTGTCCCTCCCAAATTGGCTGGCGGGGCAATGGCTCGATCAGTACGGCTGTACAGAAGCTCTGGCTCTGGCCGAAGCAATGTTGAAGCAGGCTCCCTTCACCGTGCGGGTGAATACCCAAAAAACGACCCGTGAGGCCTTTCTTGCAGCTTTGCAGGAGGCGGGCTACCGGGCTGAAGCGACCGCTTATGTTGCCGAAGGGGTCATCGTCGCTGAGGGTCCCGGCCGCCGCCTGCCCGGAGACCGGGAGGGATGGTATCAGGTGCAGGATGAAGCAAGCATGCTGATGGCCTGCCTGATCGCTCCAAAGGCTGGGGAAAGGCTGCTCGACTGTTGCGCGGCGCCTGGAGGCAAGACCACTCATCTTGCAGCTCTGGCGGATAATCGGGCCGAAATCCTCGCTTTGGATATCGATGCCGAGCGGTTGGCTTTGGTCGAGCAGGGGGCCCGACGGCTCGGTCTTTCGGGTATCGCCTGTCGAACCTGGGACGTGACCTCGCCGTCCGCTTTTCTCGTACCGGACAGTTTTGACCGGGTCCTGGTCGACGCCCCCTGCAGCGGGCTCGGCGTACTGCGTCGAAATCCCGAGAGCCGCTGGCGGCGCACGCCTGACGATCTGCGGACCAACAGCGAGCGGCAGTCGATGCTGCTGGATCGGGTTGCACCGCTGGTGCGCCTGGGAGGACGCCTGTTCTACTCCGTATGCACCCTGGCACAGGAAGAAACCACTGTTGTCGCCGAAAGGTTTTTGTCCGGCCACGGTGAATTCAGCCGGGAGGATCTGCGGGAGCAGGCACCGCAGTCATGGCAGGAACTTTTCGACGAGCAGGGCGCATTACGGACGTTTCCCCACCGGCATCACGGCATGGATGCCTTCTATGCCGTCTCCTTTCGGCGGAATTGAGTGCGACCATTTTTTTGCTGGGGCGGCGCGGGCAAATCTGGTAAAAATCAAAAAACTGGCAATTTTTTGGAAAAGAAGAAACAACAAACCCAAAAGGCTGAATGAACAGGGATATGCAGGATGGACAGGATAAAACCCCAAAGACTTTGGATTGAAGCCTTTATCCTGAATATCCTGCCCATCCCTTGTTAAATTACAGGTTTGCCTGTAGTCTTTTTGTCCTTCGATTCAATTCTTAATTAGGCAATCAGCAGGATCCCCAAAGACCTGTGCATTGGAGCAGAGTAAATGATCAAAATCGCCCCTTCCATTCTCTCCGCCGACTTTGCCTGCCTGGGCCAGGAAATCGAGGCCATTGCTGCCGGCGGCGCCGATTACGTCCATGTCGATGTCATGGATGGCCACTTCGTTCCCAATATCACCATCGGACCGTTGGTGGTCGAGGCCGCCCGGCGGGTAACGGACCTGCCTCTCGATGTCCACCTGATGATCGAAAATCCCGATCTCTACATTCCCGAATTCGCCCGGGCGGGAGCCGACATCATCACTGTTCACGGCGAGGCGGTCCATCACCTTCACCGGACCGTGCAACTGATCAAAAGTCATGGACGAAAGGCCGGAGTTTCCATTAATCCCGCCACCTCCGTATCCATCCTGGACGTGATTCTCGAGGATCTGGATCTCGTGCTGGTGATGTCGGTCAACCCCGGTTTCGGCGGGCAGACCTTCATTCCGGCCTGTCTGGCGAAGATCGAAGCCCTGAGAAAAATGATCGATCGGCGCGGTCTGTCTGTGGAGCTGGAGGTGGACGGCGGTGTGAAACTGGACAATATCCGGGCAATTGCCGCGGCGGGCGCCGATGTTTTTGTTGCCGGCAGTGCCGTTTTCGGTACTTCCGATTATCGTGCCACCATTACGGCCCTGCGGGACCGGGCTGCCGGCCATTCCGCCTGATGCTGGACCCGGTTGTCATTCAAGCCGCCCTGGCAGATCATCCCCCTCGAGTCATTGACCGAGGAGTTCTGCGTCCGGCAGCGGTGCTTGTGCCTCTCTACTGGAAAAAGGACCAGGAGGTCCTGCTCTTTACCCTGCGAACAGACCATCTGCCGGACCATGCCGGGGAAATTTCCTTTCCCGGAGGGCGCCAGGACGAAGGCGATGCCAGCCTGGAGGAAACCGCTCTGCGAGAGGCTGAGGAAGAGATGGGGATTCGACCGGCCGATGTTTGTATTCTCGGGCGGTTGGATGATTTCGTGTCGGTTTACGGCTATCATGTCACCCCCTTCGTCGGGTCCCTCCCCTGGCCCTATCCCTTTCGCGCCAATCCCAGTGAAATCGCCGAAGTGATCGAAGTTCCCCTGGAGCGCCTTTGCGATCCGGCTGTCTTTCATATGGAAAACTGGGAACACAAGGGACGCCTCCATCCGGTAGGCTTTTTCACCATCGACCATCATCAGATCTGGGGCTTAACGGCTGCCATTCTCCGGCAGTTCCTTCAACGAATCGGGGTCATCGGATTCTGATTTGTCCTGATAGAGGGAATGAAATATGAACCCCAAACATGTAGTGCAGATGCTCAGGGAACAGGTCCTGGTCGGCGACGGAGCCATGGGGACCCAGCTTTACAGCCGCGGTGTGCCTCTGGAGGTGCGTTTCGAATCCCTCAATCTGACTCGTCCGGAACTGGTTGCGGAGATCCATCGGTCTTATGTGGCGGCCGGAGCCCGTCTGCTGGAAACCAACAGCTTTGCAGCAAACGCTCCCGCCCTGGCAACGGCCGGCCTTGAAAAAAAGGTTCGAGAAGTCAATCGGGCTGCGGCTCGGCTTGCCAGGGGCGAGGCCGGGGACAAACTGCTGGTGGCCGGTTCCGTTGGGCCTTTGCTCAGGCCGCGGGGAGAGGCGGCCGAAGGAACCGTGGATCGAAGGGCCGAGCTGTTTCGCGCGCAGATGGAAGGGTTGGCGAAAGGGGGCGTGGATCTTTTCCTGCTCGAAACCTTTTCCGAACTCGAAGAGCTGTTAACGGCCCTGCAGGTGGCGAAGGAGTTAAGCCTGCCGGTCATCGCCCAGATGGCGTTTTTTGAGGACGGCCGAACCCGGCATGGAATAACGGCCGAAGAGGCCGCGCGGCGACTGGAGGACGCCGGTGCCGATGCTGTAGGCGCCAATTGCGGTTCCGGGCCCAGGGAATTGCTGCTCGTTCTGAAGCGCATGGCCGGTGTCACCCAACTGCCTCTGGCGGGGTTCGCCAATTCCGGATTCCCTCAGTTTATTAACGGCCGCTACATCTATCTGGCAACGCCTGAATATTTTGCCCATATGGGTCAAGAATTGGTCCAGGTCGGCGCGACCCTGGTCGGCGGCTGCTGTGGTACCACCCCCGGTCATATCCGACATCTGGCGGCCGCTCTGGCCAACCTGCAACCCGCTGTCCGTCAGGCAGAAGTCGCTCCCCTCCTCGCACCCCGATCTTTTCCGCCGCCGGCGGAAAGACCCAAATCCTTTCTCGACAACTGGGGGAAAAGGCCGGTGGTGACCGTCGAAATCGGTCCCCCCAAAGGGTTGGATTGCAGTAAGGTTCTGCAGGGGTCCCAGGCTTTGGCGAAAGCGGGTGCCGACGCCATCAGCCTGACCGAAAATCCCCTGGCCCGCATCCGGATGGGCAACATCGCTCTTGCGCGGCTGATCCAGGAAGGGACGGGGATCGAGGTGATTATCCATATGACCGGCCGGGACCGGAATCTGATCGGCCTGCATTCGGACCTGATGGGTGCCCACCTGCTCGGCATTCGCAATGTTCTGGCCGTGACCGGCGATCCCGTACCGATTGGAGGCGAGAGTGGCGCGACCAGCGTTTTCGATCTCAATTCAATCGGGATTCTCGAGCTGCTGCAGGCTCTCAACCGCGGAACCACTCTGCTTGGTGCTGATATCGGAGGCAGGACGGGGATTGTGGCGGGGGCAGCCTTCAATCCCAATGTCAAGGATATCGAGGGGCAGATCCGTAAACTGGAGAAGAAGATTGCCGCCGGAGCCTGTTTTGTCGAGACCCAGCCGGTTTTTTCCCCGAAGGTGATGGAGGAAATGCTGGAGCGGCTGGCCCCTCTGCAGATCCCGGTGCTGGTCGGACTGATGCCTCTGGTCAGCGAACGCAATGCCGAGTTTCTTCATAACGAGGTGCCGGGCATCCGCCTGTCCGACGACATCCGCCGCCGCATGCGCGGGACCAGCGGGATGGAGGGGATAAGGGAGGGTTTGGCCATTGCCCGGGAACTGATAGATGCCGGAGGCAGCCGGACAAAGGGTTATACCCTGATGCCCCCTTTCGGCAAGATCGAACTGGCACTGGAGTTGCTTCAGTATATTAAAGGCCGAAGGTCTTAAAGCCTTGACCCTGTATATCCTGTTCTTTCAAATAAATAGCGTTTGGACCAAGTTGATTTTTTCAAGGGCCGGCAGTGATCATCCCTGCAACAAGGCATCCAAATCGCCTCTTTGGTCCAGCGCAAACAGGTCGTCACAGCCGCCGATCAACCGGTCGTTGATGAAAATCTCGGGAACCGTGCGGCGGCCAGAGCGTTGCCGCATTTCCTCTTCCTTCTCAGGATCGTCCGTCACGTCGTACTCGATAAAATCAATGTTTCTACCCTGCAGCAATTCTTTGGCACGGCGGCAGTAGGGACAGTAATTTTTGGTGTATATTTCGATTCTACTCATGAAGGCTCCATCAGCGGCAAAGGAGAAAGTTGATGTGGAAAACGGCTAGTGCAAGAGTATACCTCATTTTGCTTGGCGTCGTTTTTCTGGCCTCCTGCAGTATGGCCGGCCTGCAAACCGGGGAAAAGTTTCTATCGGCCCGAGACGATTTCAACCAACGTCTTCGCTGGCAGGATTACCAGGGCGCGGCGCGGCATCTGGCGGTAGAGCAGCGAACTCTTTTTCTGGAAAAGTACTCCGGAGGTGAAGATCTGCGGTTCGTTGCCGTGGAACCGGCATCGGCGGATCTGAGCGAAGAGAACCGGCGGGCGGAGACGGTAACCGTGCTCCAGTACTACCGCCTGCCTTCCGCGGTGGTGAAAACCTTTCAGCTGAAGCAGGAGTGGTTGTTCGAAAACAATTCCTGGAAAGTCGTCAGCCCCTTTCCTGAACTGCCGTGAAGAATGACTGCCGGGACAGGGTCGTCCGGGAAGTGAAACTGCTTGTAAATGAAGCAGAAAAATCCAATTTTTCAATGAAAACAGGGTTGCATTTTCCCTCGAAATGTTGTAATAATCCGTCCCCGGAGCCATTAAACCCTTTCAGCCGTATCTGTCAACGTGAGTTGAGCGCGGCAAGGAGGGTTTTTTACTGAACACCAGGGCCACTCCTGGCCGAATCATAAAAAAACTAGGAGGAAAGACAATGGAGTACCAGGGATTCAAGATCAGCACCAGAGTAGCAGGTATGGAAGGGTTCGAAGCCTCTATCGTTGACGCCGAAGGTCGGCCTTGCGGCAAAGTTTATTCCCGTGACAGCGAAGATGGCGCCATCGCTGCCGCCCGCCAGTTCATCGACGAAAAGCTGGGCTGAACCAAAACTTCCAGGCACCTGAGGTGCCCCCCCTTTGCAGGAATAAAAGCAAAGCCGGGTTTAAAACCCGCCTTCCGGAAAGTCCCCCGGTAAGGCGGGTTTTTTATTGGCGCAGGCATGGTGCATAGAACCTTGACCGGCCTTATTTTTTCCCCTTCTCACCCTTAAAAAGCCCTTTCTTGAAGGAAAAAAAGTTTGACATTATAACGCCCTCCGTGGCATTTTCATGTCTCTTAGACATTATAATGTCGTTATGTCTTGGCCTGCCCCCATTCCGCGCCTATTTCGTCCTCCGCCACCCTACGGACCCAACGAAACCCGCATGATTTGGTCGCAACCGGCCAGAAAATGTTATCAGGTGTTTTTGGTGCACTAGAAAGGAGGAGGCGGAAGATGACATATTTCACTTGCATCGGGTCTGTGCTGTTCGTTCTGCTGACCATGTTTTTCACCCCCGCGGCTGCCCAGGATGAGCATCAGAAAAAGGATGTCGTCACGTTGCCAGAGATTGAAGTCGAAGGCAAATTCAAGGAAGAAGAGTTTGTGGGGCCTCTTTTTACGGACACCAGCACCAAGACAAAAATCACGGACAAGGGGATCAACACCCTCGGACCCACATACAAGATGTCCGTGCCAAAGGCCATCAATCTGATCCCATCCGTGCACCAGCAGAGCGTGGACCCTCTAGGCCTGGGGGATATGAGCAATTATCACGAATCGTTCCGGTTCAGGGGTATTGAGCCGACGGGGGGAGGCAACCCCTCCACCCCAATTAACGTGGAAAACCTTCCGGTGTCGGGAAGGCCTGGAGGAGGTGCCAATATCTACGATTTGGAAAATTTCAGCAGCATATCCATTTATAAGGGCGGCCTTCCAGGGGACCAGGGATTCGGTCTCACGAATATCGGTGGGAAAATCGATATGGAAGTCAAGCGGCCAACAGACAGCTTCGGCTTCAATCTCAAGCAGGCCTTGGGCAGTCATGATGCCGGAAGGACTTATCTGCGGCTCGATTCAGGGGTTCTGCCATCCCGAACGGCCGGATTCCTGTCCTATTCCCATACTGCCGCAGACAAGTGGAAGGGAGAGGGAGATTCCGAACGGAACAATGCAATGCTGGGCTTAACCCAAAAACTCGGCGATAGACTCAAAATTGAGGCCTTCTCCATTTATAACGAAGTAGAGGCAAATCCGTATAGAGTGCTGAATTTTGGACAGGCTTCGTCGCTTGGCGAAAACTACAATTTCGATTTTTCCAAAAATCCATCTGATTATTTTTATTACGGATACAATAAAAATAAATTCGAGGATTACAATTTGTTTGGCAGTATTGAATATTCTTTCTCAGAAGATGCATCAGTCATATTAAAACCTTTTTATTGGAAGGATGAAGGTTATTACCAGGAAACGATAACCATGAGAAATGGTCAAAATCGGATTCGCAGATGGGATATCGATCATGATCTGTATGGTTTCCAGGCAGGATATTCTATGATGATCGACGCCTTCTCGTTTGATATCGGCTATTTTTACCTTGAACAGGAAAGACCCGGGCCGCCCACTTCCTGGAAATTATATCAGGTGTCAAACGACACGCTGATTTTCGACAGATGGCAACTTCTCTCCAATTCATCACGACATCGTCAGAATATGCCTTATGTTTCCGGCAAATATTTTTTCGGACCATTTCAATTCCAGGCCGGCCTTAAATACCTTGATTATTCAATGCCAAAAATAACCACATACAATACTCAAGGAATTCCGGATGTCGGTTATCAAACAGCCCTTGACATGGCCTCCTCCATTATCCCCGGCGCAAGCGCTGATTCCAAGGATTTCGAGGAGGTCCTTCCGAATGCCAGCTTGAGCTATGCCCTCACCGATTCCTTGAGCTGCTACTTTTCCTACGGCAGAAACTATGGCATGAGCGTGGCCCTTTATCCTTTTTATATTTCCCAACAAGCTGCTTTCAATAGCAGGGGGATCACCTTGCAGAATCTTTGGGACAACCAGGAATTGGAAATCGCGGACAGCTTTGATTTTGGATTCCGATATATCTCGGAAAAGCTGTATATCGTTCCCACCGTCTATTATGCCAAGCACAAAAACAAGACAGCCACCTATTACGATGCATCCCTTGATGCGACATTTCCAGCAGCCATTTTCGATGCGGAGGCCTACGGTTTTGAACTGGAGGCCGGGGTCATGCCTATTAGGAACCTGTCCTTGTATGGCTCTTTTTCTTACAACCGCTTCTATTTTTCGGAGGATATTAATGACCAGGCAGGCACAACTATTTCTGTTAAAGGGAACCAGGTGCCTGATGCCCCTGAATTTTTGGTAAAAGGGATCGCGAGTTACCGCATCGGAGACTTTACTTTTTCACCGGTTGTCCGATACTGGTCCAGCCGATACGGTGATATCCTTCAGGAAGAAAAAATCGACGACGCCGTAGTCTTCGACTTCGGTGTCTCCTATGATAAGAATTTCTCGAATTCCTGGGTCAAAGATCTAAACATTTCTCTATGGTTGAACAACGTTTTCGACAAAGAGTACATCAGTATCATCAATACTTCTGACTACACTACGCTAGGATCCACGTATCAGGTAGGGGCACCTTTCACGATATATGCAACGTTATCTCTGGCTTTCTGACGAGAGGTGACAACCTTTCCTGATTTCCGGTCTTATGGTGTTGAACTCCAATCGATATCGTTGATAATCTGTGTTGTCCTGAACAACATAGCCCCGCTTCAGCGAAAGCGGGGCTATGAATTATTCGGATCTCTAATTTGTAGACCGATTTAACTGAAATCGCCTTCGGGGTTGTTGTGTTTGTTGGTAAGTGCGTAAGATTTGCACAAAACGCATTGCCATTTGTATTGGCCCCAGTGGAGGTGGCAGAACCAGGCACCGCACTCGGAGCATTTTTTGGCATTCAGACTTTCGGGATCGAGTTCTATGCCGCAAGTCGCGCATTTTTTTGTTGCCATTGCAATTTCCTTTCAAGATTGACAGTATGATTGAGCTTCTGAGTATGCCGGTGTCATAAGCAGGTTGCTGGCGATCTATATACCCCTTTCTCTTCTCGACCTGCCATGGTCCGGTTTCTTTCTGCGGCTTCCACTGTTTTATTCTCCGGTTAAGGGCCTGAAGCCGAAATCTATGAATATGGCTGCGGCTTCACGACTTTTCAGGAATGCCATCAAGGCTTCCAGGGCCTCAGGATGTTTCGTTCCGCGGATGCCGGCCATGGAAAAGACGACAGGTGAATGACTGTCCGCAGGGGCCAGGGTGACGACTCTGCCGTTCGAGAGCAGTTTGGTTTCCGAACTGAAAACGAGACCGGCATCGACATTGCCGGAATCCACGTAGACCGTTATCTGACGCACGCACTTGGTAAATACCACTTTCGATTGAAGATCCTTCCAGAGGCCGAGGTGGGTGAGGGCCTCCTGAGCGTACCTGCCGACCGGCACGAATTCCGGCTGGCCGATGGCCAGAGTTTCAGCTTTCCCTGCCAGATCGGAAAACCCCTGAATTTGATTCGCTTTTTCCCGTGACACAATCAGAGCAAGATCGTTGCCGACCAGAGCACAGGAATGCATTTCATCGGTTGAGCCGGCGTCGATCAGGGCTTGAAGATGCTGTCGGCCGGGAGCGAGAAAAAGATCGACGGGAGCACCCTGCTCGATCTGTTTGACCAAAACACCAGAGGCGGCAAAATTGAACTCGATCCTGACGTCTGGTTGCTTCTCCGCATAGGTCTTTTGCAGGGTTTGCAGAACGTCCTTCAGGCCGACACCGGCAGAGACCCTGAGCGTGAGGGGTTCGGCCGCGGCTTGAGAAGTGGTTGTTCTTCCGGACAGACAAAAGGCCAAAAGAAGAAAGATGACGGATGTCGGAACGGGGAGACGCATGGTCTATTCTCCAGAGTCAGGTTTTTGAGACGATTTTTTCCACAGCCATCAGCAGTGTGTCGATGTCGGCTTGTGAGTTGAACAGCCCCGGACTGACGCGAATGGTACCAGAGGGCAGTGTGCCGATAGTGCGATGGGCGTCGGCAGCGCAATGCAGTCCTGTTCGGACGCAAATTCCATATTTCTCGTCGAGCAGATAGCCGATTTCTGCCGGATCCCGGCCTTCGACGTTAAAGGATACGGCTCCTCCATGCTGTTCTGCAGCACCTGGGCCATAGATGCGGATGCCGGGCAAGGCTTGCAACCCTCTAATCAATTGTTCGAGAAGGCCGGTCTTGTGCTGATGGATTCTGTCCAGCCCCTGTTGGCGGACATGGTTGATGCCGGCGAGCAGGCCGGCAAGGCCGGGGGTGTTAAGAGTGCCGCTTTCCAGGCGCTCCGGGAGTTCTTCCGGCATGGAGGTCGAGAGAGAATTCCCGCCGGTTCCGCCGTAGATCAAAGGGGCTGGCTGCAAACCGTCGGCGAGGTAGAGCAGGCCGGTGCCCGGCGGACCGAACAGGCTTTTGTGCCCGGGTGCGGCCAGCAGGTCAATGCCCATGTCCTGGACGTCGATGGGGAGCAGTCCGGCACTCTGGGCAGCGTCGATCATGAACAGGATGCCTTCCCGCCGGCACCATCGGCCGATGTCCGGCACCGGCTGGATGGTGCCGGTGACATTGGAGCAATGGGAGAGCACCACCAGTTTCGTTTTGTGCCCTGAGGCAGACGCTGCGTCACGAATGGTGGACGGTGAAACCAGGCCGGTAGGGTCCGCCGGGACCCGCACCACCTCAACCCCGCGGGTTGCCAGCAGGTGCAGGGGGCGGCAGACGGCATTGTGTTCCATGGTGGTTGTGATCACCCGGTCCCCCGGCTGCAACAGG
This sequence comes from Syntrophotaleaceae bacterium, assembly GCA_041390365.1. Lineage (NCBI taxonomy): Bacteria > Pseudomonadati > Thermodesulfobacteriota > Desulfuromonadia > Desulfuromonadales > Syntrophotaleaceae > Syntrophotaleaceae bacterium. Next base: position 312,078 of record JAWKQB010000003.1, on the reverse strand, counting down.
CCGAACAGGGCCAGATTGATGGCCTCGGTTGCATTGGCGGTGAAAACCACGCGCGCAGAGTCGGAAATATGGAAAAGTTCGGCCACGCTCTCCCGCGTCTCAAAAATGATCCTGCTGGCTTCCATGGCCAGACGATAGCTGCCGCGCCCGGGGTTGACTCCGCACCGGCGCAGGGTCTGATCAACGGCCTGGTAGACGCTTTCAGGTTTGGGAAAGGTCGTGGCTGCATTGTCGAGATAGATGGGCATAAGGGGCTCTTTGCTCTATTCGGCAGAGGGGAGGGGCAGTGAAAAAAAACCTTCTTTTCGTTTACAGTAAAGGCGGGGCGGCAAAAGATTTTTTTTCGCCAGCTCGCGAAAAACTGCCACCTTGTCAGAGTCGGCGAAACGCAGAGCCATGGAGCAGCCTTCGGCAACTTCCCTTGGGGCAGGGACAAGGCGGCAGGGCAATCCGGCTTCGCGCAGGCTCTTTTCGGCCTTCATCACCCGTGTTGGGGAATTGAACAGAGCTATCAGTTCATTTTCGGAGATCATACCTCAGCATGACCTCAGTCGGCGAAGGGGCAGACGCGGTCCAGCTCGAGCAGTGCAGCGACCCCTGAAACTGTATTGCCGAAGAAGACCAAAGGTTTTCCCGCTTCCTGGAAACGCTGTAACAAGCCGTTGATCGATCCGTTGACGACCGAGGAGCCGGTGGCGAGGCCCACATCGCACCATTCGAGCAGGCGGTCGAGATCTTTTTCACCGTCCCAGATGGTGACGTCGAACTTTTTCTGCCCGATGTTGTCCTCGTTCAGGTCCAATACGCGGATCTTGGCGCTGCCGAAACCGGCCGTCATGGCGTCCAGTATGGCCGGCTGCAGGCCGATGATTCCGTATTTGCGAACGCCGAACTTTTCATAAAGAAGCTGGGTCAGCTCTTCGCCGCAGCGGGTCGGGTCTTCGTTGCGGCAGTGGATGGTTCCTTCAGCCTCGCCGAGACTGCGAAGAACGGCATTGAGCCCGGCAGTAAAAATGGCTCTTTTGCCGATATCGTCCAGTTCCATCTCGAGGAGTTCGCCGAGGCTGCCTTTCCAGTTTCCGGGATGATCGGTGAAGGCCTGACCCCGGGATTCACCGAAGGTGGCTTCTATGACCCGCTCCTTGCCCTTCTTGATGACGAAGTTCTCGTCCGCCCGGACCCCGATCGCTTCATCGGGAGTAAGGCAGCGTACCTCCAGAGGCAGTTCGGGCACCAGAGCGGCTTCCCTGCAGAGGGCGGCCAGGCGAATTTGAGATTGGTGCAGAATGTCCATTTTGTTCTCCTTTTTCCAGTTTGAGCAAACATCCTAGGCTTCTGGAAACTGCAGTTCAAGATAAAAACGGGTCAATATTTTCTTTCAAATACGGAAGCTATTCTCAGCCTGGTTGATCGATTTTACGCTTAAGCGGTCGCCTTGACGTTCGATGATATTGAGGCATCCATAGGACTGAGGAAGCTCGAGGAGTTCATCGAGGGGGCGGTCGAGCAGATGGCAGAGGATCGCTCGATTGACTCCGGCATGAGCGATAACCAGGAGATTTCCTTCCGTGTTGTTGATGAGCTCGAGAAAAGCAGGTACCACGCGAGCCTGGAGTTCGTGAAAACTTTCTCCTCCCGGAGTGCGAAATCTTGCCAGATCCCGCCCTCGGTTCTCGAATTGATCCGGGAACCGACGGCGGATGCTGGCCATAGGCTGACCCTCCCATTCCCCGAGGTTGATCTCCCGCAGAGACGGCAGCTTCCGGATTCCCTTCCCCTGGGGTCCGGCGATGATCCTGGCCGTCTCCAGGCATCGGCGCAGATCGCTGCTGTAGATGCGGTCGAAAGGGATGTGGGCAAGACGCTTTTTCAGTGCTCTGGCCTGGTCCCTGCCCAGGGCATTGAGGGGCAGGTCAGTGTGGCCGATGTAGCGTTTTACTTCATCCTGGCGGGTGTCGCCGTGGCGGATCAGGTAGCAGGTGCACCCGGGTTCACTGCCGCCGGACAGGGTTTCCGCCTGTTCAGGCTTGTTGGATGTTTTCGTTTTCACTTTCAGTCAAAACCTTCTCCAGAGAGCTGCCTAAAAAAGACTCCAGCTTCCCTTTGATTTTCAGTGCCGCCTGCAGGCGGGATTCTATCTTATCCAGAATTTCGGACTGACCGGCGTAGCGCTTCTTTTTTTCCTCGAATCGATTTTTGAGATCGAGACGGTGATGTCCGCCAATCAGTTTATCAGCCAGGTAAAGGATTTCGGCGGCTGAAGGTTTCGGGTCGTCCGAGACGCTCAGATCCATATGTTGACCGACGACGCTACCGACTTCCGGAAATCCCAGCTGACGCAGAGCTTTTTCCCCCGCTACGGCATGATGTGGTTGCGAGCGGACGCAGTCGTGAAGAAGCCCTGCGGCAAGAATCAGCTCCCGATCGATGCTCAGCCCCTTCCTGTTCAATTCATCTACCATCCGGACAGCGATTCGGGCAACCTGCCGGCAATGCTCAACAGTATGGCGCGGCAGGTCGAACTGGTGGGCCAGCAGGTGTTCGCATTCCTTCTCCGTGGGGATCCCCTGCCGGTTCCACCGATGACAGAGCAATTCATAGTCCTCCGGCGTATCCATATCCAGCAGCACGTATTCATCGGAAATCTCCAGTTCCAGGGTGTCTTCGAAAAAATTGCGAAGCAGTTTTTTCAGCCCGCCTTCACCATCGGCACCGAGGATAATGTCGCGATAGCGGATGCTGATCAGCGGCGGGTGTCCGTAGATTCCGTTGAATACCGGTTGGATGATACCTTGCCGACCTGTATGCCAGGCTCGCAGCAGGGTTTTTACCGTCGAAGGGCGCACCAGAGGAATATCCACCGGCAGAAGAAAAAATGCCGAGATCCCTTCCGGCAGGGTGCGAACGGCAGCCTGGATGGAAGTAAACATCCCCTCCCGGTACCGAGGATTGTCCACTCGCGGTACTTGCAGAGAATGCAAGAGGTCTTGGAGCCGATCCCCCTCGTGACCGGTTACCACCCGCAGATCGCGAATCCCCGACCTGCGGAACAGGGCAACACCGTGCTCAAGAACGGTTGATTCCCCCAATGGCAGCAGCGGCTTGAATTCCCCCATGCGCCTCGACTGACCGGCCGCCAGGATGATAGCGGCAAAGGAATCAGCCATTTTTCACCTGATTGCGGGCTCGGGCCAGGATCAGTTCGCCAACGATACTGACGGCAATCTCCTCGGGAGTTTCCGCCTCGATCGCCATCCCTATCGGAGCATAGACCTTGTCCAAGGCTCCCTGGGGAACCCCTTCGTCAAGCAGGTTTCGATAGATCTTGTCCCGTTTGCCGCGACTGCCGATCATGCCGATGTAGCCGGCTCCGGTGTGCAGGGCCTGGTGCAGCAGGGTCTGATCGTGACGGTGTCCGCGGCTGATGATGACCAGATAGCTGCTGGCGTCGATGTCCAGATGGTTCATGCAGCCTTCGTAGGAGCCGACCACATGAATGGTGCTGGCAGTGGGAAAACGCTTGCGGTTGGCGAATTCCTCCCGATCGTCGAGGACCACGGTGTTGAAGCCGACCATGTGGGCCAGGGCGGCGGTCGGTTGGCAGACGTGACCGGCGCCGAACAGAAACAGGGTAGCCGGCACAAAGCTGGGCTCTACATAAAAATCCCCCTGCGGCAGTTTGATCAGCAGCGGAAAGTTTTTGCCCTTGGCTTCGGTCCAGATGCGCTCGACTGTTTCGGCATCGAGTTGACCGGGTCCCATCACGATTGTGGAGTCTTCAATCAGGCAGCGCAGGCCTTCCCGGGTCTGGCTATCTTTCTGCAGAGGAGTCACCAGCAGCACCCGGCGTCCGTCCTCCAGGGCCTGCTGCCAGGCCTGAAACAGGGCCCGGTTACTGTCGTTTGCAGCGATATGCTCAAGCAGCACCTCCACTTCGCCGCCGCAAATCATGTCCATGGTATCGGCGTTGGCGCCGGTCATGTCGAAGACGTAGGTCTGCGCATGGCGATTGGCGTAGACCTGGGGTGCGGTCTGCTGGGCGCGGGCCTCGACCAGTCCGCCGCCGATGGTGCCGGAAATTTCACCGTTGGCACGAATGATCATCTTGGTGCCGGCGGTGCGCGGAGCCGAACCGCTGCTGCTGACGATGGTGGCGACGACAATGTCTTCTCCCGAATCGAGGAGCTGGCAGAGGTTTTTTATAAGGTTTCGCAAGGGATTAAAACTCCTTTCTCAAATCTTCAATGTTTCGTTTGACGGTAGCGGAGACGGGCAGCGGAGCCGCACAAAGAATGGCCGGGGGCAAATTCAACGTTCCCGCATCCAGAGCACGCCGAATCGGCGGGATCGTCGGCAGTCGGCGGTCGATTTCCCGCAAGGTGGCCTGTTCCAGGCCGGCAACGGATTCGACGGCCAATGACAGATGGTTGACGCCGCAATCCCGAGTCAGCATGGCCTGGAAATTGACCAGGCCGGGAACGGTAAACAGGTCTTCGTCCAGATCAGGCATGCCCAGCCGTTCACCGCGACCCAGGTCGACCCGCTTGGCCAATCGCCCCCGCAGCTTGCCCAGCCGGGGCAGCCTGCTGCCACAGGGGCAGGGATCGGATAGGAAAACGGAAAGATCGCCGGTGCGGTAACGGATCAGCGGCATGCCGGAGCGGGTCAGCGTGGTCACTACAACTTCCCCCGTTTGTCCAGCAGGCAGCACCCGCCCCGTGCCCGGATCGACGATCTCGAAGTAGAGGTCGGGCTCCCGCAGATGATATCCGGCCAAAGCCAGGCATTCGACCCCGCCTGTCAGGGCCATTTCCGTCATGCCCAAATGATTGAAGGCCGGGCATCTCCATAGCCGGCCGATCTCCTCGACCAGAGCCCGGGGAACGAAATCCGAGGTCAAAAACACGCTTTTGATCCGTCCAGGCGGAATTTTTGCCGACAGCGGCTGGCGAAGGACGGACAGAACCTGCACGGGGATCCCCACGACGCAGTCGAAGGATTCCTCCTTCAGAAGCGCGGCACAGGCGCCTGGGTCCCTGACCAGGCCGTGCACGTGACAGGATACGCCCATTGGTTCGAGAGCCCGGGCCAGAAGGTCCCCCGCGCTGGCCGGCAGTTCTCCCGGCAGCAGCACGAGTGCGCGGTATCCGCGTTTCAACACCTGGGACATTCCGCAACGAAAAAAAGCCTGAGTGCGCGCCAGTTCCTCCCCGGTGAAATAGAGTCTTTTGGCCGGGCCGGTGGTTCCCGAACTCTCCAGGGTGACCACGCGGTCGATCTGTCCCTGGCTGACGGCAAGCATCTGCAGCCCTTCCCGGCAGAGATCGGCCGAGGTGGTGAAGGGCAGCCGGGCCAATTCCGCCAGGGAAGCCAGGGGCAGCTCAACCCGCTCAGCCAACCTCGATCGATAGAACGGGCTGTTGGCGACAGCATGGGCCAGGGTCCAATTTATTTGTCGCAACTGGTGCTCCCGTAAACGGGTCAGGTCAAGTCTTTCATCCTGCTTCTGGCCCAACTCCTTGAGAATCCAGGCATCCAACGGGCTAAGTTGCATCTTCGTGACCTCGGTAAAGAGACCTTCCCTGCGCCGAGGTGAGATTGTACAAGCAGAAGGGAACCAGCTTTTCCTGGGGGGTCAGGACATGAATACAGCAATTCCGGGCCCGTTCCAGGTCGATGTTCCATACGTCCTGGAAGGCCATGGCCGAAACGGCAAAGGTATGGGTCTTGATCCTTTCCAGAAAGCTGTCCAGGCTCTCCGGAGCGCCGTTGCGAGGAGGTGTCGATTGCTGCGGGGCAGCCCATTGGCGGGTGAGAAAGTCCGTTGATTTGCGGGCACCCTCCGCAGCAGGAGTCGGCTTGTTGCAGCAGCAGCTGTCCTTATTGGTCAAAGGCAGCAGGGAACCGTCCGGGTTGACCAGGAAGTTGCCATGAAACGAGCAGTGGGAATGTTCGCAGCCGGGAGGAGCGAAATTGTCGACCCGCATTCGACCCCCGGTCTGCTGTTCAATGCCGCGGAGAATCTGCGGCAAGGTCATCCGATCCTGATCTGAAGGGGGAGCGGGAAAACGGCCGAAGTAGCTGATCGGCTGAAAATGGACGCCGCGAACCCCAGGAGCACGTTGCAAGGCGAAATCAAGGATGGCGCCGAGGTTGTTGCTGTTGACGCCCGGCACAACGGTCGGCACCAGAACTACACCCAGACCGGCGGCCAGACAGTGATCGATGGCCTTGATTTTCTGAGGCAACAGGGCTTTGCCGCGCAGGCGCTCATAAATGGCGTCGGTGGTGCCATCGAACTGAAGAAAGACCGAAGCCAGGCCGGCTTCCTTAAGTTCCCGGGCATAATAGGGGCTGTCCGCCAGTCGCAGGCCATTGGTATTGAGCTGGATGAAGGAAAACCCCTGCCGGCGCCCCAAGGCAATAATGACCGGGAGGTCGTCGCGGATCGTCGGTTCCCCTCCGGATAACTGGATGACGATGCTCTTCCCGCTGGCATTATGAACGGCCCGGTACCAGCTGTCGATGACGCTCAGAGGCGGGTCGGCAACTTCTTCTTTACCGCTGTCCGCAAAACAGACCGGGCAGCGAAGATTGCACCGGCCGGTCACTTCCAGGAGGGCAGAGCAGCTGTGCTGGCCATGCTCCGGGCAGAGGCCGCAGTCGAAGGGGCAACCCTTTTTGACTTCCCCGTAGCAGACAGGGGGTTGGGAAGGTGTTTTGGGCCGGTTCCATTCGGAGAGGTGTGGCGGTCCCTGCCAGATCAAAGCACGATATTCGCCGTGTTCGGGACAGCTCTTGACCAGATCTACCCGATCACCGACAACTTCGCGCCGGGCGGGAAGGCGCTTCAGGCAGGTGGGACAAAGACTGGCTGTTTCAATCGGAAGTGCGGTAAATCCTTCAGTCATGCCTTGCACTCCGAAAGTTCAAAATCGTTTTCCGCCAGAATTTCCTTGACCTTGAGATAGACTGCTCCCACGATCTGGCCACAGCGCAATTTAGGATCCGGGTCGTCGCCGACAATCGATGCACAGTCAATACCACCGTACTGTTCGCCGTAAAACTCCTTGAACCAATCAGCCAGTTGCATGCGCATCCCCATGAAAGCCACATGCTCCTCTTCGTCATCGGAACCCTGGGCTGAATAAAAGGCCAGCAGACACATGCCTCCCGTCAGGGCACCGCAGGTCCCATCCCCGAATCCGGCGCCATGAGCCAGGCCGGCCATGGTTCGAATAAGGTCCGGATTGGTCCTTCCGCAATTTTCCAGTCCGAGAGCCAAAAGGATCTGCGAACAGTAGTAGCCCTTTTGGGCCAGTTCCAGCATGCATGACAGTTCGTTCACGATGTCATCCTTTGCTTGGCCATTGTGAGCCCGTGGCTCGGATAAGGCCGTTTGAGGTGGTTGTCGATTTTTCCCCGATCAGAATTTCCTGGCAATCAGCAGGAAATATCCCGGTCGGATAGCTTGTACAGCTTGATGCAGTGAATGACCTTCGCTGTTAGGGGCAAACTGCTCCCAGAAAGATTCAAGAGAGCCGTGCAAAAGCACGAGGCGCGCCGCCAATTCAGCGAGAAGGTGGGATCGATCCTGCCAGACTTTGATTTCGAGTTTGGCTTCATGTAACCAGTTGAATAAACGCTCCCTGCTCACCGCGCCCGAAAGACAGCAATTTTTCGGAACGCTTCCGGCATCGGCGTTTTTGCGGCGATACAGATCGCTCAAAACCATCGTTCCCCCGGGGGCAAGCACCCTCTGAAATTCCTGCAGGGTTCGATCCGGGTCCCTGGTCAGTGAAAGAACACATTCGCAGGTCAGGCCTGCAAGGGATCCGTCGGCAAAGGGGAGATTTTCTGCCCGCCCGCGAACCAGAGGCAGATCGACATGCCGGGATGCTGCCTCCCCGAGCAGTCGAGCGGAAAGATCTATGCCGAAGGTCTGCAAGCCATGTTTTTCTCTCAGATATGCCGCAGTTGAACCAATTCCGCAGCCGATATCCGCCACTCGGCTTCCTGCCGGCCAATGCAGGAGCTTCATCGCCTCCTGGAGCAAAGTCAGGCCTCCGGGACGCAGAGTTTCCCCGGTTGCCTGGCGCAGGGCTTCGGTTTCGTAAAGGTGCGGTGCCCCCAATGGACAGGTGATACCGCTGCTCATGCCGGACTTGTGCATAAAGTCAGAAAGTATTTTGTGTTTCTATTTGTCTTCGAGAATCCGCTCAACTTCGGCCATTTTCCCGGTTGCCAGTTCCTCGGTGATAAGAACCAGTTTGCAACCGGTGCACACTGGCAGCTCGGCGTGGAAAGAACCCTTCATATAGGAGAATCCCACCTTCCTTTTCTCAAGGGGCTTGCCACACTCATGACAGATCCATTTGTCGGCTTCTTCCTGCGGTATCATGATTCCACCCCCGTGATAACCATTCGATGAGAAAAGGCTTTGAGCACCCGAAAGCCATCCTGTTCCGCCCGGTAATCCACCCAGAAGGTTGTGTTGCCGAGCTTGGAATTGGCTCGAAAGCAATTCATTTCCTTATTAAACAGACGGCGGCCGGTTTTTTCGGCCTGGGCGATCACCTGACGCAGGTCATTCTCCAGGATGCGCCTGCTGTCGATAGAGCGCATGACTTCGGGTTCGATATACAATTTGATATGTTCGTAGGATTCCATGGCACGCTCCGCGGTTTCGCCGTGACGGGTCAGCAGGTCCTGTTTGACCCGGAGGCGGTTGGTGCGCCGATCGGTCCAGGAGAGCCATCCCCTCGCCCAGGGATCGTTATCAGGAGATGAAGAGAAGAGGAGTTCGATCAGGTGCGCGGTGCGTTTGCCGGCGGCAACGAACTTGTCCCTGCACATGGCGCAATAGGCCAGGTAATCCCGTTCGCTCTCAGCTGCCCGCCGGGTGACGATGGCGTTGTCGAGCTGAGGATTGGCGTTGAAAACAAGGCCTCCGTAGCCGCAGCACTCTGCCATATCCCCGGATAGAGGGAGTTCTTCAATCCTGTAACCGAGGCCGGTCAGGATGGCTCGAACATCCGTCTGGGTTTTGGGATCGTCCCGGCTGATGCAGGGGTCCACCACCGCTATGGGTTGTTTGGACTTCTCCCCGTTTCCGGCTCCGATGGCTTGAACAGGAGAAGTCTGCCATAAGGGCGTTACGGGTATTTCGGGCAGATGCTCCTTGAACAGGGTCTGGCAGCTGCAACAGGCGGTAATCATCTGGGGCATGCCCATGTCCTGCCATTGCTTGCGAATGCCTGCCAGGGTTTCGCGAAACAGTTCTTCACGACCCGACCAGTAGGCGGGGGCACCGCAACAACCAAGGAGAATGCCGACACCGCCGGAGAGGCTTTCACACAAACAGTCGTAGGAGGTCAACACCTCTTGAGGGGCAGTGGCGCAGAGCATGCAACTGGGGAAATAGAGGTAAGCACTTTGATTTGTGCCTGGCTGATGACGACAGAGGGAAAAATCGTCGCCGGTGCTGAAGGCCATGTCCTGCAAGGGAAACTCATGGGCCGACGGGGGCATGAATTTCTCCTGCAACATGAATTGACGTTCCTGGCGGCAGATTTCTCCCATGGAGAGGTTGTTGGGGCATACATGCGCGCACAAACCGCAATCGGTACAGGAATTGATGAACTGATTGGAGGTGTGAGCGGCCCCGAGCAGGACCTTTTCGTTATTGAAGATTTCGCGAATGTACTTCTTCGGATATTTTTTATAGTGCGCCAGATACTGGCAGACCTTGACGCATTCCATGCACTCGCATTGAATACAGCGCTCTGCTTCCCGGGCGGCTTCGTCGGGTGTGTAGCCGGAATCGGGACGGGCCGGAGCAATCCGGTCCAGAGGTTCGATCCCCTCGAGGTTGGTAAAAAGCCTGGTTTCGAAGGGACCCTCGTCTTCCCGGCCGATGGTCATATGAGCCTTTTGCAGGAAGCGCTCGATGGATAAAGCTCCCTTGCGGCCCGCTGCGGCAAGCATGATCGGCGCATCGCCAGCGCAGCCGCCGGCGAAAACCCCCTCGACACTGGTGGCGGCGGATGCAGGGTCCAGAGCCATTTCCCCCTGGTCGTCCTTTGCAAGAGCCAGGGCGGAACAGGCGGAACTGCTGCGATCGATGAAAATGGCATCAAATTCGCTGCAAAGGCGATCAAAAACAGCCTGATTTATGGAATCTCCCAGCACGATTTCGACTTTCATGCCTTCAAGAACCGAGAGTTCCTCATCGATGATGGCAGCGGGCAACAGGTTGTCGGGAAATTTGCGAAAGGTCTTGCCAAGTATCTTTTCAGGCTCAAAAAGGGTCACCGCAAAGCCCTTCTTGCGCAGGTCATGGGCGGCAACCAAACCGGCTATATCGCCGCCGATCACCGCGATATGCTTGTTTTTCCGCGGCAGGGGTTTGACCGGATCGGGTGAACCATGTTTTTCGACACAAAGACGTTCCAGGCTGCCGATGGCCAGCGCTTGGCCCACCTCCGCTCGGCGGCACCGGGTTTCACAAGGGTGATTACAGATCCGTCCAAAAATGCCGGGAAACGGCATATGCTTTTTCAGGACCTGATAAGCCGCTTCCAGGTCGCCTTTGCTGATTTCGAGCATGAACTGGCGCACGTCCACATGCAAAGGACAGGTCGCCGTGCAGGCGGGAGGCTCTTCCTGGATGCACTTCGCCTCCCATTCGATGCGTTGGTCTTTTTCCATAAATGGTCAATCTCCCGTCGCGTCTTGATGGTGCCGAGGAAAAACAAGGGTGATGCCTCATAGTAAAATTCGTTCCATCCGGTTTGATTCGGATGGAACGAATTTGAGCTCAATCTCCGGAAATGTAAATATGGAGGTGGAGGACCACCTTGCGGCAGCCCTCCACCTCCAAGAATCCCTGGCGAAGGCTGGCGGCACCGGCCCCCGGAATTGGCCGGTGTCGCCACCAGGGATTACATCATGTTACTTGGCTGCCTTCTTGGCGTATTTGGCCAGAGGCGGTACGGAATCAACGCTGTCGGCTACCCAGCCGCCCTCGAGGGCGTCGGCAACGTCAAAGGCCTTCTTGTCGGACTGCAGGGCCTGAAGCACCTTCTCGGGGTAAGCCGGGAGGTGACGGATACGGGCGCCGCAGGCGTTGTCGATGGCGTTGATGATCGAGCAGTGGGGAGCGGTCAGCGGCAGTTCGCCGACGCCGCCGGCCCCACGGTAGCCGTGCTCACGAGGCTCGCAGACGTAAATGATTTCCAGGTCGTCTGTGATGTCGTTGCAGAACGGGAAGCCCGCCCCGATCATGTTGGAGTGCGGCTTGATGTGCTCGAAGTCCTCGGTCAGGGCCAGACCGATGCCCTGGGCCATACCGCCGTAGATCTGACCGTCGACGGCCAGCTGGTTGGTGATGGTGCCGACGTCGGCCACATGGACCATGCGCAGAACCTTGGTTTCGCCGGTGGTGATGTCGACTTCGACTTCGGACATGAACAGACCGTACATGTAGATGCAGAACGGTTCGCCTTTGCCGGTTTCCACGTCGCAATGGGTACAAGGAGTGGTCCAGGTGCCCAGGTACTTGGTGGGGATGCCTGCTGCTACCATCTCGTCGTAGGTGCGGTAGGTGCCGTCAGCCTTCTTCATGGCTTCGAGCAGCATTTCGCAGGAAACGCGGATGGCGTTGCCGGTTACGACGTTGTGACGGGAACCGCCGGAGGGACCCGAGCAGGGGGTGAGGGCGGAGTCGTTCATGAGCAGCTTGATGTTTTCCGGCTTCAGACCGAGAGGCCGGAGAGCTTCATGGGCAAAGGTCAGAGAACCGATGTCCGAGCCCTGGCCGTGATCCTGCCAGCTGTTGCCGACCATGACGTCGCCGTTAGGCAGCAGCTCGATCCAGCTTTCGGAGGTGTCGGGGCCGTCGAGACCGCAGCCGTAGATGCCGAGAGACACGCCGACGCCGCGCTTCTTGGTGGCGGTGGATGCCTGCTTGGCCTTGGCCACGGCACGATCGTAATGGGGCTTGAGGGCTTCGAACTGTTTCGGGAAAACGAACACTTCCGGAGTCTGCTGGGTCGGAGTGGTGGCACCCGGACGGTA